>NZ_SNMT01000005.1:0-263954 GCF_013350575.1 Salmonella sp. SG203
ATTACGTGTTCACTCTTGAGACTTGGTATTCATTTTTCGTCTTGCGACGTCAAGAATCCGTATCTTCGAGTGCCCACACAGATTGTCTGATAAATTGTTAAAGAGCAGTGCAACGCGGCTTTCGCTCACCGTTGCGAGGTGGCGTATATTACGCTTTCCTCTTTCAGAGTCAACCCTGAATTTCAGGATTTTTCTCTTCAACCGACCGGCTGTTTGTGTGAAGTGATTCACATCCGCCGTGTCGATGGAGGCGCATTATAGGGAGTCGGTTCAGGAAGACAAGCGGAAAAATGCATTTTTGTTTTAACCGCTCATCTTTTATCCATAACGCTTATTTTTGCTGCTTTTTTATCGCTGATGGCAGGTCAGCAAGGCTGTTTAACACCCAGTCCGCCGCGTTTTCTGCTTCTGCCGTGACCGGTTTGCCCGTACGCACCAGCACTTTTGTCCCGACATTTGCCGCCGCTGCCGCCTGCATATCTTCCAGCTTGTCTCCCACCATATAAGAAGCCGCCATATCGATATGCAGGAAATCACGCGCCGAGATAAGCATTCCTGGATGCGGCTTGCGACAATCACATACCTGACGGAACTCTTCTATACTGCCCTGCGGATGGTGAGGACAATAATAGATGCCGTCCAAATCAACATCGCGATCCGCCAACGACCAGTCCATCCATTCGGTTAACGTTTCAAACTGCGCCTCAGTGAATTTGCCGCGCGCGATTCCGGACTGGTTTGTCACCACCACCAACGCATAGCCCATTTTTTTTAGCTCGCGCATCGCGTCAATAACACCGTCTATAAACTCGAATGCATCGATTTCATGTACGTAGCCGTGATCCACATTAATGGTGCCGTCACGGTCGAGAAAAATTGCGGGTACAGACTTTGCCACCTTTTATAGCTCCTGAGTAAAGCAAGTGGCGCTAGTATCGCATGTTTCAGCAGGCAAGAAAGTGCTCATCGTATAAAGCCTGATTGATTTAGACGTCTGGATGCCTTAACATCCATTCTGTTGACGGCGTTGACCGTATTAGGCAGACGAAAATGCCTCCGCTCATTTCATTACGATAATAAAGAATCAATGATTAAACTTTCGAATATTACCAAAGTGTTCCAGCAGGGGGCGCGCACCATTCAGGCGCTGAACAATGTCAGCCTGCATGTCCCTGCCGGACAAATTTACGGCGTCATTGGCGCCTCCGGCGCCGGTAAAAGTACGCTTATCCGCTGCGTTAACTTACTTGAACGCCCAACCGAAGGTAGCGTTCAGGTCGGCGGTCAGGAGCTAACAACGCTTTCAGAGTCTGAGTTGACCAAAGCTCGCCGTCAAATCGGCATGATTTTCCAACATTTTAACCTGCTCTCTTCCCGTACCGTGTTTGGCAACGTCGCGTTGCCGCTGGAACTGGATAACACACCAAAGGAAGAGATCAAACGCCGTGTCACAGAGCTGCTGGATTTAGTCGGTCTTGGCGACAAGCACGACAGCTATCCGGCAAATCTTTCCGGCGGTCAGAAACAGCGTGTCGCGATTGCCCGCGCGTTAGCCAGTAATCCAAAAGTGTTGCTGTGCGATGAAGCCACCAGCGCGCTTGATCCCGCAACGACCCGTTCGATTCTGGAATTGCTGAAAGATATCAACCGTCGTCTGGGGTTGACGATTCTGCTTATCACTCATGAAATGGATGTCGTGAAACGTATCTGCGACTGCGTTGCCGTTATCAGTAATGGCGAGCTTATTGAGCAGGATACGGTCAGCGAAGTCTTCTCGCATCCTAAAACGCCGCTGGCGCAGAAGTTTATTCAGTCCACTCTGCACCTGGACATTCCGGAAGATTACCAGGCGCGTTTGAAAGCGTCGCCGGAAACTGACAGCGTGCCGATGCTGCGCATGGAATTCACCGGACAGTCTGTGGATGCCCCGCTGCTTTCTGAAACCGCGCGTCGTTTCAACGTGAACAATAATATTATCAGCGCGCAGATGGATTACGCGGGCGGTGTGAAGTTCGGCATTATGCTAACGGAAATGCACGGCACACAAGAAGAGACGCAAGCCGCAATTGCCTGGCTGCAGGATCACCATGTGAAAGTAGAGGTACTGGGTTATGTCTGAGGCAATGATGTGGTTACTGGTTCGTGGCGTCTGGGAAACGCTGGCGATGACCTTTGTCTCCGGTTTCTTCGGTTTCGTGATTGGCCTGCCGGTCGGCGTATTGCTGTATGTTACGCGCCCGGGGCAGATTATGGAGAACGCCAGGCTGTATCGCTCCCTCTCTGCGGTGGTCAATATTTTCCGCTCGATTCCCTTTATCATCCTGCTGGTGTGGATGATTCCTTTTACCCGAATAATTGTCGGCACCTCCATTGGTTTGCAGGCCGCGATTGTACCGCTGACCGTCGGCGCCGCGCCTTTTATCGCCCGTATGGTGGAAAATGCGTTGTTAGAGATCCCTGCCGGGCTGATTGAAGCCTCGCGAGCGATGGGCGCCACGCCGCTGCAAATTGTACGTAAAATCCTTTTACCGGAAGCGCTGCCTGGTCTGGTGAATGCGGCAACCATTACACTGATCACCCTGGTCGGTTACTCCGCAATGGGCGGCGCCGTCGGCGCAGGCGGCCTCGGTCAAATCGGCTATCAGTACGGTTATATTGGATACAATGCTACCGTGATGAATACGGTGCTGGTATTACTCGTCGTTCTGGTTTATTTAATTCAGTTATCCGGCGATCGCATCGTCAGGGCTGTCACGCATAAGTAACGTTAAACACAACACAAATACTCATTAAGGAAATAAGCATGGCGTTCAAATTCAAAACCTTTGCGGCAGTGGGTGCTCTGATTGGTTCTCTGGCACTTGCGGGTTGCGGTCAGGATGAAAAAGATCCGAATCATATTAAAGTCGGCGTAATCGTTGGCGCAGAGCAGCAAGTTGCCGAAGTCGCGCAGAAAGTCGCGAAAGAAAAATACGGCCTGGACGTGGAATTGGTGACCTTTAATGATTATGTTCTGCCTAATGAAGCGCTGAGCAAAGGCGATATCGATGCCAATGCCTTCCAGCACAAACCGTATCTGGATCAGCAAATCAAAGATCGCGGCTACAAACTGGTTTCCGTTGGTAAGACTTTTGTCTATCCCATTGCAGGATATTCCAAAAAAATCAAATCTCTGGATGAGCTCAAGGACGGTTCCCAGGTCGCTGTGCCTAACGACCCGACCAACCTTGGTCGTTCCCTGTTGCTGCTGCAAAAAGTAGGGCTGATTAAACTGAAAGACGGCGTCGGTCTGCTTCCTACCTCGCTGGATATCGTGGAAAACCCGAAAAATCTGAAAATTGTTGAGCTGGAAGCGCCGCAGTTGCCGCGTTCGCTGGATGACGCGCAGATCGCGTTAGCGGTCATCAATACGACTTACGCCAGCCAGATTGGCCTGACGCCAGCGAAAGACGGTATCTTCGTTGAAGATAAAGATTCTCCGTACGTTAACCTGATCGTGACGCGTGAAGATAACAAAGACGCCGAGAATGTGAAAAAATTCGTTCAGGCTTACCAGTCTGATGAAGTGTACGAAGCCGCAAATAAAGTTTTTAATGGCGGTGCGGTGAAAGGCTGGTAAGTTTTAGGCTGATTCCACAATCTGTAATATTATTCAGGACGGGCTATTGCCCGTCTTGTCATTTATGCAAGCTCCTGATTCAATATCTGGCAATTAGAACATTCATTGAGGAAATATTATGCGTGCTTTACCGATCTGTTTATTGGCACTCATGCTGGGCGGTTGTTCCATGCTAAGCAGATCCCCTGTTGAACCCGTTCAAAGCACCGCAACCCCGCCAAAAGCGGAGCCGGAGAAACCTAAAGCGCCGCGTGCCGCTCCCGTCAGGATTTACACCAATGCTGAAGACTTAGTCGGCAAACCTTTCCGCGATCTTGGCGAAGTTAGCGGCGAATCCTGCCAGGCGACAAATCAAGACTCTCCGCCTAACATTCCAACTGCGCGCAAGCGTATGCAGATTAATGCATCTAAAATGAAAGCCAACGCCGTCCTGCTGCACAGCTGTGAAATTACCAGCGGCACGCCAGGCTGCTACCGTCAGGCGGTTTGTATCGGGTCCGCCCTGAATATTTCGGCGAAATGAGCAGCTTTCAGTTTGAACAAATCGGAGTTATTCGCTCCCCCTATAAAGAAAAATTCGCCGTTCCGCGCCAGCCTGGTCTGGTCAAAAGCGCCTGCGGCGAACTGCATCTGATAGCGCCTTACAACCAGGCCGATGCCGTTCGCGGCCTGGAAGCGTTCAGCCATTTGTGGGTACTTTTCGTTTTTCATCAGACGATGGACGGCGGCTGGCGGCCAACAGTTCGTCCGCCCCGTCTTGGCGGTAACGCCAGAATGGGCGTTTTTGCCACGCGCTCCACGTTCCGCCCCAATCCGATTGGCATGTCGCTCGTTGCGCTAAAAGGTATCGAGTGCCGGAAAGAGAGCGTAATTCTGAAATTAGGCAGTCTGGATCTGGTGGATGGCACGCCGGTGGTGGATATTAAACCGTATTTACCGTTTGCCGAGGCCTTACCGGACGCCGCCGCCAGCTATGCGCAACAGGCGCCGATAGCTGAAATGCCCGTGAGTTTTACCGCTGAGGTGGCTCAACAGCTTACGACGCTGGAAAGGCGTTATCCGCAGCTACGGACATTTATTTGCGATGTGCTGGCGCAAGATCCTCGCCCGGCTTATCGTAAGGGTGAAGAGACGGGCAAAACCTATGCCGTCTGGCTGCATGATTTTAACGTGCGCTGGCGTGTGGTTAACACCGGATTTGAAGTGTTTGCGCTGGAACCACGGTAATTTCACGCCCTTCTCTTTTGACATCTCTTGCACGCTGGTAAACTAAATCACTTTTTTTGTATCAGGCTCACATTGAGCCTGTTCGATCGTTCAACTGGAACCGTAACAACATGCGTACTAGCCAATACCTGCTCTCCACTCTGAAGGAGACACCTGCCGACGCCGAGGTTATCAGCCACCAGCTGATGCTGCGCGCCGGGATGATCCGCAAGCTCGCCTCCGGGTTATATACCTGGCTGCCGACCGGCCTGCGCGTCCTGAAAAAAGTCGAAAACATCGTGCGTGAAGAGATGAACAACGCCGGTGCTATCGAGGTGTCGATGCCAGTCGTTCAGCCAGCCGACCTGTGGCAAGAGAGTGGTCGTTGGGAACAGTACGGTCCGGAACTGCTGCGTTTTGTCGACCGTGGCGAGCGTCCGTTCGTACTCGGCCCGACCCACGAAGAAGTTATCACCGACCTGGTGCGTAATGAACTCAGCTCTTATAAGCAGTTGCCGCTGAACTTCTTCCAAATCCAGACCAAATTCCGTGATGAAGTGCGTCCGCGCTTTGGCGTGATGCGTTCGCGCGAATTCCTGATGAAAGATGCTTACTCTTTCCATACCTCTCAGGAATCGTTGCAGGAAACCTATGACGCCATGTACGCCGCGTATAGCCGTATCTTCAGCCGTATGGGGCTGGATTTCCGCGCGGTACAGGCCGATACCGGTTCTATCGGCGGCAACGCCTCGCATGAATTCCAGGTGCTGGCGCAAAGCGGCGAAGACGATATCGTTTTCTCTGATGTTTCTGATTACGCGGCTAACATTGAACTGGCAGAAGCTATCGCGCCGCAAACGCCGCGCGCAGCGGCGACGCAGGAAATGACTCTGGTCGATACGCCAAATGCCAAAACCATCGCGGAGCTGGTGGAACAATTCAACCTGCCAATTGAAAAAACGGTAAAAACGCTGCTGGTGAAAGCGGTGAAAGACAGCAAGTCTCCGCTGGTGGCTCTGCTGGTTCGCGGCGATCATGAACTGAATGAAGTTAAAGCGGAAAAACTGCCGCACGTTGCCAGCCCGCTGACCTTCGCTACTGAAGAAGAGATTCGCGCCGTAATTAATGCCGGCCCTGGCTCCCTCGGCCCGGTCAATATGCCGATTCCGGTCATCATCGATCGTACCGTTGCCGCCATGAGCGATTTTGCCGCTGGCGCTAACATCGACGGTAAACACTACTTTGGTATTAACTGGGATCGCGATGTGGCGACGCCTGTTGTTGCCGACATCCGTAACGTAGTCGCCGGCGATCCGAGTCCGGATGGTCAGGGAACGTTGCTTATCAAACGCGGTATCGAAGTGGGTCACATCTTCCAGTTAGGTACCAAGTACTCAGAAGCGCTGAAAGCCTCCGTTCAGGGTGAAGATGGCCGTAACCAGATCCTGACAATGGGCTGTTACGGTATCGGCGTAACACGTGTCGTTGCCGCGGCTATCGAGCAGAACTTTGACGAGCGCGGCATTGTATGGCCTGACGCCATTGCGCCTTTCCAGGTCGCTATTCTGCCGATGAATATGCACAAATCCTTCCGTGTGCAGGAGCTGGCGGAAAAGCTGTACAGCGAATTGCGCGCGCAGGGCATTGAAGTGCTGATGGACGACCGTAAAGAGCGCCCGGGCGTGATGTTTGCCGATATGGAGCTGATTGGTATTCCACATACTATCGTGATTGGCGATCGCAACCTGGATAACGACGATATTGAGTATAAATACCGTCGTAGCGGTGAAAAATCGCTTATTAAAACCGGCGATATCGTTGATTATCTGGTCAAGGCCATTAAAGGCTAAACGACATTTTGTTGGGATTGCCCGGCGCCATCCGGCAGATATGTAAAGGCCTCGCACCCTGCGAGGCCTTTTATTAGTGAGTGCAATCCTTACCCGGCGCAAACTTCACATTTTTATCAGCTATTAGCGTTTTTACCGGCTCGCCCGTGTCCGGATTCGCGGCTAACACAAAATGCCCTTCTACCGTCAGCAGCACCGGTTTTTCCGCTTCACCTTTCGCCGCCAGATAGCCGCGCTCAAGCTGGGCGTTACTGGCGACCGGCAGCCGTTTTCCGGTCGCGCAATCGGTAAAGGTCGCCGCATCGGCCCTGTATACATACATACCACGCAGCGGCATTGGCGTTACCGGCAGGCTGGCGGTAACAGGCACCAGCGTATAATTAAGCTGCGAAGCCACCGGATTGCCTTCTCTGTCGAGCATCTCCAGCGCATTGCCTTTCGCGCGATAATACGATTTCTCGCCATTGCTGTCGGTTAACACCAGTTTATCCGCCGTCCGCGCCCAGGTACCGTATGACGCAAAAGAGGAAGGTTCTTCGCGCACGCCCTGATAGCGCTCGTTCATCACCCATGTGCCGTCTTTTTCCAGAAACAGTGACGTTTCAATACCTTCACAATCCGCACAGGGCAGCACGCCGCGCCAGCTTTGCTGCATGGGTTTTAATTCCGCCGCCTGCGCAGGTTGCAGGGCGTCAACTTCCGCACGGTTATTACACCCTATCAATGCAAATAGCGTACAGGCTGCCGCTACTGACAATATTGCTGTTCTCACCATAAAATCCTTATGAAATTGCTATTCCTGCCCGTCAATCCAGTGGACGACGAACTTTGCCGCGAAGCGCCTTTACAGAAGATTTTTGCGCCTTTGAGGACAAGCGGCGCTCTTTCGAGGCACGCGTCGGACGGGTTGCGCGACGGCTTTTCTGCTCCGCGGTTAATTCTTTTATGACGGCAACCAGCCTGGCGATAGCCGCTTCCCGGTTGAGCTCCTGGCTCCGGAACTCCTGCGCCTTAATGATAATGACGCCATCATCGTTTATCAGATGGTGGCTGGCCGTCAGCAAACGCTGTTTATAATACTCTGGCAGGCCAGAGGCCCGAATGTCAAAGCGCAAATGAATCGCGCTAGAGGTCTTATTTACGTGCTGACCACCCGCGCCCTGCGCGCGAATGGCCGTAATTTCCAGCTCATTATCGGCTATGGAGACCGTCCGGGAGATGGCAATCATGAGGGCTGTTGCCAGGCGGTTAGCTGTATTTCCAGATTATTCCGAGCATCAGAAAGCCAGATTGCGCCGTCCTGAATCGTCGCCTGTAGCGTCATGGTACGATCGGCAAATTCACTGAGCTGCGCCAGCTGCCCGTCATCCAGATACCAGACGGACAGGTTAGCGAACTGCGCGCACTTGCTTTGATGCTGCTGCCACCAGATTTGCGCCGCCCGGGAGTTATAAGCAAAGAGCGCGACATCGCTCGCCTGAGTACAGGCTTTCTTAATACGGCGCTCATCCGGCAGCCCCAGCTCTATCCAGAGATCGATGCCCAAATGATCATTGCGCAGCCAGGCCTCCGGCTCATCTTCCGCGCTGAGCCCACGTGTAAACTGCAACCGTTCATCAGCATATTTTATCCATGCCAACAGGCGCAGCATCATGCGCTCCTGCGTTTCAGAAGGGTGACGCGCCAGCGTCAATGCCGCATCCAGAAACCGGTTGCGATCAAGGTCAGCCACATTGACGACGGCTTTATAAATTGTCGCTTTAAGCGCCATGAGAAAACTCCTTTCGAATCAGGCGCCCATTGTAGCGAAAACCGCGCTAAAAGGCTGTTAACGAATCTTTTACCCACTCGCGTCAGGCGCTGATATTGCGCAAATGAGTATGGTATAGTCACCTTGCTAAACAAGATTTAACTTCGTAGGCTTAGACTTGCATCCACGGTTAAGTCAGAATGCTGACAGGAGGGCATGTGGAAAAATATTGTGAGTTAGTACGCAAGCGGTATGCGGAAATCGCCAGCGGAGACTTAGGGTATGTCCCGGATGCGCTGGGTTGTGTATTGAAAGTGCTTAATGAAGTGGCGGCAGATAGCGCCCTTTCAGAGTCGGTCAGGGAAAAGGCAGCTTATGCTGCCGCGAACTTACTGGTGAGCGATTATGTCAATGAATGAAACGTATCAACCCATTAATTGCGATGACTACGATAGTCTTGAGCTTGCCTGCATGCATCATTTAATACTGACGCTAACGTTAAAAGATGGCGAGGTTTTGCAGGCAAAAGCGAACGATTTGATCTTACGTAAAAACGTAGAATATCTGCTTGCCGAAGTTTCCGGCGAGTCTTGTGAACTTCGTCTCGATAAAATCGCCAGTTTCAGCCACCCGGAAATTGGTACCGTGGTAGTTAGCGAATCCTGAGTATTTTGTTGCCGGATGGTGGTGCAAGCACCTTATCCGGCCTACGTTCCATGCGATACGTAGGCCTGATAAGCGCAGCGCCATCAGGCATGCCAAACCAGACTCACCCCTTCTTTATCTTCTGCTGCTCCCTCACGCGTCACAAAAACACCCGCAGCCGCAATCAGCGTTTCGCCGTAAAACAACAGCGGCGTGGTGTCTCGTCGCCAGGGCGGGATCCCCTGCTCCTGCCAGATTTTCTTTAATTTACGTCCACCGTTACGCCCGACAATATGTAACACGCCTGGCGCTTTAAACCGAATGCTGACGGATTCTTCCTCTCGCGGTCGGCGCAGTTCGCCGCCAGGAACGAGCTGTACCGTCCCTAAGCCGGCAGGCAGCGCCAGCGGTGTTTGCCAGACGGGCCAGGCGACCGTCGTTTCGTGTTGTCCGGCCACGGATTTAATCCACCACAGTTGCGACTGATAACGGCGAATCTCGTGATCGCCAAAGCGTAAACAGGGAGAGGCATCGTCGCGCGCCAGCGCCACCTCCTGCCAGATACGTTCCAGCGCGTCGCGAGAGGGCATCGGCGCATTACGCATCGCCAGCCAGCGACGCAAAATCGCCGCCCGCCGTACATCGCTCATCGACATTAATGGAGAGAGCCGCAATGTTCCCTCCGCCGTGATACAGTCAGTAAGATCGCTGGCCAGAAGCTCGTCCAGCAGCCTTTCTTGCTCGGCGCAGAGCGTCGCGCTACGGGCTACCGCCGCAGGAAAATGCGGCCAGCGCTGCTGTAAGAGCGGAAGCGCGCGCAGGCGTAAAAAATTGCGATCGTAGGCGTCATCCTGATTGCTTTCATCTTCAATCCAGCATAAGCCATGACGCACAGCCCACTGTTCCAGCGTCTTCCGCGTTTCTCTCAACAGCGGGCGAAGAAGCAGAGTTCCGGCAAAAGGCGAGCGTTCTCCCATCGCGGAAAGTCCGGCCGGACCGCTGCCGCGCTTTAACGCCAGCAGAAACGTTTCACACTGATCGTCAAGGTGCTGCGCGGTTGCCAGCACTTCGCCAGGCAATAGCGTCTGTGCGAACGCCCGGTAGCGCGCTTCACGCGCATGGGCCTCGATACCCAGGCCATTATCCGCCAGCGTCACCCGCTCCACTACCAGCGGAACCTGCCAGCGTTCGCATACGGTTTCGCAATGCCGCACCCAGCTATCAGCATGAGGGCTTAAACCGTGATGAATATGGATAGCACGCAGCGTGACGTCAGGATGGCGTTCTCGCCACAACACCAGTTGATGCAGAAGCACCGTAGAATCCAGGCCACCGCTAAAGGCAGCCAGAATACGGCGAGAAGAGAGTAACGAGGTATTCAACGTGAGAGTGGTCATGATCCATGCTTATAGTGACTTAGCCCGGCAACGTTACCTGGCGAGCGTCTTAATGACAAGCCTTACTGCTCATACAGCTCAAGCGGTAAACCGTCCGGATCGTTGAAAAAAGTAAAGCGCTTCCCGGTATACGGATCGATGCGTATCGGTTCGCACTTAACCTGATGCTTTTCCAGATGCGCAACGGCGTTTTCCACATTTTCCACGCTGAAAGCCAGATGGCGCAGGCCGCAGGCTTCAGGTCGGCTTGGACGCGCCGGAGGGAAGGGAAAAGAGAAAAGCTCAATCACATACTGCCCGTTTAGCGCCAAATCGCCCTTCCATGAGTCACGCTCTTCCCGCCAGGCTTCGCTTAGCAGATCGAACCCCAGAATATCGCAATAAAACGCCTTGCTCACCGCATAGTCTGTCGCAATGATCGCGATGTGATGAACCTGTTTTAATCCCAGCATAGCGTCTCCTTTATTGATTATCAGTACGTTACTCGTCACATTCCCGTCAGGCAAGCTAGCAGGCGTGTTTTAAGACTCGTACCTGGTACACCCCGTCTTCATTCCGTTTCGCGCCGTGAATATCCGTTTCAAAACCGGGATAATGCTGGCCAATCGAACAGAGCATCAGCAGAAAATCGAGCACGGCCCGACTCTGTTGCGTGATCCTCTCGCCGGGCATCAACAGCGGAACGCCTGGCGGATAAGGCAGGATCATATTCGCGGAAACGCGCCCTGGCAGTTGATCGAGCGCCACGGTTTCCACCTCACCTTTGATCTGACGCTGCCAGGCCTGGTGCGGGGTCATGATCATCTCCGGTAAAACCTCGAACGCCCGCAGCATCAGCCCCGGAAGATCGTGCTGGCGGATCAGTTTATGGATCCCCTGCGCCAGATCCTGAATGCGCATATTGCGATAAAAATCCGGATCTTCCGCATACAGATCCGGCAACATATTTTTGACGCGCAGGTTAAGATCATAGGCGCGTTTAAATTCCGTCAGTCCGCGCAGCAGCCCCATCGCACGGGTCTTATCAATCCCTATGCTGAACAAAAACAGCAGATTATACGGCCCGGTTTTTTCCACCACCACGCCTCGCTCATCGAGGAACTTCGCCACCAGCGCGGCGGGTATCCCCTCTTCGCTCATGTTGCCCTGTTCATCCATCCCCGGCGTCAGGATTGTCACCTTAACCGGATCGAGAAACATATGATCGTCATCGGCATCGGCGAAGCCATGCCAGGTTTCTCCCGGCGTGACCGGCCAGCATTCGGCCTCATCAACCTCTTCCGGCTGCCAGATATCAAAGAACCAGCTATCGGACTCTTCACGTAGCCGCTGTACCTCTTTACGAAAATGGAGCGCCCGCTCCACCGAACGATTAATCAATCTTTTCCCTGGATTGCCGCGCAGCATCGCCGCCGCGGTCTCGATAGAGGCGACAATGGGATAGCTCGGCGATGTGGAAGTGTGCATCATAAACGCTTCGTTAAACGTCTCTTCGTCATATTCCCCTTTGATATGAATAAGCGACGCCTGCGAAAAAGCCGCCAGCATTTTATGGGTGGATTGCGTTTCGAAAATCACTTTTCCAGGCACCCGATCGCCGCTCATCCCGCTTTTCCCCTGGTAGATCGGATGGAAATGGGTATAGGGTACCCAGGCGGAATCAAAATGGATCGAGGGAACGTCCAGCATCTGCTTGATCCAGTTAGTGTTATACAGCAGACCATCGTAAGTCGAATTGGTGATAACCGCATGAACCGGCCATTGCGCCTGAGGGGTCTCCTCTATCTTGCTTTCGATGCTTGCACGGGTAAATTCCCTTCGGGGAATACCGCCGAGAATGCCGAGCGCATTGCGCGTCGGCTTCAACCAGAGAGGCACCACATCGCTCATCATCAGCAAATGCGCCAGCGATTTATGACAATTACGATCAATAAGTAGCGTACTTCCCGCAGGCGCGGCATACATACCGACAATTTTATTCGAGGTCGACGTACCGTTCGTCACCATATAGCTCTGCTCGGCGCCAAAAGTACGGGCGATATACTCTTCCGCTTCCAGATGCGGCCCGGTGTGATCCAGCAGCGATCCCAGTTCAGTCACCGAAATCGACACATCAGCTTTTAAGGTATTGCCGCCAAAAAAGTCATAAAACAGGCAGCCTGGCGGGCTTTTCTGATACGCCGTTCCCGCCATATGACCCGGCGTACAAAAGGTATATTTTCCTTCTTTGGCGTAGGTAAACAGCGCTTTGGTAAACGGCGGCGTAATATTATCGAGATATTCGTTTGTATATTGATGAATGCGCGTCGCGATATCTTCAGCCAGCCCTAATGCATACTCAAAAAACCACAGCGCCATGCGCATATCGTGAACGCTAACGTCCAGCGTGGAGTTGGTATTGATAAAGGCGTAGAGAGGAAGGTATTCATTTAGCTGGTTGATTTCGCTACAAAGATCGAGACTGTATTCATCCCAGTCAAAAATAACGCCGCAGATGCGCGGGTTATGTTCAATAAACTTCAACAAGTCAACGCTATTTTGCGGCCAGATAATTTGAAATCCCAGGGATTGTAATGCACGCTCAAGCTCCTTGATGGGTTCATCTTTATAGTAAACCCCGTGCGGCCCCATAATGGCGATGATGTTCATGCTTTCTCCTGAAAAAACCTGAGATAAGCATAGTAACAATCCTGCCGATGCAAAGCACCGACAGGATTTATCTTATTACAATGCGTTCCATGCATCGGCCCAGGCAATCCCTACACCGGGCTCATAGTAGGCAGGCGCAACATTACACCATGAGCCTTCCGGGAACGGTTTGCACTGGTACAACGCGCCATTACTGTTGACGATGTCGCCCGGATTCCATTTCTGGCTGCTGCTCCAGGCAGGATAGCTGGTGGTCTTATCTTCGTCATCCGCAGCGGCGGCCTTCGCTTTCACATTCAGCGTATAAACCGCTGTACTGGAAAGCGTACCGTCGCTAACGGTCAGATTCACCACATACTGGGTGTTCTGAGTGACATCCGGCGCGTTGAAAATCACAACGGCTTTATCCTGGCCGCTCAGCGTTTTGCCATCCTGCGACATCCAGGTATAGGTGAGCTTGTCGCCATTCGCGTCGGTCGATCCTTCCGCGCTGAGTGAAACCTGGCTACCGGCTTCCACCGCCCCGACCGGCCCGGCAATGCGCGCGACTGGCGCCACGTTTTCATCCGTCACTGGCGCCGGAGTTGGCGTGACATCCGGTTCAGTGGTTCCGTTATCATCGACGACATTAACGTTGAAATAATGTTGTACACATTTCGTGTAGTCGCCCTCTTTAAAGGCGGTATACGGCGTCTGATATCCCACTAACTGGCAGGAATAGGTTTTACCGTCCGCAGTATCGGCGCTCCAGCCCCAGTCTTGTTCCCAATAGATCGGTAACGCGCCAGCGCCGCCTTCATCGAACTGCTTCATCTTTTTACAGCCCAACACTTCGTCAGCCGGCACCGGCACTTTCAGGTAGTTGGCAAACTCTTTGTAGTAGGCGATACGGTTAAGCGACTGCGCATTCTCATCTGCGCCGCCGCACTCCACGCCGCCATTGATGATCTGAATGGTGACGCCGAAACCTGATACCAGGCCGTTTGCTTTATCGCGATCGTTTGGCTGCCAGGTACCGTCAATCACATGTAGCATAGACGGCTTCGGCGGCTGCGGATACACAAAGAAGAAGACGGCGCTCGCCAGGTTCATCCAGGTATCCGCCACCAGCTCGGGTTTATCCAGCAGAGGGCGAACGTCGCCATACATCGCGTCAGAGAAAGGCCCATAGTTGTAGTTATAAGAAAGCTGTTTTGCCCCGCGACCAAAATAGCTGAGGAAATCGCCGTCCTTATCTTTACCGCACGGCCAGGTCTGGCCCTGCCATACATCCGGGTTACATTCGCCGTTGTAGCCGCCTTTCTGCCCTTCTGTCCAGCCGACTTCGCGCAGATAGACCAGCGCCTGACGCCATTCCGGAATGTCACGCCAGCTTTCGTGACCGCCCGTCTCCTGGGCAAAATGCGCAAACATAGTAGCCAGGGTTTTACGGCAGATAGCGTCGCTATCGCGTCCATCGGTGTAGGTACCACAAACCGCCGGGAATTTACCTATCGCTTTCAGGAAGTTAGAGTAAGTGTATTCCGGCGCGCGCATCGGGAACAGATAATCCCAGTCGGCCTCTTTCAGAATACTTTCAACGCGTTTTACGTTTGCCGGGTTAGCGGCGCGCCCCGGTTCGATTTGTTCGACCGCGCTGTTATCCAACGTCTGGATAGAGGATTTCACGGCCTCCATTAACGGAAAATCCGTTAGCGCTTTCTCTTTCGCCGCCAGATCGCTGGCGTTGATGGTCATTGGCTCACTACTGCTAAGCAGCGGCGCAGCCTGCGCACCGGATAAGCTCAACATGATTCCTGCCGCCACGGCGCTGAGCGCCAGTGTTTTTTGCAATCCCATAATTTTCTCCTTGAAGGGTAGTTCACTGCCTGCCCTGGCCACACGCCTGGCAGTTGCTACAGTGTCAGGGAGAACATGCCGTTGCGTTTAATCACATCAACTCATCGGCGTCTCATTTTTCCTCGTCCAAAAAAAAGAGGCCGGATTATCCGGCCTCCTGGGAAAAATGAGGTAAATGATTAGGCGTAACCGTAGCTCATCAAACGCTGGTAACGACGGTTTTTTAAATCATCGGTGCTTAACACATCGAGATCGGCTAAATCTTCCAGCAGCTGCGCTTTTAGCGACGCCGCCATCGCTTCCGGATTACGGTGCGCGCCGCCCAGCGGCTCCGGAATGATGGAATCGATTAGCTTCAGCTCTTTCAGACGCGGCGCGATGATGCCCATCGCTTCAGCAGCCAATGGTGCTTTGTCGGCGCTCTTCCACAAAATAGAGGCGCAACCTTCCGGGGAGATAACGGAATAGGTGCTGTATTGCAGCATATTCACTTTATCACCCACGCCAATCGCCAATGCGCCGCCGGAGCCGCCTTCGCCAATCACGGTGCAGATGACCGGTACGTTCAGACGAGACATCTCACGCAGGTTGCGGGCGATGGCTTCAGACTGACCACGCTCTTCCGCGCCCACGCCAGGGTAAGCGCCCGGGGTGTCGATGAAGGTGATAATCGGCATGTTGAAGCGTTCAGCCATTTCCATCAGGCGCAGCGCTTTGCGGTAGCCTTCCGGCGCTGGCATGCCAAAGTTACGACGAATTTTTTCTTTGGTTTCACGACCTTTCTGATGACCAATGATCATCACCGGTCGCCCTTCCAGACGCGCGATACCGCCGACGATGGCTTTGTCATCAGCATAGGCGCGATCGCCCGCCAGCTCATCAAACTCATCAAACGCCAGACGGACATAATCCAGGGTGTACGGACGCTGCGGATGGCGCGCCAGTTGGGCTACCTGCCATGCGCCGAGATCGGCGAAGATTTTGCGCGTCAGTTCTACGCTTTTTTCGCGCAGGCGATGGACTTCTTCATCGATATTAATATCCAGTTTCTCATCCTGGCGGCTTACCGCAGTCAGAGAATCGATTTTCGCTTCCAGCTCTGCTATCGGCTGTTCAAAATCAAGGAAATTCAGACTCATAGTATTCCTGTATTAGTCAAACTCCAGTTCCACCTGCTCCGAACCAATGAGGCCACGCAGATCGTTAAGTAAACGATCGCTCGGAGAGACACGCCACGTTGCGCCAAAACGCAGCCGCGCACGCGCATCCGCCCTCTGATAGTAGAGATGTACTGGAATGGTCCCCGAGCGGTGGGGTTCCAGAGACTGACGGAGTCGGTTTAAAAGCTGGTCATCAATTTGCCTGTCCGTCAGCGAGATAGCAAGCCCGCGAGCGTATTTTTCGCGAGCTTCGTCAATATCCATCACTTCGCGGGCGGTCATTTTAAGCCCCCCGCTGAAGTCATCAAAGCTGACCTGTCCGCTGACGATAAGTATGCGGTCTTTTTCCAGCAACTGCTGGTATTTATCCAGCGCGTCGGTAAATAACATCACTTCCAGACGCCCGGAACGGTCATCCAGCGTACAGATGCCGATACGATTGCCGCGCTTGGTGACCATAACCCTTGCGGCAATCACGAGCCCCGCAGCCGTGGTGACTTTACCACGTTCTGTCGGATGCATGTCTTTGAGCCTTACCCCGCCGACATAGCGCTCAATTTCTTTTAAATACTGATTGATGGGGTGGCCCGTCAGGTACAGCCCCAACGTTTCACGTTCCCCATCTAACACCACCTGCTCCGGCCACGGCTGGCAGCTGGCATAGGATTGCTCGATTTGCTCCGGCTCTTCCGCCAGTACGCCGAACATATCCGCCTGACCGATAGCTTCCGCTTTGGCGTGCTGGTCGGCGGCTTTCAGCGCATCGCCCAATGAGTTCATCAGCGCGGCGCGGTGCGGCCCCAGGCGGTCGAACGCCCCGGACATGATCAGCTTTTCCAGCACCCGGCGGTTGAGCTTTTTGGTGTCGGTCCGCGCGCACAGATCAAACAGTTCGCGGAAATAGCCGCCCTGATTACGCGCGTCGATGATCGCTTCGATCGGCCCTTCGCCGACGCCTTTGATCGCGCCGATGCCGTAGACGATCTCACCCTCATCGTTAACGTGGAAATGGTACAATCCGGAGTTAATATCCGGCGGCAGAATTTTCAGTCCCATCCGCCAGCACTCGTCCACCAGGCCGACGACCTTCTCGGTGTTGTCCATATCGGCGGTCATTACCGCCGCCATAAACTCTGCCGGATAGTGCGCCTTTAGCCATAGCGTCTGGTAAGAAACCAGCGCATAAGCGGCGGAGTGCGATTTGTTAAACCCGTAACCGGCGAATTTCTCCACCAGGTCAAAGATTTTCATCGCCAGTTCGCCGTCGATACCGTTCTTTTTCGCACCCTCTTCAAAAACGGAACGCTGTTTGGCCATCTCCTCCGGCTTTTTCTTACCCATCGCACGACGCAGCATATCCGCGCCGCCGAGAGTATACCCGGAAAGTACCTGGGCAATCTGCATCACCTGTTCCTGATACAGAATGATGCCGTAGGTCGGCTCCAGTACCGGCTTCAGGCTTTCATGCTGCCACTGAACGTCCGGGTAAGAGAGTTCTTCACGACCGTGCTTACGGTCGATGAAGTTATCTACCATCCCTGACTGCAACGGGCCGGGACGGAACAGGGCCACCAGCGCGATCATATCTTCAAAGCAGTCCGGCTGCAGACGTTTGATCAGGTCTTTCATACCGCGCGATTCAAGCTGGAAGACCGCCGTGGTTTCCGAGCGTTGCAGCATGTCGAAGCTTTTTTTATCGTCCAGCGGAATGGCGGCGATATCCAGCGGCGGCTCGCCGTTTTTCTCGCGCCGCTTGTTGATCATCTCCAGCGCCCAGTTGATGATGGTCAGCGTACGCAAACCAAGGAAGTCGAACTTCACCAGCCCGGCATATTCCACGTCGCTTTTATCAAACTGGGTAACCGGATGCTTGCCCTCTTCATCGCAGTACAGCGGCGCAAAGTCGGTAATTTTGGTCGGCGCGATGACCACGCCGCCAGCGTGCTTACCGGCGTTACGCGTGACGCCTTCGAGCTTACGCGCCATATCGATCAGCGCTCTGACCTCTTCATCCGCCTCGTAAATTTCCGGCAGTTGCGGTTCCGCTTCAAAGGCTTTTGCCAGCGTCATGCCCGGATCGGGCGGCACCAGCTTCGAGATACGATCGACAAAACCGTACGGATGCCCCAGCACGCGGCCCACATCGCGGATAACGGCTTTCGCCGCCATCGTACCGAAGGTGATAATCTGCGATACCGCATCGCGCCCGTACATGTCTGCGACGTGCTCAATCACCTGGTCGCGTTTCTCCATACAGAAGTCAACGTCGAAGTCAGGCATAGAGACACGTTCCGGGTTCAGGAAACGTTCGAACAGCAGGTCAAATTCCAGCGGATCAAGGTCGGTAATTTTCAGCGCGTAGGCCACCAGCGAACCAGCCCCGGAACCACGTCCCGGCCCTACCGGCACGCCGTTATCTTTTGACCACTGGATAAACTCCATCACGATGAGGAAGTAGCCAGGGAACCCCATCTGGTTGATAACCTGTAGTTCAATATCCAGACGCTCGTCATATTCCGGGCGACGCTTTTTGCGCTCTTCTTCGTCCGGAAACAGGAAAGCCAGACGCTCTTCCAGCCCCTCTTTCGATTTTTTGACCAGATAATCTTCGGTGGTCATATCGCCGGTCGGGAACTGCGGCAGGAAATATTCACCCAGACGCACCGTTACGTTGCAGCGTTTGGCAATCTCCACCGTATTTTCCAGCGCCTCCGGAATATCGGAGAACAGCTCGCACATTTCTTCTTCACTGCGCATATACTGCTGCGGTGAATAATTGCGTGGACGTTTAGGATCGTCGAGCGTGAAACCGTCGTGGATCGCGACACGAATCTCATGGGCGTCAAAATCATCGCTTTCAAGGAAACGGACATCGTTTGTCGCGACAACCGGCAAACCACGTGCCTCAGCCAGTTCAACCGCAGCATGGAGATAGGTCTCTTCGTCCTGTCTGCCGGTACGGATCAGTTCCAGGAAGTAGCGATCGGGAAAATGCGTTTCATAGAAAGCAACGCACTCCTCCACCAGCGCCTGGTTGCCGCGTAGCAGACAGCGGCCTACGTCGCCCATGCGTCCGCCGGAAATCAGAATCAAACCTTCTTTAAGCTCTACCAACCAGTCGCGCTCGATAATCGGGCCTGCCGCGCCGTAGCCGCGCTGATACGCTTTCGAGATCAGCAACGTCAAGTTCTGGTATCCCGTATTATTCGCCGCCAGTACCGTCAGATGAGTCAGCTCATCTCCCAGCAGTTCGTTGTGAACGTTAAAGTCCGCCCCGACGATGGGTTTAATGCCCGCGCCATGACCCGCTCCGTAGAACTTCACCAGACCGCAGAGGTTGGTAAAATCGGTGATCGCCAGCGCAGGCATACCTAATGAGGCCGCCTTTTTCACCAGCGGCCCGGTCTTCGCCAGCCCATCGATCATAGAGTAGTCGCTGTGCACCCGCAGGTGAACGAAACGTGGTTCAGACATCTTCAGATTTCTCGATACAAGAGTCAGGACACAAGTCCCAGAGCGCGTTTAACAGGCGCAAAACTGCGTCGGTGGTGCGCCGTCGCGCCATACTGGGCCAACTTTTCCAGATGAAAAGCGGTTGGATAGCCTTTGTGCTGCGCAAAGCCATACTGAGGAAAAACGATATCCAGCGCCGCCATTTCTGCGTCGCGGGTGACTTTCGCCAGAATAGACGCCGCGCTAATCTCCGCCACGCGGCTGTCGCCTTTCACCACGGCCATTGACGGCACAGGCAGCGCCGGACAGCGATTGCCGTCGATCAGCACATATTCTGGCGCAATATGCAGACCAGCGACAGCGCGCTGCATGGCGAGCATGGTGGCGTGTAAAATATTCAGCTCATCAATTTCATGCGCTTCCGCGCGTCCCAGACTCCAGCTTAATGCCTTTTCTTTAATCTCGTCATACAATGACAGACGACGCTTTTCAGACAATTTTTTGGAATCATTCAGACCGACGATCGGACGAGCCGGATCGAGGATCACGGCGGCGGTCACTACGGCGCCCACCAGCGGGCCACGGCCCACTTCATCCACACCCGCCACTAAATGGGTGTGTGGATAAACAAATTCGATCATTGTGCTAACTCCAGGACGGCATCTGCCGCCTGCTCATCGGCATTACAGCGGATCTGCTGATGCAGCTCACGGAAGGTGTCGTGCATCGCATGGCTGGTTTTACCGTTCGCCAGTAGCGGCAACAGCGCTTCGGCGAGTTTTTGCGGTTCGCACTCTTCCTGCAACAGCTCTTTGACTAATTCTCTTCCCGCCAGCAGGTTAGGCAAAGACACATACTCCGTTTTCACCAGACGTTTCGCCAGCCAGAAAGTGAAGGGCTTCATACGATACCCCACGACCATCGGGCATTTTGCCAGCATACACTCCAGCGCCGCCGTGCCTGAGGCCAGCAGAGCCGCGTCGCTGGCGATCATCGCCTCGCGCGCCATGCCGTCCAGCAAATGAACGGCGAGATCCGGCGCAACCTCCGCTTTAATTTTTTCAAACTGCTCGCGGCGTTTCGCGTTCACCAGCGGCACTACCACTTCCAGATCGGGATAGCGCTGTCGCAGCAATTGCGCGGTTTTCAGGAAGTCGGCGCTGAGCATTTCCACTTCCGCGCCACGGCTGCCTGGCAGTAGCGCCAGACAATGGGCGTCATGCGGGATACCCAACACGTCGCGCGCCGCATTTTTATCCGGGTCCAGCGGCATGGCATCCGCCATGGTGTGACCGATAAAGCGGCACGGGACGTTAAATTTATCGTAAAACGCTTTTTCGAAAGGCAGAAAGGCCAGCACCATATGGGTGGATCTGCCTATTTTGAAAACGCGTTTCTGTCGCCAGGCCCAAACGGACGGGCTGACATAATGAATAGTCTTAATCCCTTGCTTTTTCAGATTACCTTCGAGGGTAATATTGAAATCAGGGGCATCAATCCCGACAAAGACATCGGGCTTGAGTTCGGTAAAACGGCGGGTCAGATCGGCGCGGATATGCAACAAACGGCGTAAACGTCCGAGCACTTCAACAATGCCCATGACCGCCAGCTCTTCCATTTCGTACCAGGCTTCACACCCTTCGGCCTGCATACGCGGCCCCGCAACGCCCACAAAACGGGCGTTGGGTACGCGCGCTTTCAGCGCACGAATTAAGCCTGCGCCAAGAATATCGCCGGACGTTTCACCGGCGACCAGGGCAATCGTTAAAGGACGCTGTGCCGCCATTAACGAATCGGACCGCGCGTTGAACGCTCAAAGAACTCGGTAAACGCCTTCACTTCCGGATGCTTTTCAGCAAGTTCAGCGATTTCCAGCTTCGCTTCGTCGAGCGTTTTACCACTGCGGTACAACAGTTTGTAGGCATTACGAATCGCCACCAGCCCTTCACGGCTAAAGCCGCGACGCTTCAGCCCTTCGATATTTACCCCGAACGGCGTCGCATGGTTACCCTGCGCAATCACATACGGAGGGACATCCTGCGCCACGCCGGAGCAGCCGCCGACCATCACATGCGCACCGATAATGCAGAATTGATGAACTGCCGTCATACCGCCGATGATCGCAAAATCATCGACTGATACGTGCCCCGCCAGCGTGGCGTTGTTGGCGAGGATACAGCGATTACCTACCGTACAATCATGTGCGACATGCGCATTGATCATCAGCAGGTTATCGCTACCCACCTTCGTCAACCCACCGCCCTGCACTGTACCACGATGAATGGTGACGCTTTCGCGGATGCGGTTACGATCGCCAATTTCCACACGGGTCGGCTCACCCGCATATTTCAGATCCTGGTTCACTTCACCGATGGAGGCAAACTGATAAATCTCGTTGTCGCGGCCGATTTTGGTTTGACCATTTACGACCACATGAGACTTCAGTACGGTTCCCTCACCAATTTCGACCTGCGGCCCAACAATACAAAAGGGACCAATGTGGGCATTAGCGCCAATTACAGCGCCGTCTTCCACAATGGCGGTAGGATGAATAAAGGCGGATTTATCAATCACGAATCAGGCCTCCCGGCTACGAGCACACATCATGGTTGCTTCGCACACAACTTTACCGTCGACCAGCGCAACCCCTTTAAAGCGGGTCAGGCCACGGCGCGTTTTCTCGAAAGTGACTTCCATGATCATCTGATCGCCTGGCACCACCGGACGCTTAAAGCGCGCTTCATCAATACCCGCGAAATAATACAGTTCGCCAGGTTCCAGTTTACCAACGCTTTTAAACGCCAGAATACCGGTTGCCTGCGCCATCGCTTCCAGAATCAGCACGCCTGGCAAAATCGGTTTGCCCGGGAAATGCCCCTGGAAAAACGGCTCGTTGACGGAGACATTTTTCACCGCACGCAGAAAACGACCTTCTTCAAAGTCCAGCACGCGATCGACCAGTAAAAACGGAAAACGGTGCGGCAGAAGCTCTAAAATCTCTTCAATCTGCAGAGTATGAGTGTTAGTAGTCAAAATACTCTTCCTGTCCAAATATACAAAAAGGCAATAATAACACGGCCTGCCGCAATCGTATGAATGTGACAGGCCGGAAAAGAATGGCAACTACAAGGCGGAACGTTAGTCTTGTTGATTAACCTTGCGCTCAATCGCTTTGAGACGCTTGCTCATATCATCAATGTTCATCACCAGTGCAGCAGTTTTACGCCATACTTTGTTGGGTTGCAGCGGAATGCCTGAGGAGTAGACGCCCGGTTCCGTGATGGGACGCATCACCATACCCATGCCAGTTACCGTGACTTTGTCGCATATTTCCATATGCCCATTGATCACGCTGGCGCCGCCAATCATGCAGTAACGGCCAATCTTCAGGCTACCCGCCATAATGACGCCACCGGCAACTGCCGTATTGTCGCCAATCACGACGTTATGTGCAATCTGGCACTGATTATCAATAATCACGCCATTGCCAATAACAGTATCATCCAACGCACCACGGTCAATGGTGGTACAAGCGCCAATCTCGACACGATCGCCAATAATGACCCGGCCCAGTTGTGGGATCTTCACCCAGTTGCCACGATCGTTAGCGTAGCCAAAACCGTCCGCGCCGATCACCGTACTGGACTGGATCAGGCAATTCTCACCGATCTGAATGTCGTGGTAAATCGTTACGTTCGCCCACAAGCGTGAACCCGCCCCGATTTTGGTATTTTTCCCGACGAAACAGCCTGCGCCGATAACCACGTTATCGCCCAGTTGTACGCCAGATTCAATCACCGCATTCGCGCCGACTGAAACATTGCTACCCAGCGTTGCCGTCGCATCAATCACGGCGCTTGGCGCGATATTCTGCGCGGGCTGCGGCGTAGTATCTAAAATTTGCGCCATGCGCGCGTAGGTCAGGTAGGGATTTTTAACTACCAGCGCCGCGCTCTTGGCAAAAGGAAGATCGTCCTGCGTCATGACAACCGCAGAAGCCTGGCATAAACCTAAGTGTTCACGGTACTTAGGATTTACCATAAACGTAATGTGGCCTGTTGTTGCAGATTGCATGGACGCAACGCCGGTGATGACGATATCGCCATCACCGTGTAATTCTGCATCCAACTGTTCTGCTAAGTCAGCCAGTCGAATTGAAGGCATTACTTATTTAACCTGTTTCAGTACGTCAGCGGTGATGTCTTTCACATCGCTGCTGTTGTAAGCAACGGTGTTTGCGTCTACCACCAGATCGATACTCTGGTCGTTAGCCACTTTTTTCACCGCAGTCTGGATTCGAGTCACCAGTTTGTTGCGTTCTTCGTTGGAACGACGAGCGCGATCTTTCTCAAAAGCCTGCGCCTTTTGCGCGAAAGTCTGGCGCTGAGACATCACGTCTTTTTCCAGCTTAGTACGATCGCTACCTGCTTTCATGGATTGCAGACGCTGCATTTTAGATTGCAGATCGGTTTCCATTTTTTGCAGTTCAGCCGCACGGCCTTTAAATTCGTTTTCCAGTGTATTGGATACACCCGTCTTCTGCGCAACCTGTTGGAACAGATTGCCCATGTTGACGATTGCAATTTTGTCAGCAGCCTGTGCGGACGTTACCATCGCCAAACCAAGACCTGCAGCTAATAACCACTTTTTCACAATAAACTCCTTACCATCCCATTTGCACCCGAAGGTACAGCTCTTTGCGTGGCCTGGCGATCCCTGGGGGCATCGCCAAAAGTCATCGCTACACTACCAATGCATTCCTTTGCAGTGAACAATTACCAGGTTTTACCAATGTTAAACTGGAACTGCTCGGCTTTGTCTCCATCGTACTTTTTAAACGGCTGGGCGTAGGAGAAGACCAACGGCCCCAATGGGGACATCCATTGTAATGCGATACCCGCGGACATACGGATGTTGCCTGGATCGCTGTAGTCCGGTACATCTGACGGCGCAGATGACGGATCCCAGTTCGTATCCCAAACGGTACCCATATCCCAGAAGAAGGAGGTACGAACCGAGTTGGCATACTTTTCGCTGATGAACGGCGTCGGGGTAATAAATTCCAGGCTGGCGACAGCCATGGCATTACCACCTACCGCATCATCTGATTTACAGCCTGATTCCTGAGTACAATCTTCGTAATCATCATTATCGTCCCAACTAGTGTGGGCGCCATTTTTATAGACCGCTTTCGGGCCGATAGTATTCGACTGGAAACCACGCACGGTACTGGAACCACCGGCATAGAAGTTCTCATAGAACGGCATTTCCTTGCCGCCTAAACCATCGCCATAACCCCAACGAGTACGCCCCAAAACCACCCACTTGTGATCGTTATCGATAGGCACATAGGTCGCGGTATCCAGCGACACTTTGTAGTATTCGTTGTCGGAACCTGGGATCGTCACCTTACCCGTCAGGTTGACTCGCGAGCCGTCCGTCGGGAAATAACCACGGTCAAGCTTGTTATAGGTCCAGCCGTAGTTAAAGGTGAAGTCGTCGGCAGCAAAATCGCTGGCATCAGGGTCGCCCATCGATTCAAGATAACGATCCATCGCGATCTGCGGCTGCATGTTGGACAGTTTGTTATGGACATAACCCAGACCAGCACGCAACGTGTTGTACTCGTTGATGGGGAAGCCAAGCGTCACATCCGTACCGTAACTCTTGTTGGTATAGTCGGACAGGTCGGCATCATCCGCTTCAAAGTCGTTATAGAAGATACGACCACCGAGGCTCACGCCGTCAACGGTAAAGTATGGGTTAGTAACGGACAGTTCGCTGTAGGTCTGGTAGTCGTTTTTGGTACCGTTAATCCCCACGGAATAACCGGTACCTAACCAGTTGTCCTGCTGAACGCCGGCCTGGAAGCTAACGCCGCTTTCTGTACCGTAACCGATACCGAAGTTAAAGCTACCGGTGTTGCGCTCTTTCACCTTGTACACCACATCAACCTGATCCGGGCTACCCGGAACGCGCTGCGTGTCGGTGTCGACAGTTTCAAAGAAGCCGAGACGGTTCAAACGCTCTTTCCCCTGGTCAACCAGGTCGCTGCCCAGCCACGCCCCTTCCATCTGGCGCATTTCACGGCGCAGAACGGAATCTTTTGAGGTGTCGTTGCCTTCAAAGCGGATCTTACGCACGTAGAAACGGTTGCCCGCATCGACGTTTACGCGCAGTTTTACGGTTTTGTCAGCATCGTTAATTTCAGGCTGTGACTGCACGCGCGGATAGGCGTAACCATAGCGACCCAGAAGCTTTTTGATGTCATCTTCCATTTTGGTCACTTTGGTGCCGTTATAGAGCTCGCCCGGTTCAATTTTCGTCAGGTTCTCAATTTCAGCGGAATGTCCGGCCAGGTTACCGCTCACCTGAACCCCGGAAAGCTTGTACTGATCGCCTTCGGTGATATTGACGGTGATGTAGATCCCTTTCTTATCCGGCGTCAGACTCACTTGCGTGGAGTCAATATTGAAACGCGCGTAGCCGCGATCCAGATAGTAACTGCGCAAGGTTTCAAGGTCGCCCGCCAGCTTCTGTTTCTGGTATTTACGATCGCCGACGACGTTCCACCACGGCACTTCGTCACGCAACTGGAAATGAGAAATGAGTTCTTCGGTGCTAAAGGCATGGTTACCGACGATGTTGATCTGTTGGATCTTCGCCGATACGCCCTCCTGGAACACCAGTTTAAGATCAACACGGTTGCGCGGCAGCGGCGTGACGACCGCCTTAACGCTGGCGCTGTATTTACCTACGCTATAGTAAAAGTCTTCCAGACCTTTTTCGATATCAGACAGCGTGGTGCGATCCAGAGACTCGCCAACACGTACGCCAGACGCTTCGAGGTTTTGCTTGAGCATGTCATCTTTCACCGACTTGTTCCCGGAGAAAGTGATGCTGGCAATGGTCGGACGTTCTTTTACCTGAACCAGAAGGGTATTACCATCGCGCAGGACGCGGACGTCCTCAAAGTTGCCGGTGGCGAACAGAGCGCGAATGGTGTTACTGATATCTTCATCATTAACCGTGTCGCCTGTGCGCACCGGCATACTGAGGAGAGCCGCACCAACGGCGACTCGCTGCAGGCCTTCGAAATGAATGTCCTTCACTACGAACCCTTCAGCACCGTATACGGTGGCGCTGCTGAACAGCAGCGACGCTATGAGCAACTTTTTCATCGCCATCGTTATTATGCGTTCTTCCTAACTAACTCTCTTACAACCGAGAGAAATCATTGAAAAGTGCAAGCCCCATTAACAACACCAGCAAAATCGAGCCAATGCGATAACTAAAGTCTTGAACCCGCTCGGATACCGGCCCGCCCTTAAGCTTTTCAATCGCCAGGAACAGCAGATGACCCCCGTCAAGAACGGGCAGCGGAAACAGGTTAATTATCCCTAAGTTCACGCTGATTAGCGCAAGGAACATCAGGTAATAAATCACCCCGAACTCCGCTGACATCCCAGCCCCCTGAGCGATAGAAATCGGCCCACTGAGGTTGTTCAGTTTCACATCACCGGTTATCAATTTACCCAGCATACTGACCGTCAGCTTCATCAACTGCCACGTCTTATCCGTGGCTTCGAGGATGGCGCTAAAAGGCCCATACTGGCGTATAGTCTTGTACTCTTCCGGCAGAGGAATAATTTTAGGCACCACGCCTGCAAACCCTTCCGCCTTTCCGTTAACCGATTTCGTATCCGGCGTTAACGTCAACGACAAGGCGCTCCCCTGCCTTTCAATCTCTAACGCTAACGGCTTACCGGGATTATCGCGTACAAACGTCACGAATTTCATCCACTGCGTTAACGGCTGACCATCGACTTTAACGATCCTGTCGCCTGCTTGCAAACCCGCTTTACTGGCTGCGGAATTCGCCTGCACTTCTGACAGTACCGGTTCGATCTGTGGCCCGCGGGGCCGAATTCCTAAAGAAGATACAGGATCTTGCTTATCAGGCTCAAATGCCCAGTGACGTAAATCAAGCGTTTTGTCCTGCCGCTGGTCGCTGCCAAACGGCGCGACGCTCACCGTCGTCTGCTGATCGCCAATTTTGGACACCAGTTGTAAACGCACGGCATCCCAATCAGGGGTTTCGATACCATCAACGGCTTTAAGTTCCGTACCAGGCGCAATTTGCGCCTGCGCAGCAATCGAGTTGGGCGTTATTTCGCCAATGACCGGACGAACGCCAGGGACGCCGATGATAAAGACCAGCCAGTAAGCAAAGATAGCAAAAATGAAGTTCGCAACCGGACCTGCGGCAATAATTGCGGCGCGCTGGCCCACCGTTTTGTTATTGAAGGCGTGACGACGCAATTCCGGCGCTACCGGTTCGGCGCGCTCATCCAGCATTTTGACGTAGCCGCCCAGCGGGATCAGGGCGATGACATACTCGGTGCCGTACCGATCGGTACGACGCCAGAGCGCTTTGCCAAAACCGATGGAAAAGCGCTCAACTCGCACACCGCAGCGCCGGGCAACCCAGAAATGACCAAATTCATGCACAGTGATCAGCACGCCCAGTGCGATGATGAATGCAGCCAGATTCCAGAGAATACTCAGCATAAAACCTTCCGTTAGAGCGTCCTGAACACCAGTAACAACAGGCAAGCAAAGACCGGTACGGCAGCCGTCAGGCTGTCAATTCGGTCCAGAATGCCGCCATGACCTGGAATCAAGTGGCCGCTATCCTTAATTCCTGCTTCGCGCTTAAACATACTCTCGGTGAGGTCGCCCAGTACAGAAGCCAGAGCCGCCACCACAGAGCAAATCAGCAAGATAACAGGCGCAACATTCAGATTCGCCCACATACCGTAACCCCATGAGATCACGGCAGCCGTAGCAAGCCCGCCGATAAACCCTTGCCAGGTTTTACCCGGGGAAACCTTCGGCGCCAGCTTATGTTTGCCAAATAATTTACCAAACATATACGCGCCAGAGTCCGCTCCCCAGACCAGGATCATGACATAGAGTAGCCATATTGCGCCACTGTAATGATTCTCGTCATAGTGCCAGGCGCGCAGCGCCAGCATTCCCCAGAAAAATGGCACAATAGTTAACAAACCGAAAATGAGACGCAATGTTTTTGAGTTGCGCCAGATTGCCGCCGAACCGGGATAAAATAGCACCAGCAGTAGCGCGACAACCCACCATCCTAACGATGCCCAAAGCGACATCTCAACCAGCGGTTGACGAATGTTGTGATGATACTCAGGCAACAAAAATAGCATCAGCGCCAATAACAGACCACACAGCACCGCCAGCCAAACCCGCTGTGAACGCGCGGCGAAACCGCTTAACTGTCCCCATTCCCACGCGGCCAGCATACAGACAACCAGCGTAATAATGGCGAACCCCACCGGCGGCAATAAAAAAAGCGCAGCGATGACCGCGGGTATTAACACAAAAGCAGAAATCAGGCGATACTTCAGCAAAAGCAACCCCCATCAGGCTTTGTCATCACCAGGCTCGGTACCGCCGAAACGACGCTCTCGATTAGCAAAGGCATGCAGCGCACCTTCAAAGTCTTGTTCATCGAAATCGGGCCAAAGAACATCCGTAAAGTAAAGTTCGGCATAGGCAATTTGCCAAAGCAAAAAGTTACTAATGCGATGCTCTCCCCCAGTCCTAATTACTAAATCCACAGGCGCCAGCTCATGCATACAGATTTGCTGGCCTAGTCTCTCTTCATCAATCTGATCGGGGCGCAGCACTCCAGCCTGCACCTGTTCCGCCAGTTGTCGGACTCCCTGGACAATATCCCAACGTCCGCCGTAATTCGCAGCGATATTCAGCGTTAGACCCGTATTATGGGCGGTAAGCGCTTCTGATTTGCGAATACGTTCTTGTAAACGTGAGTTGAATCGGCTGATATCGCCGATAATACGCAGGCGAACGTTATGGCGGTGCAGGCTTTTGACTTCGCTATCCAGCGCCCACACAAACAGCTCCATTAACGCGCTCACTTCCTGCACTGGTCGGTTCCAGTTTTCACTACTAAAGGCATACAGCGTTAACGCATCAATACCGTTATTGGCAGCAAAAGAGACCGCTCGCCGGACGGACTTCGCCCCGGCTTTATGCCCAAAGGCCCGGATCTTCCCTTGCTTTTTCGCCCAGCGGCCATTGCCATCCATAATTATGGCAACATGACGGCAGCCATGTGCTGGCAAATTTTCGCTTACTGGTTGAGTTGCAGACAACATAACGCGTTTTTTGTCCCTGAAAGGATTTAGCGGTACTCAGGAATACTGAAGCCTTTATACACATTCTCTTCGCTCCGCTTCGCGAATGACTGCGCCTCATCGCCCCTGTCGTGCGCTGTCTGCGCACGCCGGGAACGTATCCGCCTGCCGTCCCGATGCGTCCTGAATGATTTTGTGTATCCACAAAAAAGCCGTGTAAAACCACGGCTAACCTGACCGAAAAAAGCCAAAAACCTGCGATCAGGTGGCGCAGACTATATCACCGAAGCCCAACGCTAACAAATAGCACGATCTTCTGTCGCGGGATAATCGTCAGCGTGAGAGCCGTATCACTTGTTTTCTGGCTACTTCACGCGCGATGGCGTCAACCTGCAATACGTCATCAACGCTTGCCGGTTCGTGTAAATCCATCCTCTCCAGCACCGCTAAATTGAGCCCGGCGATATCGGTAAAACGAATCTGTTGCGCCAGAAACGCGGCAACGGTGATTTCGTTTGCCGCATTGAGCGCCGTCGTTGCCGCCTGACCTTGCTCAAACGCCTCCATCGCCAGCTTCAGGCAAGGATAACGCTGATAATCTGGCGCGCTAAACGTCAGCGCGCTGAGTTTGCAAAAATCGAGCGGCTGCGCGCCGGACGTGACGCGATTCGGCCATGCCATCGTATGCGCAATAGGCGTACGCATGTCAGGTTCTCCAAGCTGCGCCAGGACGCTGCCGTCCTGATAACGCACCATCGAATGAATGACCGATTGCGGATGGATCAACACTTCCATCTGACATGCGCTGGCATTAAATAACCAACGCGCTTCAATGTATTCCAGACCTTTATTCATCATGGTGGCGGAATCGACGGAGATTTTTCGCCCCATCGACCAGTTCGGATGACGACATGCCTGATCCGGCGTCATCGCTGCCAGATCGCACATTGGCGTTTCACGAAACGGGCCACCAGACCCGGTAAGCAAAATCGACGTTACGCCATTTTGCTCAAGGTCAGCGTATCCCAGATTATGCTGAATAGATTGCGGCAAACTCTGAAAAATCGCGTTATGTTCGCTATCGACAGGTAAAAGCCGGGCGTTGCTGCGTTTTACTTCGTCCATAAACAGCCGCCCGCAGGTCACCAGCGATTCTTTATTCGCCAGCAGAATCGTCTTCCCTGCGCGAATCGCCGCCAGGGTCGGCAGTAAACCAGCCGCGCCCACAATGGCCGCCATCACATGCCCGACCTCATCAAGCGCCGCCATCTCACAGGCAGCCTGCTGACCGCTCAGAACCTCGGTGCGGCTGCCATGCTGCTGAAGCATTATTTTGAGCTGTTCTGCGCTCGACGTATCGTCCATCACGGCATAACGCGGCGAGAACTCCAGGCACTGCTCCGCCATGCGGGCGACATTTTTACCCGCCACCAGCGCGATAACGCGGAAGCTATCAGGATTATGGCGCACCACGTCCAGTGTGCTGCAACCAATAGAGCCAGTCGAGCCCAGAATGGTTAATTGCTTCATGAAACGTCCAGAAGTGTTGAAACGGAATAAAAAGCAAAACGCCGCACAGGAGACCTGATAATGTCTTCTGCGCGGCGCTTTGTACACCACTCATCCGCCAGGTTTAGCGGTGGAATGAGTTTATATCTGCGTACAGATCAATCAGAACTGCATCAGTTCTGCTTCTTTATCTGCCAACGCCGCATCCACTTTCTTAATTGCCGCGTCGGTCATTTTCTGTACTTCTTCCTGAGAGCGACGATCGTCATCTTCACTGATCGCTTTATCTTTCAGCAGAGCTTTTACTTTATCGTTCGCATCACGGCGGACGTTACGAACGGCGACACGCGCCTGCTCCGCTTCGCCACGGACAATTTTCGTCAGATCTTTACGACGTTCTTCGGTCAGCGGCGGCAGCGGAACGCGAATGTCGGTGCCCGCAGAGCTTGGATTCAAACCGAGGTCTGACGCCATGATCGCTTTTTCAACGGCTGGCCCCATAGAACGGTCAAACACGTTAATTTTTAAGGTACGGGAGTCTTCTACCGTTACGCTTGCCAACTGGCGCAGCGGGGTCGGAGTGCCATAGTATTCTACGACAATACCATCCAGCAGGCTGGGAGAAGCACGACCCGTGCGCACTTTGCTGATTTGGGTTTTGAACGCTTCAACGCATTTTTCCATGCGTACTTCAGCATCTTTTCTGATATCGCTAATCACGTTACGAATCCTTGAAAACTAGTCTCAGTCAGACCAGACGGTCACACAATATAAAGATGTGCTAAGTATAGTCTCGTTTAATTTCTGCCAGGTAATAAGACCCGTCAATAGAACAGAATCTTACCCGTATTTGGCGCTCACGGGAATTATTCCGTGATTAACGTCCCTTCTTTTTCGCCCATCACCACACGACGCAGCGCGCCCGGTTTGTTCATGTTGAAAACACGAATCGGCAGTTTGTGGTCACGAGCCAGCGTGAACGCCGCCAGATCCATCACTTTCAGCTCTTTATCCAGCACTTCGCTGTAGGTCAGCTGATCGTACATGGTCGCGGAAGGATCTTTTGCCGGATCGGCAGTGAATACGCCATCCACTTTGGTCGCTTTCAGTACGACATCCGCTTCAATTTCGATCCCGCGCAGACAGGCCGCAGAGTCGGTAGTGAAGAACGGGTTACCCGTACCTGCAGACAGAATCACAACACGGTTATTACGCAGCAGGCTAATAGCCTCGGCCCAACTGTAGTTGTCGCACACGCCGTTTAAAGGAATTGCCGACATCAGGCGGGCGTTCACATAGGCGCGGTGAAGCGCATCACGCATTGCCAGGCCGTTCATGACGGTGGCCAACATGCCCATGTGGTCGCCCACAACGCGGTTCATCCCCGCTTTTGCCAGACCCGCGCCACGGAACAGGTTACCACCGCCAATCACCACACCAACCTGAATACCCAGTTCAACCAGTTCTTTGATCTCCTGAGCCATACGATCCAGTATGCTTGCATCAATACCGAAGCCTTCCGTACCCTGCAGAGCTTCGCCGCTTAATTTAAGCAGAATGCGTTTATAGACGGGTTTTGCATTGGTAGCCATGTTTCTTTCCTGAGACTGTCAACGATTGATATGAGTTAATTCCGGCGACATTGTACGTCGCATTTCAGCGCAGACGCCAGGCGTCGGCTGATTTTACAAGAGAGGCGCAAAAAGAAGCCGCCCTCAGGCGGCTCCTCAGGAAAATCAGGACTGCTTAGACATCGCAGCAACTTCTGCTGCAAAGTCAGTCTCGACTTTCTCAATGCCTTCGCCCACTTCAAAGCGGATGAAGCCAGTCACGTCAGCGTTGTGCTCTTTCAGCAGTTGGCCAACAGATTTGCTCGGTTCCATGACGAAAGGCTGACCAGTCAGAGAAACTTCGCCGGTGAATTTCTTCATGCGGCCTTCAACCATTTTCTCTGCGATTTCTTTCGGCTTACCGGACTGCATCGCGATGTCCAGCTGTACCTGGTACTCTTTCTCTACCACGTCAGCAGACACGTCTTCCGGCTTAACGAATTCCGGCTTGCTTGCCGCAACGTGCATCGCCAGCTGTTTAACCAGCTCTTCGTCAGCGCCTTTAGCGGCAACCAGAACGCCAATGCGCGCACCGTGCTGGTAAGAACCCAGAACGTCGCCTTCCAGGGAAGCTACGCGACGAATGTTGATGTTCTCGCCGATTTTCGCAACCAGAGCAACGCGCTCTTCTTCGAACTGCGCTTTCAGGACTTCTACGTCAGTGATTTTGCCAGCAACAGCGGCATCCAGCACTTTGTCAGCAAATGCCTGGAAGCCAGCATCTTTAGCCACGAAGTCAGTCTGGCAGTTAACTTCCAGAATGAAAGCGACGTTGCCGTCGATTTTGGTTTTGATTACGCCGTCAGCAGCCACGTTGCCTGCTTTTTTCGCTGCTTTGATAGCGCCGGACTTACGCATGTTTTCGATTGCCAGCTCAATGTCGCCATTCGCTTCAGTCAGCGCTTTTTTGCAATCCATCATGCCTGCGCCAGTACGCTCACGCAGCTCTTTTACCAGGGATGCGGTAATTTCAGCCATTCTAAAATCCTCGAAAGATTTGATCTGCCCGGCATCAAACCGCACAGATATAAAAGTGAAAAAGGGGGCCATATACAGGCCCCCTAACCAAACGTGATACTACCTGGTCTATAAGGGCTCTCCCCTTCATATTTCGAGCCGCAGGCGCGTTGCCTTCACTCGCTCATCCCGGTCACTTACTGATGTAAGCTCCCGGGAATTCTCGAGCTTGCCGCCTTCCTGCAACTCGAACTATTTTAGGGAGTTATCAAGCCTTATTACTCGGCTTCTACGAAGCTTTCTTCCGCCTGGGAAGCCAGATCCTGAGAACGGCCTTCACGAACGGTTGCAGCGACAGCGCCCAGGTACAGGCTAACAGCACGGATTGCGTCATCGTTACCCGGGATAACGAAGTCAACGCCGTCCGGATCAGAGTTGGTATCAACGATAGCAAATACCGGGATACCCAGGTTGTTCGCTTCTTTGATAGCAATGTGCTCGTGGTCAGCATCGATAACGAACAGAGCGTCCGGCAGACCGCCCATGTCTTTGATACCGCCCAGGCTGTTTTCCAGTTTCTCAAGCTCACGAGTACGCATCAGCGCTTCTTTCTTGGTCAGCTTTTCGAAAGTACCGTCCTGAGACTGAGTTTCCAGGTCTTTCAGACGTTTGATGGACTGACGAACTGTTTTCCAGTTAGTCAGCATACCGCCCAGCCAGCGATGGTTCACGAAGAACTGGTCGCAGCTGTTAGCAGCTTCTTTCACCGCTTCGCTTGCAGCGCGTTTAGTACCAACGAAAAGGATTTTACCTTTACGAGCAGAGATCTTGTTCAGTTCAGCCAGAGCTTCGTTGAACATCGGTACAGTTTTCTCAAGGTTGATGATGTGAACTTTGTTACGCGCGCCGAAGATGAACGGCTTCATTTTCGGGTTCCAGTAACGGGTCTGGTGACCGAAGTGAACACCAGCCTTGAGCATGTCGCGCATGGAAACAGTTGCCATGATTTAAAACCTCTATAGATTAAGTTGGGGTTATGCCTCCACGTATCCCATATTACCGACCCCAAAGGGCACCCCGGAATATGTGCCGATACGTGTGTGTTGTTACACAAAGTGAGATTTGTCGCTCCCGTCCATCGTGTGTAGTCTTCGAATGGATCGGAAGTCCGGCGCGCTTTATACCACAAATACGCCACCGACACCAATAATTGTTGGCACTCAGTGCTGAATTGAACGATGAATTTCGTGTTACAGGCAGGCGGCAAATTTTTGAATCCCCTGGAGCTTACGGCCAGTAAGTGACTGGGGTGAAAAAATGTCGCCAACACACCTGTGGCACGAAAGGCGAAGTTCAGAATGATTCTCAATTTGGCAGGGTACACCCCTGACTGATACCATTGTCAGCACTTACACAATTATTGCCGAAATCATCGGCACTGATGGACAGAATTCATGGCTATCTCTATCAAGACATCTGAAGACATCGAAAAAATGCGCGTCGCGGGCCGTCTGGCAGCCGAAGTGCTGGAAATGATCGAACCGTATATCAAACCGGGCGTCACCACCGGCGAACTGGACCGTATCTGTAACGATTACATCGTTAACGAACAACACGCGATCTCCGCCTGCCTCGGCTACCACGGCTATCCGAAATCCGTCTGTATCTCTATTAATGAAGTGGTGTGCCACGGCATTCCGGATGACGCTAAACATCTGAAAGATGGTGATATCGTCAACATCGACGTGACCGTGATTAAAGATGAATTCCACGGCGATACCTCGAAGATGTTTATCGTCGGCAAACCGACCATTCTGGGCGAGCGTCTGTGCCGCGTCACGCAAGAGAGCCTGTATCTGGGCATCAAAATGGTGAAACCGGGCATCCGCCTGCGCACCATTGGCGCCGCCATCCAGAAATATGCCGAAGGCGAAGGTTTCTCCGTGGTACGTGAATACTGCGGACACGGTATTGGTCGCGGCTTCCATGAAGAACCGCAGGTGCTGCATTATGATGCAGACGATGGCGGCGTCGTGTTGCAGCCTGGCATGACCTTTACCATTGAACCGATGCTGAACGCCGGGGATTACCGTATCCGCACCATGAAAGACGGCTGGACGGTAAAAACCAAAGACCGCAGCTTGTCTGCTCAGTACGAGCATACTATTGTGGTAACGGAAAACGGCTGTGAAATTCTGACGCTGCGTAAAGATGACACCATCCCGGCGATCATCACACACGACGAATAATGTTTTGCCTGATGGCGATGCCTTCGCATCTTATCAGGCCTACAAATTACACCTTTACTCAAAATCATTCGAGTTGCCTCAAGGCGGCAAGAGAGTGAATCTTCAGGAGCGTACATAAGTACGTGACTGGAGTGAACGAGCGCAGCCAACGTAGAAGCAACTTGAAGGATGAAGAGTAAATACGTAGGCCGGATAAGGCGTTCACGCCATTATCCGGCTTTTTAATGGGTGGCGCATATGAATACTCTTCCTGAACAGCACGCGAATACCGCACTCCCCACCCTCCCTGACCAGCCGCAAAACCCTGGCGTCTGGCCGCGCGCTGAACTGACCGTCGCCGGTATCAAAGCCCGCATCGACATCTTTCAACACTGGCTGGGAGAGGCATTTGACAGCGGCATTTGTGCTGAACAGCTTATTGAAGCCCGAACCGAATTTATCGACCAGTTATTGCAACGCCTGTGGATTGAGGCCGGTTTCGGTCAGATTGCCGATCTGGCGCTGGTCGCCGTCGGCGGCTATGGACGCGGCGAACTGCATCCGCTTTCCGATATTGATCTGCTCATTTTAAGCCGCAAAAAGCTGCCTGATGAACAGGCGCAAAAGGTCGGCGAGCTGCTGACTTTATTATGGGACGTCAAGCTGGATGTCGGGCATAGCGTACGTACGCTGGAAGAGTGTCTGCTGGAAGGTCTGTCTGATTTAACCGTTGCAACAAACCTCATCGAAACGCGCCTGCTGATCGGTGATGTCGCTCTGTTTCTGGCACTACAAAAACATATTTTCAGCGAAGGTTTTTGGCCGTCCGACAAATTTTACGCCGCCAAAGTAGAAGAGCAGAACCAGCGCCACCAGCGCTATCACGGCACCAGCTATAATCTGGAGCCGGATATTAAAAGCAGCCCCGGCGGCCTGCGCGATATCCATACGTTACAGTGGGTCGCCCGACGTCACTTCGGCGCTACCTCGCTCGATGAGATGGTGGGATTCGGCTTTTTAACCCCGGCTGAGCGCGCGGAGCTCAACGAATGCCTGCATATCCTGTGGCGCATTCGCTTTGCGCTACATCTGGTGGTCAGCCGCTACGATAACCGCCTGCTGTTCGACCGCCAGTTAAGCGTCGCTCAACGCCTTAACTACAGCGGCGAGGGCAATGATCCGGTTGAGCGGATGATGAAAGACTACTTCCGGGTTACGCGTCGGGTGAGCGAACTTAATCAGATGCTGCTTCAGCTATTTGACGAGGCGATTCTGGCGCTACCTGCGGATGAAAAACCACGTCCTGTTGACGATGAGTTTCAACTGCGCGGCACGCTTATTGATCTGCGTGACGACACGCTGTTTATCCGCGAACCGCAAGCGATCCTGCGCATGTTTTATATGATGGTGCGCAATAGCGCGATCACCGGCATTTACTCTACGACATTACGCCACTTGCGCCACGCCCGCCGCCACCTGAGCCAACCGCTGTGTTACATCCCGGAGGCGCGCACTCTGTTTCTTAGTATGCTACGCCATCCCGGCGCGGTCAGCCGCGGCCTGCTGCCCATGCATCGCCACAGCGTACTGTGGGCTTATATGCCGCAGTGGTCGCACATCGTCGGACAAATGCAGTTTGACCTGTTCCACGCATACACGGTGGATGAACACACCATCCGCGTAATGCTCAAACTGGAGAGCTTTGCGAAAGAAGAGACACGCCAGCGCCATCCGCTATGCGTCGATCTCTGGCCGCGGCTTCCCCATCCGGAACTGATCCTGATCGCCGCGCTGTTCCACGATATTGCGAAAGGACGCGGCGGCGACCATTCCGTACTGGGCGCGCAGGATGTACTCACCTTCGCCGAACTGCACGGTTTGAACTCACGCGAAACGCAACTGGTCGCCTGGCTGGTGCGCCAACACCTGCTGATGTCAGTCACCGCCCAGCGCCGCGACATCCAGGATCCGGAAGTCATCAAGCAGTTTGCCGAAGAGGTGCAAACCGAAACACGGCTGCGTTTTCTGGTCTGCCTGACCGTCGCGGACATCTGCGCGACCAACGAAACCTTGTGGAATAGCTGGAAACAGAGCCTGCTGCGCGAGCTGTACTTCGCCACTGAAAAACAGCTCAGGCGTGGAATGCAAAATACGCCGGATATGCGTGAGCGCGTGCGTCACCATCAGCTTCAGGCGCTGGCGCTGCTGCGAATGGACAATATTGATGAAGCCGCGCTGCACAAAATCTGGACCCGCTGTCGCGCTAACTATTTTGTTCGTCATAGTCCAAATCAGCTCGCCTGGCACGCACGCCATTTATTGCAGCACGATCTGCGCCAACCGTTAGTGTTGCTTAGTCCGCAGGCCACGCGCGGCGGAACCGAAATTTTTATCTGGAGTCCGGACAGACCCTATCTGTTTGCCGCCGTCTGCGCCGAGCTGGACAGGCGTAATTTAAGCGTCCATGACGCGCAGATCTTTACCACTCGCGACGGCATGGCAATGGATACGTTTATCGTTCTGGAACCAGACGGCAGCCCGCTGGCGGCGGATCGCCATGAAGTCATTCGCACCGGTCTTGAACAGACCATTACGCAGCGTAGCTGGCAGCCGCCGCAGCCGCGTCGGCAACCGGCAAAGTTACGGCACTTTACGGTCGAAACGGAAGTCAATTTTTTGCCCACCCATACCGACAGAAAATCATTCATGGAATTGATCGCGCTCGATCAACCTGGTCTGCTGGCCAGGGTCGGACAAATTTTTGCCGATCTGGGAATTTCGCTTCATGGCGCCCGAATTACAACCATTGGTGAACGAGTAGAAGATTTATTCATAATCGCCACAGCGGATCGGCGCGCGCTTAATAATGTGCTGCAACTTGAGGTGCAACAACGGTTGACAGCGGCCCTCAATCCAAACGATAAAGGGTAGTGTGTTTATTTATATGAAAGAGTTTAACAATGCAGCAGTTACAGAACGTTATTGAGACCGCTTTTGAGCGCCGCGCCGATATTACGCCGGCTAATGTAGATACCGTGACCCGAGAGGCGGTAAACCAGGTCATTTCTCTACTTGATTCCGGCGCGCTGCGTGTCGCAGAAAAAATCGACGGTCAGTGGGTCACTCACCAGTGGTTGAAGAAAGCGGTTCTGCTCTCTTTCCGTATTAACGATAACCAGGTTATCGACGGTGCGGAAAGCCGCTACTTCGATAAAGTCCCGATGAAATTCGCTGATTACGACGAAGCGCGTTTTCAGAAAGAAGGCTTCCGCGTCGTTCCGCCTGCGGCCGTTCGTCAGGGCGCATTTATCGCCCGCAACACCGTGCTGATGCCGTCTTACGTTAACATCGGCGCCTACGTTGACGAAGGCACCATGGTTGACACCTGGGCGACGGTGGGTTCCTGCGCGCAGATTGGTAAAAATGTTCACCTTTCCGGCGGCGTGGGTATCGGCGGCGTACTGGAGCCGCTGCAGGCTAACCCGACCATCATTGAAGACAACTGCTTTATTGGCGCGCGTTCTGAAGTCGTGGAAGGCGTCATTGTCGAAGAAGGTTCCGTCATTTCCATGGGGGTATACCTCGGCCAGAGCACCAAAATCTACGATCGCGAGACCGGTGAAGTTCACTATGGCCGCGTACCGGCGGGCTCCGTGGTCGTTTCCGGCAACCTGCCGTCAAAAGACGGCAAGTACAGTTTGTACTGCGCGGTGATCGTGAAAAAAGTCGACGCCAAAACGCGTGGTAAAGTGGGCATTAACGAATTATTGCGCACTATTGATTAAGCGAGTGAAAAGCGGGGGCGACAGCCCCCCTTTGCATTACGGCGAATGCGGTAACACGGTGTCCGGCGCAATCTTTGCCGCAAACGCCGAAGCCAGCGCAGTCAAAACGACATAACCGGCAACCAAAGTCCAACTGTTATCATAGACTGCGCTTAACGCTTTAGCGATAAACGGCGTGAATCCCCCTGCCACAACCGCCCCCAACTGAGCGCCAATTGATGAACCGCTGTAGCGTACAGGCGGATGAAACAGTCCGGCGAAAAAAGAAGGTTGCACGGCATTCAGTGAATTATGACCAATGTTAATAAGCAGAACGTAGCCCATTGTCATCAGTATGAGCGAACGGCTTTCCAGCAGCCAGAAAAAGGGAAAAGCCATTGCCGCGACAAAAAGCGCGCCGAAAATATACACCTGACGGCAGCCACGCCGATCCGACATGATGCCAAATAGCACGTGCATGGGATACGCCAGCAGACAGGTGAACATTACAATGTACAGAATAGTCAGGCTGGCAATCCCAAACTGCGTTGTCGCCCAGGAAACCGCGAAGACGGTAGCAAGAAAAAAGGGAACGCTTTCCGCAAAACGCAGAATTATAATCAGCAAAATGCTGCGCCATTGTTCTCGTACTACTTTGACCACCGGCCTTTCATCCCTTTGCTGCATATGATTAATGGCCTGCTGCTTTTTAAACGCACGGAAGACTGGCGTCTCATCCAGACGATGACGCATATATAATCCCGGCAACACCAAAAGCGCACTGAGCAGAAAAGGAATACGCCATCCCCACAATAACAACGCCTCCTGCGGTAATTGGGTCACGACTATAAATACGCCTGTCGCCAATAATTGTCCCGTGAGTCCTCCTGTTTGCGATAGCGCGCTTAACCGCCCCCGGTGCTTTCCAGCAGCATATTCCACGACCATCAACATGGCGCCTCCCCATTCGCCTCCAACCATAAATCCCTGTAGAAAACGTAGAATAACCAGTAAAGCAGGCGCCAGCGCGCCGATACTGGCGTAAGAAGGCAGGCAACCGATGAGAAACGTGACCGCGCCCATCCCGCCTAACGTGATTAATAACGTGTTTTTACGCCCAAGCGTATCCCCCCTGTTGCCAAAAAATAGCGCGCCCAGCGGTCGGGAAATAAATCCCACGCCGAAACTGGCAAAAGAAGATAACGTTGCAGTCAATGGGCTGGCGCCAGGGAAAAAAAGCGGGCCAAATACCAGCGCGCTTGCTAAGCCGTATAATAGAAAATCATAATATTCAATGGAGTTTCCTATCCAGGCGGAAATCACCACCCGGCGAATAGTGGCATTATACGTTCCGGACATAGATTCCGCCTCTCAAGGTTATCGACCACTGCCTCCGGTCAATTTCCCACACTGACCTCAAACGCTTTCTCTATAAACGGAATATCGCGTTGAATTACTTAAGCTATCAATAACCGCCGCCCTTTTGCTCATGACGTTGCCGAGACGTCTTCTGCGATCAACCGCGCTTTTTTTGTATACATTGGTGGCGAAAAACCAATTTTTCGTTAATTATTCAAAAGTTATAGTGTGATGAAGGATACCGCTATGTATGACAATCTAAAAAGTCTGGGCATTACCAATCCTGAGGAAATCGATCGTTACAGCCTGCGGCAAGAAGCCAATAACGATATCCTGAAAATCTATTTTCAAAAGGATAGAGGTGAATTCTTTGCTAAAAGCGTGAAGTTTAAGTATCCACGCCAGCGTAAAACGGTGGTGGCCGATGGCATCGGTCAGGGTTATAAAGAAGTACAGGAGATTAGCCCTAACCTACGCTATGTGATTGACGAGCTGGACCAAATCTGCCAGCGCGACCGCTCAGAACTCGATCTCAAACGTAAGATCCTCGACGACTTGCGCCATCTGGAAAGCGTCGTCGCGAATAAGATCAGTGAAATCGAAGCCGATCTGGACAAGCTTACCCGTAAGTAAGCTGTGTGTTGCCGGATGGCGACGTGTTACGCCTTATCCGGCCTACAGGTATATCCCCGTAGGCCTGGTAAGCGAAGCGCCGCCGGGCTTAACGCTGTTCATCCAATTGTAGCGCCACATACAGCAACAGCCGATCGTCAAAATTTCCCAAATCCAGCCCGGTCAGTTCCGAAATACGATTTAGCCGATATTCCAGCGTGTTACGATGAATAAACAGCGCCTTAGAGGTCGCCAGCGGCTGGACATTATGGCGAAACCACGCCGTCAGCGTCCGACGTAATAACCCGTTGTTATCCATCGCTTTGAGTTTTACCAGCGGGCGCGCCAGCTCATTGGCCTGCCAGCCGCCACGCAGGCTATCTAACAGAACCGGCAGCATCAAATCCTGATAAAAATAGCTGCGGCTTTCTGGCATCCGCTGTTTGCCGACCATCATCGTGGTGCGCGCCGTGCGGTATGAGCGTGCAATACTGCCCGGCCCGGTAAAGTAATTACCCAGCGCCACGCGAAAACGTAGCTGACCATTCTCTTTCATGCGCGAGATAAGCTGCTCTACGCGCTTACGATGATCTTCAGCATCCCAGCGACCAAACGAGTTTAAGGCGGGTTTGAGCACCACCATCTCGGTAAGGGAAACAATGGCTATCAGGTTGTTACGCTCCGGCGTGGTAAGCGCATTCTGCAACTGCTGAAGTTCCGCCATTGCGCTATCGACGCCAAGCTGGCCGCTGTCGACTTCCACCACCGCCGCCACACGCGGCTGGTTCAAATCGATCCCCAAACGCTGTGCCCATTCCACCAGCGCCGGCGTATTTTCTTCGGCCTGAATCAGGTTCATCACCAGCTCTTCACGCAAACGGCTATCCTGCGCCAAAAGGTGCATTAACCGCGACTGCTCCAGCATCATTTCGGCAGTCATACACACCAGTTCACCATATTTACGCAGATGCTCTGGTTCGCCGGTGAGGCCGATCACGCCGACAATTTCGCCCTCAAGGCGTAAGGGAAGATTAATCCCCTGACGCACCCCGTGCAGGTGTCGCGCCACGGCGTCGTCGATATCCACAACCCGGCCTTGCGACAGTACTAACAGCGCGCCTTCGTGCAATTCACCAATACGTTCCCGATCGCCGCTGCCGATAATGCGCCCGCGGGCATCCATTACGTTGATATTGGTATCGATGATGCGCATAGTGCGCGCCACGATATCCTGCGCCATTTTGGTATCAAGATGCCAGCCAGCCATAAACCCCTCCTGTGAGCAGAGCACAAGCATAAGGAAGATGACAGGTCTCGACATTGTGCAAATGCACAAAACGGTGCAAATAAGTATGGAGTTGTGGGGGGTTTCACAGAAAAGTGTTGCCCCCTTCCATGGCGGAAGGGGGACAAAGGTGATTACTGCATCAGCAAATAAATAGAACTATCACCACGCTGAATATTCAGCGCCAGCACCGACGGCTTGCTGTCAAGAATCTTACGCAGCTCGGCGATATTTTTCACCGGCTGCTGGTTAGCGCCGATAATCACATCACCTTTTTTGAGGCCAATTTGCGCGGCGGGTGAATTCGCTTTCACGCTGCTCACCACAACGCCTTTATCCTGGCCTTTATTGCTCATTTCAGCGCCTTCAATCCCGCTGAAGATGGTGCTGGAATCAACCTGACTCTGGCTGCTCTGCTGCAATTCCAGATTAACCGTAATCGCTTTACCTTCACGCAGCAGACCGAGGCTGATTTTGCTGCCGACCGGCATAGTGCCGACCTGAGCGCGCAGCGCCGCAAAGCTGCTGATCGGTTTACCGTTCAGCGAGGTAATGACATCCCCGGCTTTGATACCCGCTTTCGCTGCGGACGAATTCGGCATCACCTGGCTGACGAACGCGCCACGCTGGGCGTCGACTTTCATCGCTTTCGCCAGCTCAGAGCTCAGCTCAGTCCCCATGATCCCCAGTTCGCCGCGTTTCACCTGGCCGTATTCCACCATCTGCGACGTCAGGTTTTTCACCATGTTACTGGGGATAGCGAAGCCGATACCGATGTTGCCGCCGTCCGGCGCCAGAATCGCGGTGTTAATACCGATCAGCTCACCGTTCAGGTTCACCAGCGCGCCGCCGGAGTTACCACGGTTAATCGCGGCGTCGGTCTGAATAAAGTTCTCGTAATTTTCTACGTTCAGGCCGCTACGCCCCAGCGCCGAAACGATACCTGACGTCACCGTTTCGCCCAGACCAAACGGGTTACCAATAGCGACGGTATAATCCCCCACGCGCAGCGCGTCGGAGTCCGCCAGCTTAATCGCCGTCAGGTTCTTCGGATTCTGAATTTGAATCAGCGCGATATCAGAACGCGGATCTTTGCCCACCACTTTAGCATCGAATTTACGCCCATCGCTAAGCTGTACTTTAATCACGCTGGCGTTATCAACCACGTGGTTGTTGGTGACGACGTAGCCCTTCGCGGCGTCAATAATTACGCCGGAGCCCAGCGCCATGAATTTCTGTTGTTGACCGCCGTTGCCGCCGTTACCGCCGCCCTGGCAGAACGGAGAATTCTGGAACGGAGAACCGTCCTGGCAGAACGGGGAGTCATCGCCAAAGAACTGCTGGAAATTACGCGGCATACGCGGCGTATTCACCGTGGTGCTACCTTCTACATTAATACTGACCACCGATGGCATCACTTTTTCGAGCATCGGTGCCAGGCTTGGCATCTGCTGGGCAGTCATTGCTGAAGAGGACGTTTCAGCCGCCGTGGCAGACAGAGGCGACAATGCCAAACCTAAACTCAGAGCCAGTGCACTCATTGCTAATGTGGTTTTTTTCATGTGTTTCAATCTCGATTAACAGGTAACGCAAAATTGCTGTGTACGTCAGATTCATTTTATAACGCGAAGTTCCGGAATAAAGTTTCTGGAAAAAGTAAAAATTTATTGTCCATCTTTACAAAAGTCCATTTACTGTTCGACCGCCATCAAACGCCGATATTCATCCCATGCGTAAAGGTCAGTCATCCCGCTGATATAATCCTGAATCAACCGACAGCGATAATAATATTCCAGTACCGGGTACTCCGCCGAATCCGTGGGTAATTTACTGACGACTTCCACGTAGGCCAAACGATGGCGCGTAGAAAGTTTCTGAAATAAGCGCGATTCTATGGGGAAGCGTTTCAACCGTTCTTTTTCCACCAACTCGCGAAAGTCGTTAAGCGACAGGCTTAATAGCGGCTGATAGATATCTAATAACCCGCTGATCACCCGGTATCCCTGTAGTTCAAGCTGTTCTACATCCGGATGGCTAAACACATGTTCAACCGCCACATTCTTATAGAGTTCAAGCAGGCGGCTAAAACCGCTGGCATCTTCCAGTAACGCCTGATTGAAGGTACCGGCAAAAATCTGCGGCAAATTATCAATAAAACGCTGAGCGGCATAGGGCACCAGTTTATTTAATGTATTTACCCGTAAATACATAAAAAACTGATCTTCGGTACTGCGGCTTAATGTATTGGCGCGTGATTTTTCCCACGCATTTCCTACCACCAGCTCAAACAGCGAATCCTTCTCATGGTGGCCCCACGCGTGATATAAATGGTGATAAAGCTGCTCAACGCTAAAGATTCTTTTCTCTACCGCGTCTTCAAGATCGGCGACACAATAAGAAATATCATCTGCGGCTTCCATAATCCACGTTAATGGAAAGCGACTGTAAGGCGCTAACTGCAGTTCTTTACGTAACCTCGCAATATACTTCTCTTCAGAAAGATAATAGCCCGGTTTCTTCATTAAATAGCGATGGGAATCCGGCACCGGCCCTCGCCACCATGCCGGACGGGTATATTTTAAAATTCCGCCAACCTGCGCCCAGGTAAGATTCATCCGCATGAGCGTATGCACCAGACGAATTCCCTGTGCATTGCCTTCAAAATGGCAGATATCCTGACGTACTTTGCGGCGAATATCGTTCAGATTTTCTTCGCCTTCCTGTAACCGTAGCGAGGAAACCACACAGCGATCATGCGTGAGCGGCTGGCTTTCCGCATCTTCCGGATGCAGCCGCTGACGAAACCAGTCATTGATCGCCGCTTCGCCAAAATGACCGAACGGCGGATTACCGATGTCGTGCATCAGGCAGGCCATTTCTACAATACTTTCAAAGGGACCGGTCAGCGCATCCAGACCGTACTCCTCCAGCCGGTTTTGCTCTTTCAGGCGGCTTAAAATCTCTTTCGCGATATAACGCCCCACCTGCTGCACCTCCATCGAATGCGTCAGACGAGTACGCACCGCGGCATTGCGCTCCAGCGGGAAAACCTGCGTTTTTTGCTGCAAACGGCGTATAGCCGGAGAGTTGATAATCCGCCCGCGATCGCTTTCAAAAATCCGCAGGATCTCATGTTCCGTCTTTACGCCCTGCGGTGAACGATAACGACGATGCCAGTTAATTTTATTTCGGAAATCGATCGATGCCATATCCTCTCCCCGCCTGAGAAATGCGCTTCCCCATAAGCGCATGATAAACTATGCCCCCAAAACTGACTTATCGCGAGTAAATCTATGAAAATCGGCATCATTGGCGCAATGGAAGAAGAAGTTACGCTGCTGCGTGACAAAATTGACAACCGTCAGACGATTACGCTGGGCGGCTGCGAAATTTACACTGGCCAGTTGAACGGCACCGAAGTGGCGTTGCTGAAATCCGGTATCGGTAAAGTCGCGGCGGCGCTGGGCGCAACGTTGCTTCTGGAGCACTGCAAGCCGGACGTGATCATCAATACCGGTTCCGCAGGCGGTCTGGCGTCCACGCTGAAGGTCGGCGATATCGTCGTCTCTGACGAAGCACGTTACCACGACGCTGATGTGACCGCTTTCGGCTATGAATACGGGCAATTACCGGGCTGTCCGGCCGGATTTAAGGCCGATGATAAGCTGATCGCCGCCGCGGAATCCTGCATCAGGGAGCTGAATCTGAACGCGGTACGCGGCCTTATTGTTAGCGGCGACGCGTTTATTAACGGTTCCGTCGGACTAGCGAAAATCCGGCATAACTTCCCCGACGCGGTCGCCGTAGAGATGGAAGCCACCGCTATCGCCCACGTCTGCCATAACTTCAACGTGCCGTTCGTGGTGGTACGCGCTATCTCTGACGTGGCCGATCAGCAATCGCACCTCAGCTTTGACGAATTCCTCGCGGTGGCGGCGAAACAGTCGACTCTGATGGTCGAAACGCTGGTACAGAAACTGGCGCATGGCTAAGCAAATGTTCAGGGCGCTGGGCGCCCTGCTGCTTACGCTCCCGGTGTGGCTTTACGCTGCGCCGCGCGTCATTACCCTCTCTCCCGCCAATACGGAGCTTGCTTTTGCCGCCGGGATTACGCCCGTTGGCGTCAGCAGCTATTCCGACTACCCGCCCGAAGCGCAAAAAATAGAACAGGTCTCTACCTGGCAGGGAATGAATCTGGAGCGCATTGTGGCGCTGAAGCCGGATCTGGTCGTCGCCTGGCGCGGCGGTAATGCGGAACGCCAGGTAAACCAACTGACGTCATTAGGTATTAAGGTCATGTGGGTGGACGCGGTAACCATCGAACAGATCGCCGACGCGCTCCGCCAACTGGCCGCCTGGAGCCCGCAGCCGGAAAAGGCTCAGCAGGCAGCGCAGACATTGCTAAAAGAGTACGCCGCGCTCAAAGTCGAGTATGCCGGTAAAGCTAAAAAGCGCGTCTTTCTTCAGTTTGGCATGAATCCTCTGTTTACCAGTGGTAAAGGGTCTATTCAACATCAGGTTTTGACGACCTGCGGCGGAGAAAACGTCTTTGCTGACAGCCGCGTGCCGTGGCCGCAAGTCAGCCGTGAGCAGGTGCTGGCAAGGCATCCCCAGGCCATTATCGTGGCCGGAAAAGCGGGCGAAATTCTCAAAATTGAACAATACTGGGGAAACCTGTTAAAAATTCCGGTTATTCCGCTTAACAGCGACTGGTTTGAACGCGCAAGCCCGCGTATTATCCTCGCCGCAAAACAACTCTGTAATGCGCTTTCACAGGTGAATTAGAGCCTGTCTTACCAGGCTCCCAGTGGGGATTCGACAATGCTCGTCTATTGGCTGGATATTGTAGGCACGGCTGTATTTGCTATCTCTGGCGTGTTGCTGGCCGGGAAATTACGTATGGACCCGTTCGGCGTCCTGGTGCTCGGCGTCGTTACTGCCGTTGGCGGCGGGACAATCCGCGATATGGCGCTGGATAACGGCCCCGTATTCTGGGTTAAAGATCCTACCGACCTGGTCGTCGCCATGGTCACCAGTATGCTGACCATCCTGCTGGTTCGCCAGCCAAGACGTCTGCCGAAATGGATGTTGCCGGTACTGGATGCGGTCGGGCTGGCGGTGTTTGTCGGCATTGGGGTGAATAAAGCCTTCCTCGCTGAAACGGGGCCATTAGTGGCCGTCTGTATGGGCGTGATTACCGGCGTCGGCGGCGGGATTATTCGCGATGTTCTGGCACGCGAGATCCCCATGATCCTACGCACCGAAATCTATGCCACGGCCTGTATTATCGGCGGGATTGTTCACGCCACCGCGTTTTATACGTTTTCAGTACCGCTGGAAAGCGCCAGCATGATGGGCATGGTCGTCACGCTGTTTATTCGGCTGGCGGCCATTCGCTGGCATTTGAAATTGCCGACGTTTGCCCTGGATGAAAACGGACGTTGATATTGTTTTGCCCGATGGCGCTACGCTTATCGGGCCTGGAACATCTTTCCTGTAGGCCGGATAAGACGCTCGCGTCGCCATCCGGCACAACGAACAGCGATCAAATGCTGAAGGAAGAGCCACACCCGCAGGTACTTTTCGCATTCGGGTTGGTTACAATGAAGCGGGAACCTTCCAGACCTTCGGTATAATCTACCGAACCACCCACCAGATACTGCAAACTCATCGGGTCAACCACCAGGCCAACGCCCTGTTTTTCGATGGTCATATCCCCTTCGTTAACCTGATCGTCAAAGGTAAAACCATACTGGAAGCCGCTGCAACCACCGCCGGTGATATACACGCGCAGTTTCAGATTCGGGTTATCTTCGTCAGCGATAAGACTTTTTACTTTATTCGCTGCTGCGTCGGTAAACTGCAGCGGCAGCGCTACGTCATCACTCATATTTTGCTCCAAACGACATCGGTAATTGGATAAATTTTCACCCAATATTGGCAGTCATTATCTAATACCCTGGTAATTCGTTCAAGTATTCTCGCCCGCAGGCGCATTCTGGCTTTTCGCCGCCTGTTCCGCATCCTGCTTCGCCAGAGTGCGCGCCAGGATGGTTGAGTATAACGGTTTCCCGCCCAAAAACTGGGCTAATAGTGTCGCGCCAAGACAGGTGATAATCATTGGCAAAATGAGCTGGTAGTTATCGGTCATCTCCAGCACCAGCACAATCCCTGTCAACGGGGCGCGCACCGACGCCGCCATCAGCGCCCCCATCCCGGCAATCGCAAAGGTACCGGCCTCCAGGTGATACTGCGGGAAAAGCACTGCCGCCGCCATACCGAAGGCCGTACCAAGCAGCGTTCCCAGCGCCAGCATCGGGGCGAAAATGCCCCCCGGCGCGCCGGAAGAAAAGCAAAGCAGCGTCGTGACAACCCGGGTAATAAAGATGAACAGCAGTAGCCCGACGCTAAAATTACCTGCCGCGGCGATAGGAATAAGGTTAAATCCGCCGCCTGCCGCGGCCGGCTCAATCAACCCCAGAATACCGCACAGGCCGCCGATCGCGCCGCCCATAAGCACCCATTTTTTAATTTCGCCGCCATGAAAGCGCTGAAACATATCCTGGGTACGCAGCACCAACGAATTAAATACCGGCCCGACGCAGCCAAAAATAATGCCGAGGATAAGGTATAACCACAGCGTGTTAACCGGCGCATCAGACAGTTTGCCGACTTCAATAATCGGCGCTTCGCCGTTAAATATGCGGAACACAATGCTCGACATGATGACGCCGGTAAACACCGCTTTAATCGAAATCAGGTTGTAGCGAAACTGCGGGCGCATCTCTTCAATAATAAACAGGATACCCGCCAGCGGCGCGTTAAACGCCGCAGAGAGCCCCGCCGCCGCGCCGGTCGCCAGCAACGTATGCCGCGCTTCGGCGCTGCGCATACGAAAAACATCCAGCACCATGCGCCCAAGGTTGCCCCCGATTTGCACCGTTGGCCCTTCGCGCCCTAATACCATTCCTGCGCCCAACGTTCCCATCCCGCCGATAAACTTCACCGGCAACACGCGCCACCAGCGCACCGGACGTAACTCCTCCAGCGCGCCTTCAATTTCCGGGATACCCGAGCCGCCGGCTTCCGGCGCAAATTTTCGCACCAAAAAATAGCCGACCATCGCCAGTAACGCCGAAAGGATAAAGGCCAGCGGCCAAAGCAAAAACGCATGGTCCGCGACCTGAACCAGCGTGCCAATGCGCATGTTTTGTACCCAGGAAACCGTCTTTTCAAAGGCGACGCCAACCAGTCCGGTAAGCGTGCCGACAACGGCCGCCATGAACAGAATGGCCAGCGGCGTTTTATCCCGCTGCATTAACCGGCGAATCTGATCTCTGCGCCGTAAGCGCACAATTTGCTGAGCTAAAAAGGTGGAAGTGTCTGTTTTCATCAGAAGATCATTAATTGGTAATACAAATCTAAAGTCGGCATTCTACTCGCCAACGCCGTGAAAATCCCCTGCAAATCGTATTGTTTCAAATGCGTAAAACTTTCATAACCTTCTCTGAATAACTTAGAATAGCGGGTATTCACTTTTTCTACGAACCAGGAATCTTTCCATGAGTAAGTCTGAAAATCTCTATAGCGCGGCCCGCGAGCTGATCCCCGGCGGCGTGAACTCCCCTGTTCGCGCCTTCACTGGCGTGGGCGGCACCCCGCTGTTTATCGAAAAAGCGGACGGCGCGTATCTGTACGATGTCGATGGCAAAGCATATATCGACTATGTCGGTTCCTGGGGGCCAATGGTACTGGGGCATAACCATCCGGCTATCCGCAATGCGGTGATCGAAGCTGCGGAGCGCGGTTTAAGCTTCGGCGCGCCAACCGAAATGGAAGTAAAAATGGCGGAACTGGTGACCAACCTGGTGCCGACCATGGACATGGTGCGCATGGTGAACTCCGGCACCGAAGCGACGATGAGCGCGATTCGCCTGGCGCGTGGTTTTACTGGCCGCGATAAGATTATCAAATTCGAAGGCTGCTACCACGGCCACGCAGACTGTCTGCTGGTCAAAGCCGGTTCTGGCGCGCTGACGCTCGGTCAGCCGAACTCGCCGGGCGTGCCGGCGGATTTCGCGAAACATACGCTGACCTGCACTTATAACGATCTGGCGTCAGTGCGCGCGGCGTTTGAACAATATCCGCAGGAAATCGCCTGTATCATCGTCGAACCCGTGGCGGGCAATATGAACTGCGTCCCGCCGCTGCCGGAATTCCTGCCGGGCCTGCGCGCCTTGTGCGATGAGTTCGGCGCGCTGCTGATTATCGACGAAGTGATGACCGGTTTTCGCGTAGCGCTGGCCGGAGCCCAGGATTACTACGGCGTCGTGCCTGACCTGACCTGTCTGGGTAAAATCATCGGCGGCGGGATGCCGGTAGGCGCGTTTGGCGGTCGTCGCGATGTAATGGATGCGCTGGCGCCGACGGGCCCGGTTTACCAGGCGGGCACCCTTTCCGGCAACCCGATTGCGATGGCGGCCGGTTTCGCCTGCCTGAATGAAGTCGCCCAGCCCGGCATTCATGAAACGCTGGATGAGCTCACCACCCGCCTGGCGGAAGGTTTGCTGGAAGCTGCCGAAGAAGCGAATATTCCGCTGGTGGTTAACCATGTCGGCGGCATGTTCGGGATTTTCTTCACCGACGCTGAGAGCGTAACTTGCTATCAGGACGTGATGGCGTGCGACGTGGAACGCTTTAAGCGTTTCTTCCACCTGATGCTGGAGGAAGGCGTGTATCTGGCGCCATCGGCGTTTGAGGCGGGTTTTATGTCGGTCGCACACAGCATGGACGACATTAATAATACCATTGACGCCGCGCGTCGGGTGTTTGCGAAATTGTAAAGGATGAATTGCCGGGTGACGCTTACGCTTACCCGGCCTACATTCTACACCGCAGGCCGGATAAGGCATTTATGCCGCCATCCGGCAAACTCAGCGGCTCTGTTTACGTAGCAAATAGATAAAGTACGGCGCGCCAATAAAGCTTGAAAGCAGTCCCGCCGGGATCTGATACGGAAATAGCGCCATCCTGCCGCACCAGTCGGCAAAGACCAGTAGAACGCCCCCTGCGAGCGCTGAGATGACCATATGCGGCATCGTCCGGCGAAAACCGAGCATCCGCGCAATATGCGGCGCCATCAGTCCAACGAAACTCAGCGGCCCAATGGTCATCGTCGCAGTTGCCGTCAAACAAGCCGCCAGCGCCAGCAGCGCGATACGCGACGGCGTAAGCGCCATGCCCACCGCGCGCGCAGCATCGCCGCCCAGAGGCAAAATCGTTAACCAGCGGCGACACAACGGCACAATTGCCAGCAAAATTACCATCACGATCGCGGTTCGCGTAACCTGCCCGCCAGTGGCGTTATAGGTAGATCCTGAGATCCAGGTCAACACATCCGCCATCCGCGGATCGCCGCTCGCCTGGAGCATCATTAGCAGCATGGTAAACGCAGTGCTGAGCGCCATCCCCGCCAGCAACATCCGTTGCGGCGAGAAACCGCCGCGCCCGGCGGCTATCATAATAATCAGCAGTGTCGCCGCCGCGCCCAGGCTTCCGGCAGGCAGTAGCCAACCGAAGGCATTCCCCGGCACCAAAAACAGCATCAACACCACGCCAAACGCGGCTCCGGAACTGATCCCCAGCACTTCCGGGCTGGCCATTGGATTACCGGTCAGACGCTGAATAATGCAGCCCGCCACCGCCAGCATGACGCCCGCCATTAACGCCGCCAGTATCCGCGGCCAACGCCACGGCATCAGTTCTTCAAGCAGCGTTCCGCTCGCCCACGTCCAGCCGTGCGCGTCGCGACCAAAAGAGAGCGCGACCCATGTTGCCAGCAGCAGGAGCGCGCCACCGGCAACGGCAAAAGTGAGGACATGTCGACGCTCCGCCGCCACACGATCGCTGGCGTTCATATCCGGCACGCTCATGCTTTTAAGCCGCGGCAGCAGCCACAGGAGCAGCGGCGCGCCGATTAACGCCGTCACTGACCCGGTGGAAACTTCCATCCATACGCGGGTTAGCCAAAGGATAATCTGATCGGATAGCCACAAAATAAGCGCCCCAATGAGCGGCGCCAGCATCAGGCGCGCCAGCAGACGTCTTGCGCCAAGCATTTTCGCCAGCAGCGGCGCAAACAGGCCGATAAAACCGATAATGCCCACCGCGTTGACCAGCAGCGCGCTCAACACAATCGCCAGCGACAGCGCCGCCAGACGCGCTAACGACAGCGCCAGACCCAGATTACGCGCAACGCCGTCATCCAGCCCCATCAGCGTCATCGGACGTAACAACAATAACGTGAGCATCACGCCGCCCAGCAACTGCGGCCACAGACGCTGCACGCCGCTCCAGTCGGTTTGCGTTAGCGTTCCGGTGCTCCATAAAAACATGCTTTGCAACTGATCGTGGTGGAAAATCACCAGTAACTGGTTGATTGCGCCACAATAGAGGCTGACCACCAGCCCGGCGAGGATCAGGGTCACTGGCGACAGGCGTTTGCCCCACGCCACGCCAAACACCAGCGCGCCGACGATACAGGCTCCCGCCAGGGCGGCAAACTGCGTCGCCAGCGCGCCGGGAATCGCCCATAGCGTAGTCACCGTGATCCCCAATTGCGCGCCGGTCGCCACGCCCAGCGTGGTCGGTTCCGCCAGCGGGTTACGCAATACTTGCTGGAACAGGACGCCTACCAGCCCAAGCCCCGCGCCCACCAGCAGCGAAATCGCCAGTCTTGGCAGCAGGCTGTAATGAAAAATCATCTGCTCAATGATGTCGATATCCGGTGACCAGATAGCCTGTTGCCACTGACTGCGCGGTAGCGCAACGGAGAAGTTAACCCATGTCAGCCAGCAGGCGGCAACCAACAGCGCCAATAACAGCAACGCCGGATGGCGGCTTCGCCTTATCCGGCCTACAAAGCGCCCGAACCGTAGGTCGGTTAAGGCGTTTTTCGCGCCGCCATCCGGTATTTCACGTTTTCTGCTCACGCTTTGCCTCCCAACACGTTATTCAGGATGCGGACAAAATGCATCGTGGAGAGGGTCGCGCCATAGAACCAAACGGCGGGCACCCGATGAAAACGCCCGGCGCGGACAAACGGCATGGCCTGCCACAGCGGCGTTGCCATCAGCGCGTTCATATCGGTGTTATTCCCGTGATCGAAGCAGATTACATCCGCTTCTTTATACATCGCCAGCCGATCGATGCTGACCGCCGTACTGCCCCAAAAGTTGGTTTCACCCTGCCAGGCATTGACAATGCCATACTCGTCCAGCACCTCCTGGAACAGGCAATTCGGGCCGAGCACCAGCATATGCCGCGGATCGATAAGCGTCGTCATCAGTAACGGACGTCCCCCGCGGCGGATAAAACGTGGCTTCTGGCTGGCGATGAAGCGATCGTATTGCGCCAGATGTTTTTCTGCCGCAGCTTCCAGATTCAGCGTCTGCGCCAGTTCAACCAGCGAGCGTCGGGCTACCGCCAGCGGCTTTTTGCCGTCGCTAAAATCGAACCCGCGCCCCGGCGCGATCCGTGCTAGTTTCTCCGGCGAGGGTCCGTAACCTGCCGACCAGACCATAAACGACGGCTTCATCTCCGTCAGCAGTTCGAGATTGGGTTCAGTGCGAAGACCCACATCAATCACCGAATCCGGCAACGGCGGTTCGCTAACCCACAGCTTATAATTTGGCACGTCCGCCACGCCATAAGGCGTAATACCGAGCGCCAGCAGCAGCTCAACCGGCAGCCACTCCAGCGCCACAATCCGGCGGGGATCGATAGCGGCAGCCTGCGCCGTATTCATTTGCCACAGCAGCGGCGAGAGCGCCATCGCCGTTAATAAACGGCGGCGAGTAAGAGGATATAACTCACGCATTAATACACAAAACTCACAGGTGCCGCGCCCGCCGGATGCGGAAGGATACCCATCGGGATACCGTAAATCTTCTCCAGCGTGTCACTGCGCATCAGTTCCGCAGGCGTTCCTTGCGCAATCATTTCACCGCCGCGTAGCGCGACTAAATAATCACAGTAGCGGGCCGCCATGTTGATATCGTGCAGCACCGCAACCACCGTCAGCCCGCGCTGCTGGCTTAAGCGATGCACCAGCGCCAGCACGTCCACCTGATGGGCGATATCCAGCGCTGACGTCGGCTCATCCAGCAGCAGACAACGGCTGTCCTGCGCGACCAGCATGGCAATCCACGCGCGCTGGCGCTCGCCGCCGGAAAGGCTGTCTACCAGACGATGCGCCAGCGGTTTTAAGCCGACCAGCGTAATCGCCTCTTCTACTTTTTCCCGGTCCGCGACGCCAAAGCGTCCCAGCGCGCCGTGCCACGGATAGCGGCCAATCGCCACCAGTTCGCGCACCGTCATTCCTTCCGCTTGCGGCAATTGTTGAGGCAGATAGGCAACTTTGCGGGCAAACGCCTTGCTGCTCCAGCTCGCCAGCGGCTGATTGTCGAGCAGAATATCCCCTTCGGAAGGCGGCTGATGGCGGCCCAGCATTTTTAACAGCGTGGATTTACCGGAACCATTATGGCCGATAAGTCCGGTGACGCGACCTGCGGGAAACGTTAACGAGAGGGGGTGTAAAAGCGTGCGGCCCGGCACACGAAAGGCGACGCTTCGCAGCGCAAAGGTGGTATCGGAATGAATGTGGTTTTCCTGCATCGCAGCCAACTTGTAAAACGGGCACGGCAAGCCGTGCCCAAAAAGAAATTAGAAACGGAAGGTTGCCGTTGCAACGACCTGACGTTCTGCGCCCCAGAAACAGCCGTAGGTCTGGAAGCAGCTGGCGACGTATTCGCGGTCGAGCAGATTATTAACGTTAACCGCAATGCTGGAGCCCGCCATACCAAAACGCGCCAGATCGTACTTGACGACCGCATCCATCACCGCTGCGCTGCCTACCTTGAAGCTATTGGCCGGATCGCCGTAACTGGAACCAATAAAACGACCGCCTGTTCCCAGGGTTAAACCTGACAACGGACCGTCGTTGAAGGTGTAATCGCCCCACAACGACGCCATGTGTTCAGGCACCTGCTCTGGCGTATTCCCTTTCAGATTAGTGTCTTTCGTGTATTCAGCATCAGTATAAGTGTAAGACGCCGTCATATTGATGTTAGCCGTCAATGCTGCTTTGGCTTCCAGCTCTACACCTCGCGCACGAATTTCGCCTGCCGGCACCTGCGCTAATGGGTTGGTTGGATCGGCGGTCAAGTTATTGGTTTTGGTCAGCTGATAAACGGCACCCGTAACAACAACCGGCATGTCTTTCGGTACATATTTCACCCCTGCTTCATATTGCTCGCCTTTTGACGGCTTGTAAGAAACGCGTGGGGTGCTCCACAAATCGAAGGCGCTTGGCTCGAAAGATTGGCTATAGCTGAAGTAAGGTGAAATTCCATTATCGAATACGTAGTTTACGCCACCGCGCCAGGTGAACTGGTGGTCATTACGTTCAATATATCCTTCTGTCGGCGTAGTGGAATTCTGACGCACCGTTGTCGCTTGTTTAGACCAGTCATAGCGGCCGCCGAGAGTAAATACCCACTTATTCCATTCCGCCTGATCCTGAACATAGAGGCCTGTTTGTTTACTTTCGTTCATCTGGTACGGCTCAGCGCCGCCGAAAGCAAAGTATTCAGGATGGTAATTGTTATAGAGATCGATTGACGGCGCGCTACCAAACGTCGCGTTAATATCATTACGCATACGCATGAAATCGACACCCGTCAGCAACGTATGATCAATATCGCCGGTCGCGAATTTACTTTCCAGTTGTGTATCTACGCTGAAATTCTGTAAACGCTCGTTGTCAACGATAGTACCGCGGTTAAGCGTATGGCCGTCCGCCGCAATCCCCGTGCCATAGACGCTTTTTTGCGCGGTTTTCATTTCGACAAAACGTAAATTCTGGCGCACGGTAAAAGTGTCGTTGAAGCCATGCTCGAAACTGTATCCCACCATTTTCTCGTTACGAGAATAGGTGTTGTTTGACGCCCCTTCATTGAAATCTGTCGGCAAGCGTTTACCATTCGGTAACGGTTCAACCGTTCCCTCTTTCGGCAACCAGCCGTAGTAGCCGGTCTCTGGTTCGTTCTGGAAATAAGAAAGGAACGTAAAATTCGTTTTCTCATCAGGACGCCAGGTAAAAGAGGGCGCAATCGCATAGCGCTGCGACTCAGAACTCTTTTGCTGCTCATTTGTCGAACGCGCCAGCCCCGTCAGACGATATGAGAACTCACCGTTGTCATCCAGGGAATCACTAAAATCAAAACCGGTCTGGAACAAATTGTCCGTCCCCATTTTGAATTGAATTTCTTTCAGCGGCTCAGTAGTCGGCCGCTTGCTAACCATCGAAATGATACCGCCCGGGTTGCTCTTACCGTAGAGAACGGACGTTGGGCCACGCATCAACTCAACACGCTCAAGCATGTAGGGATCAATAACCGCATCGTTGTAGAAGTTACCCTGCAATTTCAGGCCATCCAGATAGTTATTCTGGCTCAGGCCGACGGAAGAGAAGCCACGGATAATCACGAAGTCATAGGTATTGGAAGCGCCGCGACTGCTTACCGTTACGCCCGGCGTGTAACCCAACGCTTCTTTTACTGACTGGAATTGATGCATCTGCATCTCTTCGTTAGTGACCACCGAAACCGACTGTGGCGTTTTTTCGATAGGTGTATCAGTTTTGGTGGTAGTGGCGGAACGCTTCGCGGCGATGGTCGGAGCCGGTCCCCAGGCACTTTCCTGCGGCGCAGGCGCTGCGGTTACGGTAATGGTTTCTTCTTTCGGTTGAACCGCCGCCTGTGCATAGACAGACATGCCGCTAACCGCTGTGGCTACTACAACTGCGATTTTACGCAGTGAGGAGTTTGGCTGAGCAGTTTTAAGACGCGCCATTGGTATATCTCTGATGAAAGTGAATGATAACGTAAACGATAATTATTATTATAACCGCAGCATGATAGGCGAAATATCGTCGCAATGGCAAGCGATACGCGGCCCTACGAAAACTAAGGGGTTAAGAAATAACCAGATGAAAAGGAAGGGTTAATAAATTAGACTGAAATGTTATTTATAGGGGATTTGCCGGATGGCGACGTAAGCGTCTTATTCGGCCTACGTCGCACATACTGGAGTCGTAACGGTGTAGACCGGGTAAGCACAGCGCCACCCGGCAATATTACCGTGATTAATTGCCGCCAAACATCTCCTTAATCCAGCCGGCAACGCCGTCGCTCTTCTCTTCTTTCGGCGGCTGTTGCTGCGCAGGCTGCTGCGGCTGAGACGACTGATCGAACGGATTGCCTGACGGCTGCTGCTGTTGCTGCATCATCTCGCCCTGCTGGCACAGCGTATTTGGATCGTCCGTCCAGACCGGCAGAGTGCGCATACCGCCGCTACAGACAAAATTACCGTCGTAATCAACGCCCATATCCACCACATCTTCCGGCGGCGTCAGAACTAAAGGCGTCGGCGTCTGGTTCGCCAGATAGCGCTGGTAAATCGCCATCGCGCCGCTGGCGCCGTACAATTTCGTCGGCTGGTTGTTATCACGGCCTACCCAGGTGATAGTCACCTGGCTGCCGTCGATACCGGCAAACCAGGTATCGACATTGTTGTTTGTCGTCCCGGTTTTACCCGCCAGATGCAGACCCGGATATTTCGCGCCAAGCTGACGCCCCGTACCACGCTGGACGACCTGCTGCATTGTCCAGAGCGTCAGGTAAGCCGCCTGTGCCGGTACAGCGCGTTCAGCTTGCGGATAACTTTGATACAGCACCTTACCATCTTCCGCAATAACCGAACGCAGCGCTGATAACGGCGCGCGATTTCCGCCGCTGGCGATAGTCTGGAACGCTTGCGCCACTTCGATCGGCGTCAGGTTCAGCGCCCCTAACAGCATCGCCGGAACCGGATTGAGCTGATCTTTCGGCACGCCGAGCTTCGTCCAGGTATCGGTTACCGCCGGTAAACCTAGCGCCATCCCCAGATTGACCGTCGGTACGTTCATTGAACGAGTTAACGCATCCACCAGCATCACTTTCCCGCTTTCGCTGTAGCGACGATCGTCGTTCTGCGGCGACCAGACCTGACCATTCGGCTGGCGCAGAGAAATCGGCGCATCGGCAATCCAGGTGTTCAGACGGTATAAGTTCGGCTGACTTAACGCGGTCAGATAGGTCGCCGGTTTCGCCAGCGACCCGATGGAACGGCGCGCCTGCATGGCACGGTTATAGCCGGCATACTGCGGCTCCGCCCCGCCAACCATCGCGCGTACCTCGCCGCTAAAGCGATCCACTACCACCATCGCAGTTTCCAGATCGCTCAATTTACGCTGCTTCTTCAACGCCGGAATGCCTTCGACAACGGCTTTTTCTGCGGCATCCTGCGCCACGGAGTCAAAGGTGGTGAAGATCTTCACGCCGGAGAGATCTTTAATTTTATCCCCCAGCTTCGCCTGCAGTTCCTGACGAACCATCTGCATAAACGCTGGCTGCGGTGAAATAACGCCGCCGCGCGGCTGTACGCCAAGCGGACGCGCGCTCAGCATGTCATAGAGTTCCTGATCGATGATTTTCTGCTGCTGTAACAGGCGTAACACCAGGTTACGACGCTCCAGCGCCAGTTTCGGGTTACGCCACGGGTTATAAATCGACGCCCCTTTTACCATCCCCACCAGTAACGCCTGCTGATCGAGGCTCAGTTCCTCTACCGGACGACCAAAGTAATACAGGCTCGCCAGCGGAAAACCGCGAATTTCATTATCCCCGCTTTGACCGAGGTAGACCTCGTTCATGTACAGCTCAAGAATACGATCTTTACTGTAACGGGCATCCATGATCAGCGCCATGTAGGCTTCATTCGCTTTACGCCAGTATGATCTTTCGCTGGAGAGGAACAGGTTCTTCACCAGCTGCTGGGTCAGCGTACTGGCCCCCTGCACCGTGCGTCCCGCCGTCAGGTTGGCCAGCACCGCACGCCCGATAGAGTAAAGACTAATGCCATCATGCTCATAGAAATGACGGTCTTCCGTCGCCAACAGCGTATCGACCAGCAGATCCGGGAAACCGCTGCGCGGGACGAATAAACGCTGCTCGCCATTTGGCGAAGAAAGCATGGTGATAAGCCGCGGATCGAGGCGGAAGAAGCCAAACTGGCGGTTGTTATCCAGATTGACGATGGTTTCCAGACGCCCGTCACTGAACGTCAGCCGCGCGCGCACCTGCCCTTCTTTGCTGTCCGGGAAGTCAAACGGACGACGGATCATCTCAATGCTATTGGCCTGCACGGTAAATTCGCCGGGACGGGTCATCTTCGTCACCAGACGATACTGCGTCGCTTCCAGCAATTTTACCATCTCGTTTTTGCTGACAGGCATGTCTGGCTCAAGGTTCACCATCCGGCCATATACCGCCGCCGGAAGCTGCCAGACCTTGCCATCGATACGGCTGCGGATTTTTTGATCCAGATAGACGCCGTAAATGGCGAACAGCACCACAAAAACGATAAACAGTTTTAGCAATAGCCACAGCCAGCCGCGCTTGCCACGAGGCTTACGCCCTTTGCCCTTACCTTTACGCGGCATCGGTTCTTCATCCTCATAGTCATCATCATAATCGTCGTCATACTGCCGACGACGGCTCACCTTTTGTTTCACAGGACGTGACGGTTTCCCCTTACGTCCAATCGGCTCGCGGTCATTCCCCGCCATGCTTTTTCTCCGCAACATACAGGCGCAAAGGCCCGATTCTCTATTCTTCCGCCAGACGACAGAAGAAGAAATCTCTCAATTTACCCTTTTGCCGGATGGCGATTAACGCCTTATCTGGCCTGGAGGCAACGTATAACACGTCACGAATACTTCTTCGTGCGCCGCGTTGGGGCCGTATTCGCCGGATCGTCCGGCCAGACATGTTTGGGGTAACGGCCCTTCATCTCTTTTTGCACTTCGCGATACGCCCCCTGCCAGAAAGCGCTTAAATCGCGCGTAATCTGTAGCGGTCGCTGCGCTGGCGAAAGCAGTTCCAGCACCAGCGGCACGCGGCCCTGAGCGATGGTTGGGGTCTTCGCTTCGCCAAACATTTCCTGCATTCTGACCGCCAGCGCGGGCGGGTTATCTTCATGATAACGAATCGTTATTCGGCTTCCCGTCGGCACAGTGTAATGCCCAGGCAGTTCACTATCCAGACGTTGCAGCATGGCATAGTCAAGCAGTCCCCGTAACGCCTGAGTCACATTCAGAGATTTCAGACTCCGTAACGACTGTACGCCTGTCATGTGCGGCAGCAACCAATTTTCCAGAGTCGCCAGCAGCGACGCCTCATCCACGGCAGGCCAGTCATATTCCGGCAGCCATTTCGCCGCACAGTGCAGACGCAGACGGAACTGCTCCGCTTCCGGCGTCCAGTTAAGGACGGACAGACCTTTATCGCGGATGCCGTTCAGCATCGCCTGATGAAGCTCCTCTTCAGACGGCTTCGCCAGTGGCTGAACGCTAACCGTCAACTGTCCAATACGCATTCTGCGCCATGCTTTCAACGTTCCCTGCGCCTCGTCCCATTCAACCGTGTCAGACTGGCGCAGTAAATCAGGACACGCCTGAATCAGCGAGGCAATATCCAGCGGCTGCGCCAACAATATTCGGGCGTCCGGCGAGGCGCTACCTTGCAGTAACAGCGGCGCGATCAGCCATTCATGACGTCCCAACGCGTCATCCGCATCTAACATCGCGCCCATACCATTGGCTAACTGATAGCGCCCTTCCTGACCGCGACGCCGCGCGATGCGGTCGCTAAACGCTCTGGCCAACAGCGGCATAATAAGCGCGCTATCCGGCTCGCCATTACGCACCTGCAGCCGTTTTAAAAGCTGCTGGCTACGCTGCTGCCAGCCCGGCTGTCGCCGCGAAAATAGCACGCTTAAATCCGTACCGCCGCCTCGCGGCGGGTCCTCAAGGATGGCCGCGAGCATGGCGGCAGTGGCGGCGCTATCGCCCTCGCCGGCGTTGACTAACATCGCCGCCAGGCGCGGATCGTTACCTGTTGCCGCCATTTTCCGGCCCCGCGCGCTTAATCGCTCGCCCTCCAGCGCGCCTAACATCAATAATAAACGGCGGGCGGCCTGAAGATTCACCTCCGGCGGCCTGTCCAGCCAGAAAAGCGAGGCCGGATCGTGACATCCCCACTGCAACACCTCCATCAACAAACCGGAGAGGTCGCTGTGTAAGATTTCCGGATCGCTTTGCGCCGCCGCCCGCTCCGCCTGTTCTTTTGCCAGCAGATGTAAACAGATACCCGGCGCCAGTCGTCCGGCGCGCCCCGCGCGCTGCGTCATTGACGCCTGACTGATACGCTGCGTAACCAGCCGCGTCAGTCCCGTTCGCGCGTCGAATCGCGCCACGCGCTCCTGAGCGCTATCGACGACCAGACGAATCCCTTCAATCGTCAAACTGGTTTCGGCAATGTTAGTCGCCAATACCACTTTACGCATCCCGGCGGGTGCCGGAACAATCGCTTTGCGTTGCGCCTCCAGAGACAATGCGCCATACAGCGGACAAAGCAGGACATCGCTCCCTACCCGCGACGCCAGATGTTCATGAACGCGCTGTATTTCGCCTACGCCGGGTAAAAATAGCAGCAGCGAACCGTTTTCATTGCGCAACAGTTCCGCTGTCGCCATCGCGACGGCTTCATCAAAACGCAAATGCGTCGCGAGCGGCTGATAACGTCGCTCCACCGGGAACGCGCGCCCCTCCGAGACGATCGTCGGCGCATCAGGCAGTCGCTGACAAAGCCTGTCGTTATCCAGCGTCGCAGACATGATTAACAGCCTGAGATCGTCACGGAGCCCTTGCTGGATATCCAGCAACAGCGCCAACGCTAAATCCGCCTGTAAACTGCGCTCATGAAATTCATCCAGTATCACCAGCCCCACGCCGCGTAATTCGGGATCGCGCTGAATCATTCTGGTCAATACGCCTTCTGTCACCACTTCCAGCCGGGTACGCGGCCCCACGCAGCTTTGCGCGCGCATCCGGTAACCTACCGTTTCGCCAGGCTTTTCATTCAACGCTTCCGCCAGACGCTGCGCGACATTACGCGCCGCCAGACGACGCGGTTCAAGCAGAAGGATTTTTCCAGCAACCGGCCCCTGTTGCAGGAGTTGCAACGGCAGCCAGGTGGATTTCCCCGCCCCGGTAGGCGCGGACAACAAAACCTGCGGCGCGGTTTTTAGGGCTGTCAACAATTCAGGCAATACGGCGGCAACGGGCAATGACGTCACAAACGGCTCCACGGGGTTAACTTTCTTTGCGCCGCATTGTAGCATCGTGTTAATCCATAACCGAGTATCCCTATGTCTGAGCCAAAACGGCTGTTTTTTGCGATTGACTTACCCGACGACGCGCGCGCACAAATTATCGCCTGGCGCGCCGCCCATTTTGCGTCTGAAGACGGACGCCCCGTCGCAGCGGCGAACCTACACCTGACGCTGGCCTTTTTAGGCGACGTCAGTAGCGATAAGCAGCGCGCGCTTGCGCAACTGGCCGGACGAATTCGCCAGCCGGGCTTTACGCTACATCTGGATGACGCCGGTCAGTGGCTGCGTTCGCGCGTGGTGTGGCTGGGGATGCGCCAGCCGCCGCGCGGGTTGTTGCAGTTGGCTAATATGCTGCGCGCGCAGGCCGCCCGCAGCGGTTGTTACCAAAGCCCGCAGCCTTTTCACCCGCATATTACGCTGCTGCGCGACGCCAGCCATACGGTGGCTATCCCGCCGCCGGGCTTTTGCTGGTCATTTCCGGTCACGTCGTTTGCGCTTTACGCCTCTTCGTATGGGCAAGGCCGTACCCGCTATGCCGAGCTGCAGCGCTGGACGCTGAGCGAATAATAATGAAGGAATGTCGATGCTATTCTCCCCCCCTTTACAACGCGCTACGCTGATTCAGCGCTATAAACGTTTTTTAGCCGATGTGATCACCCCTGACGGTACAACGCTTACGCTGCACTGTCCTAATACCGGCGCGATGACCGGCTGCGCCACGCCTGGCGATACCGTCTGGTATTCGACATCAGAAAATACTAAACGCAAATATCCGCATACCTGGGAATTGACTGAAACGCAATCCGGCGCATTCATTTGCGTGAATACGCTGCGGGCGAACCAGCTAACGAAAGAAGCGATTCAGGAGAATCGCCTGCCGGCGCTGGCGGGGTACAATATTCTGAAAAGTGAAGTCAAATATGGCGCCGAGCGCAGCCGTATAGATTTTATGTTACAGGCAGATTTCCGCCCGGACTGCTATATTGAAGTGAAATCGGTCACGTTAGCGGAAAAAGAAAACGGTTATTTTCCCGACGCCATCACCGAACGAGGGCAAAAACATCTTCGGGAGTTGATGGGCGTTGCGGCGGCAGGTCATCGCGCAGTGGTGGTGTTCGCGGTGCTGCACTCCGCCATTACACGTTTTTCACCCGCACGTCATATCGATATAAAATACGCGCAGCTATTGAGCGAGGCTCAGAATAAAGGCGTGGAAGTTTTAGCTTATAAAGCAGAACTTTCAGCCCAAAAAATGGAACTGAACGAACCAGTACCCATAACGTTGTAGTGGAATAACAGCCTGATTATTAAGTATTCTGGCCGCGTGCGTAAATACGCTTTTCCTCACAGGGTTGTCAAGTGTTACGTTTAGATAATTGCTATCCGGAAAAGCATCTGCTATTTATAGCGACCTGATTTTCCCCCGAACATGGGGATCGATAGTGCGTGTTAAGGAGAAGCAACATGCAAGAAGGGCAAAACCGTAAAACATCGTCCCTGAGTATTCTCGCCATCGCTGGGGTGGAGCCGTACCAGGAGAAACCGGGCGAAGAGTATATGAACGAAGCCCAGCTATCGCACTTCAAGCGTATTCTTGAAGCATGGCGTAATCAACTCCGGGATGAAGTCGATCGCACTGTGACGCACATGCAGGACGAAGCCGCCAACTTCCCCGATCCGGTCGATCGCGCCGCGCAGGAAGAGGAGTTTAGCCTGGAGTTACGTAATCGTGACCGTGAGCGCAAACTGATCAAAAAGATCGAGAAGACGCTGAAGAAAGTGGAAGATGAAGACTTCGGTTATTGCGAGTCCTGCGGAGTGGAGATTGGTATCCGCCGCCTGGAAGCGCGTCCAACAGCCGATCTGTGCATCGACTGCAAAACGCTGGCTGAAATTCGCGAAAAACAGATGGCGGGTTAATCCCGTTCGTTTCTACCCTATTTATGACAGGCGGGAGTTTTCCCGCCTTATTCTTTATTGCCCGCAGCATGACTGACTCACACTATATTGGCCGTTTCGCGCCGTCGCCATCCGGCGAACTGCATTTCGGCTCGTTAATCGCCGCCCTCGGCAGCTATCTACAAGCCCGTGCGCAACGCGGAATTTGGCGCGTTCGCATCGAGGATATCGACCCCCCACGTGAAGTTCCCGGTGCCGCAGCGACCATTCTGCGCCAGCTGGAACATTACGGCCTGCACTGGGATGGCGAGGTCTTATGGCAATCACAGCGTCATGAGGCTTATCGCGAGGCGCTGGCCTGGCTTCACGAGCAGGGACTGAGCTACTACTGCACTTGCCCCCGCTCGCGCATTCAACGTCTGGGCGGTATTTACGACGGCCATTGCCGGACGTTATGCCACGGGCCGGAGAATGCCGCCGTCAGAATTAAACAGCAGCATCCGGTGATGCGTTTCCATGATGTCTTGCGCGGCGACATCCAGGCTGACCCGCAGCTGGCGAGCGAAGATTTTATTATCCACCGCCGCGACGGACTGTTTGCTTATAATCTGGCCGTGGTGGTCGACGATCATTTTCAGGGGGTGACGGAGATCGTCCGCGGCGCAGATTTAATCGAACCCACTGTCCGACAACTTTCTCTGTATAAACAGTTTGGCTGGCGTGCGCCTGTTTACGTGCACCTTCCGCTGGCGCTCAACGAACAAGGCGCTAAACTTTCCAAGCAAAATCATGCCCCTGCGCTTGCGACAGGCGATCCGCGCCCGGTACTGGTCCAGGCATTGCGCTTTTTAGGCCAACGCGACGTCGTAGCGTGGCAGGAGATGTCTGTTGAGGAGTTGCTGCGCTTTGCGGTGACGCACTGGAGGCTTACAGCCGTACCCACATCGGCTAATGTAAATCCGGCATTCTCAAATGCGTCTCGCTGAGCTATGATTAGCCGCTATTTTTGCTCATCGTCTTTCGCATTGCTGCGGCGTTAATGATGCTTACAGCCCAGGTCGCGTTGCTCTCTTACGCCCGTCTGCCGTAATGCGAAAGACATAGAGTAAGTTGATCTTATTAATGTATGACACTACCGAGGTGCGCTATTTTTACCCGAGTCGCTAATTTTTGCCGTAAGGTGTTAAGCCGCGAGGAGAGCGAGGCAGAACAAGCCGTCGCCCGTCCACATATGACGATTATCCCGCGTGAACAGCACGCTATCTCCCGCAAAGATATCAGTGAAAATGCCCTCAAGGTACTGTACAGGCTGAACAAAGCGGGCTATGAAGCCTACCTGGTCGGCGGCGGCGTCCGCGATCTCCTGCTCGGTAAAAAGCCGAAGGATTTCGACGTGACCACCAACGCAACACCGGATCAGGTACGGAAATTATTCCGCAATTGCCGTCTGGTGGGGCGTCGTTTCCGCCTGGCTCACGTGATGTTTGGCCCGGAAATTATCGAAGTGGCAACGTTTCGTGGTCATCATGAAGGCAGTGAAAGCGACCGTACGACCTCCCAGCGTGGGCAAAACGGTATGCTGCTGCGCGACAACATCTTCGGCTCTATCGAAGAAGATGCCCAGCGCCGCGATTTCACCATCAACAGCCTTTACTACAGCGTGGCGGATTTTACCGTGCGCGATTACGTCGGCGGGATGCAGGATCTGAAAGAAGGCGTGATTCGCCTGATCGGCAATCCGGAAACGCGCTACCGCGAAGATCCGGTTCGAATGCTGCGCGCCGTGCGTTTCGCTGCGAAGCTCAATATGCGTATCAGCCCTGAAACGGCTGAGCCAATCCCGCGTCTGGCAACCTTGCTAAACGACATTCCTCCCGCGCGCCTGTTCGAAGAGTCGCTGAAGCTGTTGCAGGCGGGGAACGGTTATGAAACCTATCAACAACTGCGGGAATACCACCTCTTCCAGCCGTTGTTTCCTACCATTACGCGTTATTTCACCGAAAACGGCGACAGCGCAATGGAACGCATCATTGCACAGGTGTTGAAGAATACGGATAACCGCATCCGTAACGAGATGCGCGTTAACCCGGCGTTTTTGTTTGCCGCCATGTTCTGGTATCCGCTGCTGGAGATGGCGCAAAAAATCGCTCAGGAGAGCGGCCTTGCCTATTACGATGCTTTCGCGCTGGCCATGAATGACGTGCTGGATGAAGCCTGCCGTTCACTGGCGATCCCGAAACGCCTTACCACGCTGACCCGTGATATTTGGCAGCTTCAGTTACGCATGTCCCGTCGTCAGGGCAAACGCGCCTGGAAACTGATGGAACATCCCAAATTCCGCGCCGCGTTTGATTTGCTGGAGCTGCGCGCTCAGGTGGAAAATAATACTGAACTGCAACGTCTGGCGCAGTGGTGGGCCGAGTTTCAGGCTTCCGCGCCGCCGGAACAAAAAGGGATGCTCAACGAGCTGGACGACGATCCTGCTCCACGCCGCCGTCGTTCACGTCCGCGCAAACGCGCGCCGCGCCGCGAGGGCACCGTATGACGATCGCGTATATCGCGCTTGGCAGTAATCTGGCCTCTCCGCTGGAGCAGGTCAATGCCGCCCTGAAGGCTATCGCCGACATTCCCGATAGCCGTATCGTCGCGGTTTCTTCGTTTTACCGCACGCCGCCGCTTGGCCCACAGGATCAGCCCGATTACCTGAACGCTGCGGTGGCGCTGGATACCGCTCTCGCCCCCGAAGAATTGCTTAACCATACCCAGCGCATTGAGCTGCAACAGGGCCGGGTGCGCAAGGCCGAACGCTGGGGGCCGCGCACGCTGGATCTCGACATTATGCTGTTTGGCGATGAAGTCATTAACACCGACCGTCTGACCGTGCCGCACTACGACATGAAAAACCGCGGCTTTATGCTGTGGCCGTTATTCGAAATCGCTCCGGAGCTGGTGTTTCCCGACGATAAAGGTCTGCTGATCGAGCTGATGTCCCAAATGTCTCCCTGTCCCGATCGTTGGTAAGAAATACCCCTATTATCAATTCAACAAATAGTTTCTATGCTGTTATTTCGTATAATTAGATAAACTAAATACTCTTGTTAGAAATAATCATGAAAGCAGTCGTATATTATACAACATAACAACAAACCATGTATTTCAGCTATCCGTTTAAAAAACAGCCGCTTAATGCAATTAAACATACACATCATGAATAACACTATTAATAACACAATGAATAAAATGTCAGAACATCCTTAAATATAATCAGAGGTAATTCATCGCAAAAAACAATAAATAACAAATATTATACAAAAGTTATCCTCAAACGCTAAAATCCAAGCCCTGCTATTTAATATAAATTAGTAGATATTTAATTTATTAACATTTCAATCCTGTAAGGATACAGCAATGAAAAAAGCGATTTTAGCTGCCGCAATGGTTATGGCTATGGGTTCTACTTCCGCAATGGCAGTTGAAGGCGGCCAGATCGAATTCCACGGTTTAGTGAGCGCAACAACCTGTTCTAAAGTAGTTTCCTCTTCACGCGGTAATCAAGCGACTGATGGTGACGTATATCTGACTACAGCAGCCCCAGGCGATATCACTGAAGGCGTTGCTGCTAACGCATACGGCGCGCTTCCGGCTCCGTTCTCTATCATCCTGGATTGCTCAGGCGCGGCTGATGTAACTGATGCCACTAAGGCTTCTCTGGTAATGGATTCGTCATTCTCTAACACTACCGGCACTCTTGACAATGACACCACACTGTCTGTGGCTGGTGAAACTGGGGCTGAAAACGTGAATATCGCCATCCATGATGCCGATACCAAAACTCAGGTTAAAATCGATGGCGCTGAAATTCATGAAGCGTCCTTCAAAAACAAAGTTGCAACCTATAACTTTATGGCGTCTTACGTTCGTGCCGATGCTTCTAAAGAAGTGACTACCGGTCATGTAACCACGAACGCAATGTATACCTTTACTTACCAGTAACAGGACATACGGTTATCACTAATAAGTACTCGTACCTTTCCTTGAGTTAGCGTGCTTATCAGTTATTGATCTCATATAACCTTCGGGGTCCAGGAATTATTTCAACGATTCCGGGGGTTCATTCAATTTAATTAAATTCAAAGTTGATTTCATTATCTTCTACAGGCAAGGAACGCTTATGTTGTATGTAAAAAAAAGCCTGACCGCCATCGTATTAGCCAGTGCTGTATTTAGTACCTTTAGCTATGCGGATATTATTATCTCGGGCACCAGAATCGTTTATGACGAAAATAAAAAAGACGTCAGTATACGACTGGAAAATAAGGGTACCCGCCCATTATTAGTCCAAAACTGGATAGACCTGGGTAACGATAACGACGATCCCGGGAGTATTAAAGCGCCTTTCGTTTCTACCCCCCCGGTTTCACGCGTTGAGCCTAAACGTGGGCAATCGGTAAAAATTATGTATACCCAGGCCAGCGCGCTGCCGAAAGACCGGGAAAGCGTCTTCTGGTTTAACGTACTGGAAGTACCGCCAAAAGCGGATACCAGCAAAGAAGAGAATAAAAGCTTACTGCAACTGGCTTTTCGTACCCGTATCAAACTGTTCTATCGCCCAACAGGACTAAAGGGCCAGCCTGCTGAAGCGGCAAAACAACTGAAGTGGCAAATAGCGAGCGAACAAGGCCACGCGGTACTACGTGCTGATAACTCAACTCCGTATTTCGTCTCATTTAATGACGCTACCTACACTGCAGGCGGTAAACGTTATGACGTTGAAGCCACCATGGTTGCGCCTTTCAGTAAATCATCCTTCACCGTGAAAGGCTTGTCAGGCGCTAGCGCCGGAAAACTGGAGTATCACGCCATTAATGATTTTGGCGGTTTGATTGAAGGTTCCGTATCGCTGTAACGGATTAACCAAGAATCAGGATGAAGAAATCGGTGCAAAACTTTCCACATTCCAAGGCCATGCCGAAGAAAACGATGCTCGCAGTTTGCTGTGCGCTATTTTATAGCCAGAGCAGTATTTCCGCTGAAAGCGTTGAATACGACAGTTCCTTTTTAATGGGGAGTAGCGCCTCCACAATCGATATCAGCAAATACTCCGACGGCAACCCAACGCCTGTCGGAACGTATAGCGTAAAAGTTTTCGTCAACGAAAACCCCGTATCAAGCCTGTCCATACCCTTTATCGATATCGGCAAGGTCAGTGCAGAAGCCTGCCTGACACAAAAAAATCTGGCGCAGTTGCATATCAAACAGCCAGAAATCAATGCGACCAATCAAATTCTGAAAAAAGGGGAGGAAGAAGATCAAGATTGTCTGAACCTTCCCGTCGCCATCGCGCATTCAGAGGTCAATTTTGATATGGGCGAACAGCGTCTGGATATTACCGTACCTCAGGCGTGGCTCATTGAAGGTTATGACGGCTATGTTGAGCCTTCGCTGTGGGAAGATGGTATTCCGGCAGCGCTTCTGTCCTACTCGGCGAACGGCTATCACAGCACCAATGGCAACGCCGATAATGACAGTATGTATGCGGCGTTTAACACCGGTATTAACCTCGGCGCATGGCGTTTTCGCGCCAACGGCAACTATAACTGGACGAAAGACTCAGGAAGCTCCTTTGACTACCAGAATCGCTACTTGCAGCGCGATCTGCCTTCAATGCGCTCTCAACTTGTTGTCGGTGAAACCTATACCACGGGCGAAACATTTGACTCCGTAAGCATTCGCGGGGCTCGTCTGTATAGCGACAACCGAATGCTACCTTCGCAGCTTGCCAACTATGCGCCGATTATTCGCGGCGTAGCAAACAGTAACGCCAAGGTCAGCATAACCCAGGGCGGCTACAAAATTTATGAGTCCACGGTACCGCCAGGCCCCTTTGAAATCAGCGACATCAGTCCTTCCGGCTACGGTAGCGACCTCATCGTCACCGTTGAGGAGGCCGACGGCAGTAAACGCACCTTTAGCCAGCCATTCTCCTCGGTTATGCAGATGCAGCGCCCGGGCGTCGGACGTTGGGATTTCAGCGCCGGTGAAGTGAATGACGATGAGCTTCATGACAAGCCCTATATGGCGCAAGGTTCATATTACTACGGCCTTAATAACTTTTTGACCCTCTATACAGGTGTTCAGGGAACAGATAATAACTATCTTGCCGGGTTGCTGGGTGTCGGCCTCAACACCCCTCTTGGCGCATTTGCACTTGATGTCACTCAGTCTCGTACAGAGATCCCTGAGGATAAAACCTATAAGGGCCAGAGCTACCGACTGACGTGGAACAAGCTGATTGAACCGACGGCAACCTCCTTTAACGTAGCGGCATATCGTTATTCAACGCAGGACTACCTGGGCCTGAATGATGCGCTACAGCTGATTGATGACGCGAAACATAAAGACGCGGACGATCGCAACACCATGCTTAACTATTCGCGCATGAAAAACCAGGTCACGGTCAGCATAAACCAACCGTTGAGGTTTAAGGAAGTCGACTACGGTTCCTTTTTCCTCTCAGGCTCCTGGACCGACTACTGGGCTACCAATGAAAGCCGTACCGACTATAGCCTCGGCTACGGAAGAGGTTTTTCGTGGGGCAGCCTCAGTATCAACCTCCAGAGATCCTGGGATGAAGATGGCGAAAAAGATGATTCGCTCTATATCAACTTCAACGTTCCGCTGGAGAATCTGCTGGGCGGCGGTCGCCGTAAGTCGGGTTTCAGCTCACTGACGGCGCAAATGCGCACTGATTTTGACGGCGGGCACCAGTTGAGCATGAACAGCAACGGCAGCAGTGAAGACCACACGCTGAACTACAGCGTGAACACCGGCTACACCATGCAGAAAAATGAAAAGAACATCACCGATGTCGGCGGCTACGCCAGCTATCAGTCCCCCTGGGGAGATGTTACTGCTTCAGCCTCTGCCAATAATGACAGCAGCCGACAATATTCGCTCGCCACAACCGGAGGCTTTGTCCTGCATGGCGGTGGAGTGACGTTCACTAACGATAACTTCGGTAATAGCGATGCCATCGTGCTGGTAAAAGCCCCCGGCGCGAAAGGCGCGCGCATCAATGGCGGCAACAGCACCATCGATCGCTGGGGCTACGGCGCGACGAACTCGCTTTCCGCCTACAGAGAAAACCAGGTCAATATTGATATCGACACGCTGGAAAACGATGTCGAACTAAAGAGCACCAGTACAACCCTGATACCGCGTGATGGCGCGGTAGTCTTAGCCAGTTTCGAAACTGACCAGGGGCGCTCGGTCATTCTCAACATGTCCCGTAATGACGGAAAAGCCCTACCATTTGGCGCAGAAGTCTACGAGAACGATGTGCAGATCGGCAACATGGGCCAGGGCGGTCAGGCTTTTGTTCGCGGCATCAGCGATGCAGGCGAACTCTCAGTACGCTGGTTTGAAGAAAACCAGCCAGCAACTTGTTTAGCAACCTTTGCGTTGCCGGCAACGCAACAAACGGTAGGGTCCAGCCAGACCTTACTGTTAGACCACATAACCTGTCGTGTTAATAACCTTAAATCAAATGGAATAGACAATGAAAAGGAATAAATACCTTTTAGCAGCCTCTGTGCTCGCCGTGATATTTCCGCTTACCAGTCAGGCGGAAAATATCAACGTCGACTTTACCGCCACCGTGTTAGCCACGACCTGCAGCATGTCAATTGCGGCGTTAGATGGCTCGAACTTATCGGGTGATGCCACCAGCGGCTATACGCTGAACGTCGGCGATGTCGGGTTGGATAAAATTATAAAAAAATCAGCGGAATCGCAGAAAAACTTTAAGTTTGTCGCGAAGGATTGCAGTGCCGCTCTGACCAAAATCACCACCACGCTTGCCAGCTCCACAGATGCCAGCGGCAATTTTATCAAAAACCAATCAGCGGCAAGCGGCGCTGCCACCAATGTTGGCATGGGCTTTAAGCGCAAAAGCACTACCGATGAAACCTATTTCACGCCCGGCTCAGGCTCATTTAGCTGGACTTCCGACGAGCGCGCAGCAAACGAAGTGGAAATGACGGTCGCGCTGCGTGAACTGACCGACGGCGCGGGTACCACAGGTGCTTTCAGCTCAACCGCTACGTTTAACTTCACTTATCAATAACAAGGACGATGATAATGAAAAAGCAAATATTGCGCGTCGTGATTTTTAGCTCGCTGATTGCCACGGGAGCTGGCATATCAACGATGACATATGCCGATGGAACCAACAGTCTGGACCTGACCGTGAACGCCAATATCACTGCGGGTACGTGTTCTGCATCCGTGGTTGAAGGTGATACCATTACCGATACTATCGCTTTTGGCAACGTTTACATTTCTGAAGTATATGCAAAAAGTAAAATAAAACCCTTTAAGTTACGGTTCAGTGATTGTGTCGGTCTCAAAGATAAAAAAGCTAAGTTCAGACTAGCCCCAAATAATGTAGCATGCCCGGGGAGCAGCGGCACTGATGGGCAATTCGCAAATGCCTCGACTTCAACAACAAAGGCAGCAATGGTCGCCATGGAAGTATGGACGACAGAAACCCCTGGAGGCACTGGCGCGGTAAAACTTCACTGCTGGTCGAAACCAGAACAAACCGTAGATTTATCTGGTGCAAGTGTAACAACGCCTGTTGATTTTCCTTTAAGCGCTATGATGGTCGCTCAAAGCGGCGGTACGCTTCAAAATATGACAGCGGGAGATTTCTACTCGCCCACCACCTTCACCATCACTTACCAGTAATGGTGATACCAATGAGACGTTTGCGCGAACCCACGCTCGCCACGTTATTTTCAGGGCTGGCAACAGCCCTGTTTAGCGCGACGCTGTACGCCGATACCAATGTGAATTTCACCGCCAGCGTGCAGAAGGACACCTGCCAGATAAAGATAGATGGCAATGGAACGGTAAACTTCGCCACCATAGCGCCCGCCTATTTTGCCGATGGCATTACCGCGGAAACCGATTATGAGGGGGGGAAAGAGTTCACCATTAAGCTTATTTCTTGCCCGATCAGTGATGGTAAAATAACCAATGTTACCTTTAATTTCGCACCACTAAACGGGCAGTTCTCACCTGAGAATCAACAAGTTTTTCCTAATGACATCGCTACCGATGCTGGTGGCGTAGACAATGTCGGCGTGGTGATTTTCACCACCGATTCACCACGCACCAACGTGCTTAATACGGATGGTTCATCGCGGGCGACTTTTGCTGCCAGCACCTACAGCGACACCGTCTGGACCTTTTACTCCAGAATGCAAAAAATACGCAGTGCCGAAAAAGTGACGACCGGTGAACTTAGCAGCCGTGTACTGGTGAATGTCTCCTATGAATAATCAGGAGATTTTATTAAACGAAAGGATATCGTTAATATGCTTTTAAAAAACACAACATGGTTTGCCGCCTTTTTCCTGATGATGGCTATCATGTCCAACTGTTATGCCATAAATACTACCCTGGTCGTTGGCGACTACGCCTCCAGTGAACATGATGGCCCAAGCGGGGATTCGGTATTCACTGATAACAGCCACAATTTTGGGCAGACCATCGCGATTCATAAGGAAACGGCGCTGCGCCAGATTACCGTTTTTAACTGGTCCGGCATCCAGTACGTTATGGAGATGTTCTGTAACGGCAGCGGCAACCACACCTACCTTCAACTGACCCATAATTATATCTCTGCTGGCAAAAGCTATAATGGACATCCGCTGTATAAAACCTCAATCCCCGGTTTTTATTTCACCATTGAGATGACCTTCCTTCAGCCAGCAGAGAATATGACCTCAAGCACCTTCTGGTTTGATAAGACCTCAACGCCGATCACCAGCGAGTTCACGGAATTTCCGTCAGCCTGCTCCAGAACAAATGTTTATAGCAACCTTGGCAAATTAATGTATGGCCTGAAAATCTATGCCTATGTCGACTCTGACTTCGCGCCGACGGAAGCCCAGCTTCAAAGCTTTACGCTGTCTAAAAACGGCGACTCCGATTTCTACATTGATAACCCGGGCAGCGGATTATCAAACTATAAAATGAAGTTTAACCTCGCCGCCACAGGACTTAAGGCCGTCTGGCCAACCTGCTCGGCCAGCACCATTAGCGGCACCAATGTTTCGGGATCAACGGTTAAGCTGGGTAGCTTTTATCCAAAGCAGATTATGGAAGGGCTGTCGCCGACCAAGTTCCAGATCAATCTCTCCTCCTGCCAGTACATCAATAATATTGAAGTTAAATTGGCCAGTAATAATGTCGGGACGAAAAACACCTCGCTACTAACCAACAATTCAACCAGCAACACGAAAGCCAGCGGCATTGGCGTTTTAATTGAAGGTTTGAAAAGTAGTTCGAGCGCCCAGATGGTACTCAAACCTAACGACTCAAGCTCAATTTATAAAGACACCACCAATAACACCGGAGACGGCAGCCCGGTAGGAAGCGCGACAAAATCGTTGTATTTCCAGGCAACCTTAAAGCCCGATGGTGACAATCCAACAATCAATCCAGGTGATTTCAAAGCCACCGCTCAATTTTCAATCACCTATCCGTAAAATCCTATAACGAACCGCAACGCAATTTGCCCAGAAAGGGCTAACGCTTGCGGTTCTCTTCCCCTACAATGCGGCCATTCTATTCATCAATATTATGGCCGGAGAGGTTATGAGCAAACCCACTACTATCGCTGTGCTGCAGAAATGCAAACAAGAGAAAAAGCGCTTCGCCACCATTACCGCGTACGATTACAGCTTCGCCAAACTCTTCGCCGATGAAGGCATCAATGTGATGCTGGTTGGCGACTCGCTGGGCATGACAATTCAGGGGCACGACTCCACCCTGCCGGTCACCGTGGAAGATATCGCCTACCACACCCGTGCGGTACGCCGCGGTGCGCCGAACTGCCTGCTGCTCTCCGACCTGCCGTTTATGGCTTACGCCACGCCGGAACAGGCGTTTGAAAACGCGGCTATCGTGATGCGTGCGGGGGCCAACATGGTCAAAATCGAAGGCGGCGCATGGTTGGTTGATACGGTGAAAATGCTCACCGAACGCGCCGTGCCGGTGTGTGGCCATCTGGGATTAACGCCCCAGTCGGTGAATATCTTCGGCGGCTATAAAATTCAGGGCCGCGGCGATGCCGGGCAGGTACTGCTGGATGATGCGCTGGCTTTAGAAGCCGCTGGCGCTCAACTGCTGGTGCTGGAATGCGTGCCGGTTGAGCTGGCGAAGCGCGTCACGGAAGCGCTGTCGATTCCGGTGATCGGCATCGGCGCGGGCAACGTCACCGACGGTCAGATCCTGGTGATGCACGATGCGTTTGGCATCACCGGCGGTCATATTCCAAAATTCGCGAAAAATTTCCTTGCCGAAGCGGGCGACATGCGCGCCGCCGTACAGCAGTATATGGCTGAAGTGGAGTCCGGCGTTTATCCGGGCGAAGAACACAGCTTTCACTAATTTTTCTGACCGTGCCGGATGGCGACGCGACGCGTCTTATCCGGCCTACAGATCCTCAACGGATGTAGGCCTGATAAGCGCAGCGCCATCGGGCAGGATCATCAAGCAACTCAAGGAGTTTTGTTGTGCTAATCATTGAAACCCTGCCGCTGCTGCGCCAGCATATTCGCCGTCTGCGTCAGGAAGGCAAACGCGTCGCACTGGTTCCCACTATGGGCAACCTGCACGACGGCCATATGAAGCTGGTCGATGAGGCAAAAGCCCAGGCCGATGTGGTCATCGTCAGCATTTTCGTCAACCCGATGCAATTTGATCGGCCGGACGATCTGGTGCGCTATCCGCGCACGCTGCAGGAAGATTGTGAAAAGCTGAACAAACGCAAAGTCGATTATGTCTTTGCGCCAGCCGTTGAGGAAATCTACCCGCATGGGCTGGAAGGCCAGACGTACGTTGATGTTCCCGGCCTCTCTACCATGCTGGAAGGCGCCAGCCGTCCAGGTCATTTCCGCGGCGTCTCGACTATCGTCAGCAAGCTGTTCAACCTGATCCAGCCGGATATCGCCTGCTTTGGCGAGAAGGATTTCCAGCAACTGGCGCTGATCCGCAAAATGGTGGCGGATATGAGTTATGACATTGAGATCGTCGGCGTGCCGATTATTCGCGCCAAAGACGGGCTGGCGCTCAGCTCACGTAACGCTTATCTGACTGCAGAGCAGCGCAAAATTGCGCCGGGTCTATACAACGTGATGAATAGCATCGCTGAAAAACTGATTGCGGGTGATCGTGAGCTGCAAGAGATTATTGCCATTGCCGAACAGGAACTGAATGAAAAAGGCTTCCGTGCCGACGACATTCAAATCCGTGATGCCGACACGCTGCTGGAGCTGACGGAAACCAGCAAACGCGCAGTGATTCTGGCTGCCGCCTGGCTGGGACAGGCGCGTCTGATCGATAATCAAAGCGTTACATTAGCCCAGTAGACAGGGGTTAAAAATCGGGCAATACTGCCTGAGAATTTCCAAAGCAGGCTACAAGCGCCTGCTTAGCCAAGATAAACGACAGGGTATAGAAGTTATGATTCGCACCATGCTGCAAGGCAAGCTCCACCGCGTAAAAGTCACGCAGGCGGACCTGCACTACGAAGGCTCCTGCGCCATTGACCAGGATTTCCTTGATGCCTCCGGTATTCTGGAAAACGAAGCGATTGATATCTGGAACGTGACCAATGGGAAACGTTTCTCAACCTATGCGATTGCGGCTGAACGCGGCTCCAGAATCATCTCGGTGAACGGTGCGGCGGCGCACTGCGCTGAAGTTGGCGACATTGTGATTATCGCCAGCTTCGTCACCATGTCTGATGAAGAAGCCCGGACATGGCGTCCGAAAGTGGCCTACTTTGAAGGCGACAACGAAATGAAGCGCACCGCGAAAGCCATTCCGGTCCAGGTTGCCTGATAGTCCTTACCCCTGCGGCTGATTGACTATCAGCCGCGACATCGTTTCCAGCGAATCCGTGCGTAAAATATACAATCTTTTGAGCAGCATCGGATTATCTCCCGGCTTCACCTTCCCTCTCACCGTGGTGACCGCCAGATGGAAACCGGCGTCTTTTGCTGCTTTGATCGCGGTCGCGTTATAGCCGCCAAAGGGATAAGAAAGATAAAATACGTGCGGAGTAAACTGTGTGAGCGCCCGCCGCGAGCGTTCAAAATCAAACAGAATATTATGGTAGCTGCGGCTATATAAAATCGGGCGGCGATGCCCATCTACCCGGTGTAAAAAATGGGTATGCGACTGAAAATCAAAAACATCGCTTATCTTGCGCAATTCGGACACGCTCATAAATTGCAGCGACCTGGGATTCCATTTTTGCGGATGGCGCTTAATACGCGATGAGATAATAAATGCCGTCGCTTTCATATCGTACTGCTTTAATACCGGATACGCATAGCGACTCACCGATTTAAGGCCATCATCAAAGGTGATAGCCACCGCGCGCGCCGGAAAATTAGCGCGGTTATAGATGTAATCCTCCAGTTGGTACATCGTCAACGTGGCATAGCCGCGATCGCGAAGCCAGGTCATTTGGTTGCTGAATGCCCGAACCGAAGTCGTGGTGGAGGTATGGCGAAAACGGGTATTCTCTTCATCACGTAAAATGTGATGATAGGTCAAAATCGGAATGCCGTTGTCTTCCTGCGCATCCATGGCGTTGACATAAGCCAGCCTGTCGCCAATACGGATCTGATACCAGGTTTGATGTAGCCGGCCTTTCAGCTTGCTAATAATGGGGTAACGCAAATTATCCACCAATACGCCAAACGGGGCGCTACTGATGTCCGGCGCGTTATACACCGGCGTGTCCTTCCAGGTCACCAGATTCTGATTGCTGAGCGGCTTGTTAAGATCGCCCAGCCCATCTTCCACTTTTTGTTTTCCCTGCACGGGTTCCAGATGGCCTTTATCGATAAACCCCACACCGAAGCCAAATTTAAAGGCATAATAATCAACCGCAACAGGCGTTACGGAAAGAATTTGTCCGGCGCGGATATTCCCTACGGTCACCATTTTGTCGCCAATCTGCGACCAGATGGCGGCATCTTTCGTCGTTTGCATATAACGAGCGGGCAAGGCAGCCAACACATTACCGGCGAAAAAGAACAGCAAAATAAGAACAACGCGCATAACCATATATCATAACCGAGGCGAAAAAACGCCGTTATTGTAGCAAAAGCGTCGTCAATGGTATTGATCAAAACTCATACAAATCATGCAGCAATACAAAAGGCGGATTTTTCTGCTGCTGATGCCAGAGACTGGTGACATCCGGCGCGCCAAGCGCGACAATCTGGTCACGAAATGCTGAACTGCTCATCGATTCTCGCAAAGGAATCATTTCCTCCATCAATGAATAGCTAATGCCTGAAATAACTTCACATTGAGGATGTTTATGGCTCATCAGCGACGCTACACGATAAGGCGCCGCGCCGGAAATGTCGGTTAAAAATATCACGCCTTCACCAGAATCGGTGGCATGGAGGGCATCACACATCATGCGGCTCAGCATGTTTGAGCTCAGACCGCGCCAAAAATTGACCGCCCGGCATTGCGCCAGCGGACCATTTTTTCTCTCCAGGCGATCAAGCATATCCTGTGCACGATCGTCATGGCAGGTAATCACCCAACCTAACATAGCCTACCTCCTTAGCAGGCAAGTAGTTTATCAGGGTTACCAATCAGGAATGATGACAGCCGTCAAAAGTCTCCTCTTCCCTCCAGGAGAAGAGGAGAATCGTATCAGCTACGCAAACCGCGTCCGCGCTGGATCAGCGACCAACACAGCAGATAGAAAGCAGCGATAAAGATCACCAGTACGCCAAACGTCGTCACCAGCGGCACATCATGGATACCCAGAAAACCATAACGGAAACCGCTGATCATGTAGACGATCGGGTTCAGGTGCGACAACCCTTGCCAGAACGGCGGCAGCAGCGTCAGCGAGTAAAATACCCCGCCGAGGTAGGTCAGCGGCGTCAGCACAAAGGTCGGGATCAGACTGATATCGTCAAAGGTTTTCGCAAACACGGCGTTCAGCAGTCCGGCCAGCGAGAACAGAATCGCGGTCAGAATCAGCGTTAGCGCGACAAATACCCAGGAATGCACCTGGAAAGGCACGAAAAAGAGCGAAATCGCCGTCACCAGAATCCCCACGCACAGCCCGCGCGCCACGCCGCCGCCGACAAATCCGGCGATGATCACGTGCGTTGGCACCGGCGCGACCAGCAGTTCCTCAATATTGCGCTGAAACTTGGCGCTAAAGAACGAGGAGGCCACATTGGCGTAGGAGTTAGTAATGACCGCCATCATAATCAGGCCCGGCACAATAAATTGCATATAGCTAAAGCCATGCATTTCGCCGATGCGCGAACCGATCAGGTTACCGAAAATAATAAAATAGAGCGTCATGGTGATGACAGGCGGCACCAGCGTTTGCACCCAGATCCGCATAAAGCGGTGGATCTCTTTCGCCCAGATGCTTTTAAGGGCAACCCAGTAAAGCTGCATCATGCGCGATCTCCTTGTTTTTCATGCACCAGCGACACAAACAGTTCTTCCAGACGGTTGGCTTTATTACGCATACTTAATACCTGAACCCCCTGCTCGCTCAGTTGGCTAAAGACACTGTTAACCCCCTGCTCGCGTAACACTTCCACCTCCAGAGTCGAGGTATCCACCAGACGATATTGATAACCCGTAAGCTTAGGTAGCGGGCTTTTGGGCGCTAAATCCAGAATAAACGTCTCCGATTTCAGCTTTGAAAGCAGATTTTTCATGGAAGTATTTTCCACCAGTTCGCCGTGCTGAATAATACCGATATTGCGGCACAGCATTTCCGCCTCTTCCAGATAGTGGGTGGTGAGAATAATGGTGGTGCCTTTGGCGTTTAAGTCTTTCAGGAACCCCCACATTGAGCGACGCAATTCGATATCGACGCCCGCCGTCGGCTCATCGAGAATCAATAGCTTAGGCTCATGCATCAGCGCGCGGGCGATCATCAGGCGGCGTTTCATCCCACCGGACAGCATCCGCGCGCGTTCATTACGTTTTTCCCACAGATCGAGCTGTTTTAAATACTTTTCGCTACGTAAAACTGCCTCTTTATGTTCCACGCCGTAATAACCGGCCTGATTCACTACGATCTGTTGCACCGTTTCAAACGGGTTAAAGTTAAACTCCTGTGGCACCAGTCCAAGCTGTCGCTTGGCGTTAACCACGTCTTTTTCCAGGTCGTAACCAAAAACGTTAACGCGCCCGGACGTTTTATTAACCAATGAGCTGATAATACCGATGGTGGTCGATTTCCCTGCTCCATTTGGCCCCAGAAGCGCGTAAAAATCCCCCGCTTCGACCTGCAAATCTATGCCGCGCAGCGCCTGAACGCCGCCGGGATAGGTTTTTTTAAGTTGTTGAAGTTCCAGCGCAATGGTCATAAATTCTCACTTACTTTACGTTCTTACACTTTATATATGGTTTAAATAATTACGGAGTTGCCCTATATTAGCCCAACGCACTTATTTGGTTACAGGTCGTTAACTTCCATGAAAGACATAGATACACTCATCAGCAACAATGCACTATGGTCAAAAATGCTGGTGGAAGAGGACCCCGGATTTTTTGAGAAACTGGCGCAAGCGCAAAAACCGCGCTTTCTATGGATTGGATGTTCCGACAGCCGCGTTCCCGCAGAGCGTTTAACCGGGCTTGAACCGGGCGAATTGTTTGTTCACCGTAATGTGGCTAACCTGGTTATTCACACCGATCTGAACTGTCTCTCCGTGGTTCAGTATGCGGTAGATGTTCTGGAAGTTGAGCATATTATCATTTGCGGCCACTCCGGTTGCGGCGGTATCAAGGCTGCGGTAGAAAACCCTGAGCTGGGCTTGATTAATAACTGGCTGCTGCATATCCGCGACATCTGGCTTAAACATAGCTCGCTGTTGGGAAAAATGCCCGAAGAGCAACGTCTGGACGCGCTCTATGAATTGAACGTCATGGAGCAGGTCTATAACCTGGGGCATTCCACCATTATGCAGTCAGCGTGGAAACGCGGGCAGAATGTGACCATTCACGGCTGGGCGTACAGTATCAATGATGGCCTGCTGCGCGATCTTGACGTCACCGCCACCAACAGAGAAACGCTGGAGAACGGCTATCATAAGGGTATTTCCGCCCTAAGTCTGAAATACATTCCCCACCAATAAGCCATTAGCTATAGGCCGGATAAGTCGCTTTAGCGACGCCATCCGGCATTTCTGCGCTTACTCGTCCAGCAGCACCACTTTACCAACATACGGTAGATGGCGATAACGCTGAGCGTAGTCGATACCGTAACCGACTACAAATTCGTCCGGAATCGAAAAGCCAACGAACTCAACCGGCACGTCCACTTCGCGGCGAGAAGGTTTATCCAGCAGCGTACAAATCGCCAGCGATTTCGGCTCGCGCAGGCCCAGGATTTCACGGACCTTCGACAGCGTATTACCGGAATCAATAATGTCTTCGACAATCAGCACGTCTTTACCACGAATATCCTCATCCAGATCTTTGAGGATTTTCACGTCGCGGGTGGTGGACATGCCGCTACCATAACTGGAGGCGGTCATAAAATCGACTTCATGAGGAACCTGAACTTCACGGCACAGGTCCGCCATAAACATAAATGAGCCACGCAACAGACCTACCAGCACCATTTCACTGCCGCTGTCTTTATAACGTTCGGTAATCTGACGACCCAGCTCGGCAATACGTGCTTTGATCTCCGCTTCGGGGATCATGACTTCAACAGTATGTTTCATATTTATAACCATATGATTTAAAAACAAATCACTCAATGCCGGTGACTAATAACGCCGCATTGACGCGCAAGGCACGCAGTATAACAGCAAACGTATTCATTCGCGGCATTTGATAAGAAAGCTCATTTTGTGATGACGATCACACATGTTAATTCCTATACTTAATTGCTACTAAAAAATTAACAATTTGGGATGGTGTCTTTTTATGGCAGAAAATAACGCACGATCGCCACGATTACTCGTGACGCTGACGGCCCTCTTTGCAGCACTTTGTGGGCTGTATCTTCTTATCGGAGGTGTCTGGCTGGTTGCTATTGGCGGTTCCTGGTACTACCCCATCGCGGGCCTCGTGATGCTGGTTGTGGCCGGATTGCTATGGCGCAGTAAACGTGCCGCGCTGTGGCTGTATGCCGCCCTGCTGCTGGCGACAATGATTTGGGGCGTGTGGGAAGTCGGGTTCGACTTCTGGGCGCTCACGCCGCGTAGCGATATCCTGGTGTTTTTCGGCATCTGGCTAATATTACCGTTTGTCTGGCATCGGCTGGTGGTTCCTTCCAGTGGCGCAGTGGCGGCGCTGGTCGTGGCGCTGCTGATTAGCGGCGGCATTCTGACCTGGGCCGGCTTCAACGACCCGCAGGAGATCAACGGTACGCTTCGCGCCGACGCCACGCCCACCGCAACAAGTTCGTCGATCGCCGACGAAGACTGGCCGGCCTATGGACGTAATCAGGAAGGCCAACGCTATTCGCCGCTGAAACAGATCACTGCGGATAACGTTCACCAACTGAAAGAAGCGTGGGTCTTCCGCACCGGCGATCTGAAACAACCCAACGATCCGGGTGAAATCACCAACGAAGTAACCCCGATTAAAGTCGGCGATACGCTTTATCTGTGTACAGCTCACCAGCGTCTGTTCGCGCTGGACGCCGCCAGCGGTAAAGAGAAGTGGCATTTTGATCCTCAGTTGAAGACCGATTCGTCTTTCCAGCATGTGACCTGCCGCGGCGTCTCTTATCATGAGGCCAAAACGGATACCGCCTCGCCGGAGGTCATCGCCGACTGTCCGCGCCGCATTATCCTTCCGGTCAACGACGGTCGCCTTTTCGCGGTGAATGCCGAAACCGGCAAGCTGTGTGAAACCTTCGCCAACAAAGGCGTTCTGAATCTGCAAACCAATATGCCGGACACCACGCCGGGACTGTATGAACCGACGTCGCCGCCGATTATCACCGATAAAACGATTGTCATTGCCGGTTCGGTCACGGATAACTTCTCTACCCGCGAAACGTCCGGCGTTATCCGTGGTTTTGATGTTAATAGCGGTAAACTACTGTGGGCCTTCGATCCTGGGGCGAAAGATCCGAACGCGATTCCAGCCGATGAGCACGCTTTTACCTTTAACTCGCCGAACTCCTGGGCGCCTGCCGCCTATGATGCGAAACTGGATCTGGTCTATCTGCCGATGGGCGTGACCACGCCGGATATCTGGGGCGGTAACCGCACGCCGGAGCAGGAACGTTATGCCAGCTCCATCCTGGCGCTGAATGCCACCACCGGGAAACTGGCCTGGAGTTATCAGACCGTCCATCACGATCTGTGGGATATGGACCTGCCGGCACAGCCGACGCTGGCGGATATTACCGTTGACGGTACTACCGTTCCGGTTATCTATGCGCCAGCGAAAACCGGTAATATCTTTGTGCTGGACAGACGTAATGGCGAGCTGGTCGTGCCCGCTCCGGAAAAACCGGTCCCGCAGGGCGCGGCAAAAGGCGATTATGTCGCCAAAACTCAGCCGTTCTCTGATTTAACCTTCCGCCCGAAAAAAGATCTCTCCGGCGCGGATATGTGGGGCGCGACCATGTTCGACCAACTGGTGTGCCGCGTTATGTTCCACCAGTTGCGCTATGAAGGTATCTTCACCCCGCCATCCGAGCAGGGGACATTGGTCTTCCCTGGCAACCTGGGGATGTTTGAATGGGGCGGTATTTCCGTCGATCCAGACCGTCAGGTCGCTATCGCTAACCCGATGGCGCTGCCGTTTGTCTCGAAGCTGATCCCACGCGGCCCGGGTAATCCAATGGAACCGCCGAAAGACGCGAAAGGTACCGGTACAGAAGCGGGTATTCAGCCGCAGTACGGCGTACCGTTCGGCGTCACGCTGAATCCGTTCCTTTCGCCGTTTGGTTTGCCGTGTAAACAACCGGCCTGGGGCTACATTTCCGCGTTGGATCTGAAGACCAATGAAATCGTGTGGAAGAAACGTATAGGGACGCCGCGCGACAGTATGCCGTTCCCGATGCCGGTTCCGGTGCCGTTCAACATGGGGATGCCCATGCTCGGCGGGCCAATCTCAACCGCCGGTAACGTGCTGTTCATTGCCGCGACCGCCGACAACTACCTGCGCGCTTATAACATGAGCAACGGGGAAAAACTGTGGCAGGGACGTTTACCCGCCGGAGGCCAGGCAACGCCGATGACCTATGAGGTAAACGGTAAGCAGTACGTGGTCGTTTCTGCCGGAGGCCACGGTTCGTTTGGTACGAAGATGGGCGACTATATCGTGGCCTATGCTTTGCCTGACGACGCGAAATAACCATTAATGCCCGGCGTATGCCGGGCATTGTGCCGGGTAGCGGTTTCGCCTTACCCGGCCTGCGTCACAGACATCGATTAGACCGTAAATCCTAACATCATTCCCGTATCTTCATGTTCTAACAGATGACAGTGCGCCATATAGGCATGTTCCTTCGGCGCGTCGTGATCGAACTTGACCAGCACTTCGCTGATACCGCCCTCAACGCGTACCGTATCCTTCCAGCCCGTTCTGTGCGCCGCTGGCGCTTTGCCATTCTCTGACAAAATACGGAACTGCGTGCCGTGAATATGGAAAGGATGCAGCATCATGTCACCCACGCCGGAAATCACCCAACGTTCATGTCGGCCTTTTTGCGCCGCGAACATCGGTTTGTTCATATCGAAGACCTGGCCGTTGATAAAGTTAGCGTTATGGAAGTCGAATTTTCCGCCGTGATTCATATTGCCCATCGCGCCATGATTCATCCCACTGTGATCCATGTTGCCATGATCCATCTCGCCATGCCCCATATTGCCGCCCTGCATATGCGCGTTCATGCTGTCATGATCCATGCCGCTCATCGCCTGAGCGCCATATTTCTTCATCAGCATTTGCATCCCCATCATATCAAGGCGCGGGTCCATCGACAGTTTCAGGTTGCGCACCGTCAGCCCTTCCAGCGACGGCAGCGCCGGCATCGTCGTCAACGTATCCGGCAGCGTACCGGAGGCGGTAATCCGCAACGGCTGGATACGCATCACCGGATGCGGTTTATCAAACGGAGCGATCGCCATTCCCATCTGGCTGACCGGCAGGGTCACCAGATCAAAGGCTTTCCCGTCACTGATATCCACCAGCACTTCAAAACGCTCACCCATTAATAACGGCAGTTCGGTGACTTTCACCGGCTCCGCCAGCAGGCCGCCGTCGCTGGCGATCACATAAAGCGGGCGATTATCGCTGGCGGCGATATTCAGCGAACGCGCATTACAGCCATTTAGCAAGCGCAGACGTAGCCAGCCTTTCGGCGCGGAATGCTGCGGATAGATAGCGCCATTGGTCAGCAGCGTATCGCCAAACCAGCCGACGGCGGCGGTCATAATATCCAGTTGATAATCAATCTGGCCATCGGCGGAGAAGCGTTTGTCCTGAATGATTACCGGCACATCGTCGATGCCCCACTGTTTCGGCAGGCGCAATTTGCGAATCTCGTCATCTTCAATCAGCACCAGTCCGGCAAGGCCCATCGCCACCTGGCGCCCGGTTTTGCCGTGTTTGTGCGGATGAATCCAGCAGGTCGCGGCGCGTTGCTGCGGCGTAAACGTCACCGTGCGGGTTCCGCCTGCGGGAATAATCCCCTGCGGACCGCCGTCGACGATGCCTGGAATCTCCAGACCATGCCAGTGAAGCGTCGTGTCTTCGGCCAGTTGGTTATGGATATCAACGGTCACGCTTTTTCCTTTGTGAAGCTGTACCGCTGGCCCCAGCAAATTACCGTTGTAGCCCCAGGTTGTCGCGTTCTTACCGGCGAATGTCGACTGTCCGGCTTTAACAATTAACTGCATACGGTTGCTCGCATCTGCCGTTAACAGGTCAGGAATAGGCAACGCGGGACGTTCGGCGGCAAAAGCGGCGCGGCTCCACAGCGGCAGCGCTGATGCAACCCCCAGCGCCACTGAATATTTTAAGAAATCACGGCGTAACATAATCATTTCCTTATAATGAACAGGCGGGTGTCTAAGCTTAGACCCTGCCCTAACGGGAAGGTCAAGCCAGCAACACGTCTTTACCGTTCCTGACAGCAATACAACAAGAATGAAAACGCCGCGACCAATCCTGATAATAAAAGTCGTCGCTACGTTCTCAGTATGCTAACGTTGACTTTCCCTGATGCCGTGGTAGAAGCAATGAAGACGTTTTTCAGACCCGTGTTGTTTGGCAGCCTGATGGCCTTATGCGCAAATAGCTATGCGCTTACTGAATCCGAAGCTGAAGATATGGCCGATTTAACGGCGGTTTTCGTTTTTCTGAAAAATGACTGTGGTTACCAAAATTTACCCAACAGTCAGATTCGCCGTGCGCTGGTCTTTTTTGCCCAGCAAAATCAGTGGGACCTGAGTAACTACGACACCTTCGATATGAAATCGTTGGGCGAAGACAGCTACCGCGATCTTAGCGGCATCGGTATTCCGGTCGCTAAAAAATGCAAAGCTCTGGCCCGCGATTCTCTGAGCCTGTTAGCCTACGTTAAATAATCCTCCGCGATCCTATTGCTGAAATAATGACCGTGCATCCACGGTCATTGTTAGCTATGATGTTGCGCCCTTTTTTTACGGGTGTTAACAATGGAGGTATCAGCCAATGGCCGAAAATACGATGTGGCATGAAACGCTACACGACCAGTTTGGTCAGTACTTTGCCGTAGACAACGTTCTGTATCATGAAAAAACCGATCACCAGGATTTAATCATCTTTGAAAACGCCGCTTTTGGCCGCGTGATGGCGCTGGACGGCGTGGTACAGACCACCGAACGCGACGAATTTATTTATCATGAAATGATGACCCACGTCCCGCTGCTGGCGCACGGTCATGCGAAACACGTTCTGATTATCGGCGGCGGCGACGGCGCAATGCTACGTGAAGTCACCCGGCATAAAAACGTCGAAACCATCACCATGGTAGAGATAGACGCTGGCGTAGTCTCGTTTTGCCGCCAGTATTTACCCAACCACAATGCCGGCAGCTACGACGATCCGCGCTTTACGCTAGTGATCGACGACGGCGTGAATTTCGTCAATCAGCCCCATCAGACCTTTGATGTGATCATTTCCGACTGTACCGATCCGATAGGCCCCGGCGAAAGCCTGTTTACCTCCGCCTTTTATGAAGGCTGTAAGCGTTGCCTGAATCCGGGCGGCATTTTTGTCGCCCAGAACGGCGTGTGCTTCCTGCAACAGGATGAAGCGCTCGACAGCCACCGCAAGCTGAGTCATTACTTCAGCGATGTCGGCTTCTACCAGGCGGCGATTCCGACCTATTACGGCGGCATTATGACCTTCGCCTGGGCGACGGACAACGGCGCTCTTCGTCACCTGTCGAGCGAAATTATTCAGGCGCGTTTTCATGCCGCCGGCCTTAAATGTCGCTATTACAACCCGGCTATTCATGCCGCTGCATTTGCGCTACCGCAATATCTACATGACGCACTGTCCGCACAGTGACGTTAAGGAGGTGATAAAAATTGAAAAAGCTGAAACTGCATGGCTTTAACAATCTGACGAAAAGCCTGAGTTTTTGTATTTACGATATCTGCTACGCCAAAACCGCAGAAGAGCGCGATGGCTATATCGCCTATATCGATGAACTCTATAACGCCAACCGACTGACCGAGATCCTGTCGGAGACCTGCTCCATTATCGGCGCGAACATCCTGAACATCGCCCGTCAGGATTATGAACCCCAGGGCGCCAGCGTCACGATTCTGGTGAGCGAAGAGCCAGTCGACCCGAAACTTATCGATCAAACCGAACATCCCGGCCCGCTGCCGGAAACCGTGGTGGCGCACCTCGATAAGAGCCATATCTGTGTGCATACCTATCCGGAAAGCCATCCGGAAGGCGGGCTATGCACCTTTCGCGCCGACATCGAAGTGTCAACCTGCGGGGTGATTTCACCGCTAAAAGCGCTCAATTACCTGATCCACCAGCTAGAGTCCGATATTGTCACCATCGATTACCGCGTGCGCGGCTTTACGCGCGACGTCAACGGTATGAAGCACTTTATCGATCATGAGATTAATTCTATTCAGAATTTTATGTCGGAAGATATGAAGTCGCTGTATGACATGGTGGATGTAAACGTGTATCAGGAAAATATTTTCCATACCAAGATGCTGCTTAAAGAGTTCGATCTTAAGCACTACATGTTTCACACCAAACCGGAAGATCTCACTGAAACCGAACGCCAGGAGATCACCGCCGCGCTGTGGAAAGAGATGCGCGAGATTTACTACGGCCGCAATATTTCTGCGGTCTGATTCACCACTGGCAGCGCCTGACGGCGCTGTCACTCCGGCTGCACCAGCGTTAGCGCAAAAGCGCGCCCTTTCAGTTCAACCTGCGCTGACGGCGGCAGATTGACGTCGGTAATCACGTCATTAAAGCGCTCAAGCGGCACCACATTAAAGAGCGAATGCGCGCCATACTTACTGCTGTCCGCCAGCAACACTTTGCGCTGCGCATTAGCAATAATCTCCTGTTTAAGCCCGGCTTTATCTTCCGTTGGGGTCGTCACGCCCGTTTTTACCCCCCATGAATTACAGCTCATAAACGCGATGTTCGGGTAAACGCTGCGCAACAGCTTGCGCCCATGCTCACCGATACAGGACTGACTGCTGTCATCGATACGACCGCCGACAATCGTCACTTCAATTTGCCGGAACTCAGCTAAAAACAGCGCAATATGCAGATCGACGGTGATGACCCGCAGCGGAAGATGGGTTAAGCATTTCGCCAGCTCCATCATTGTCGTACCGGCATCCAGCACGACGGCATCGCCAGCATTGACCAGCGATGCGGCAACGCGTGCGATCGCCCGTTTTTCAGCGGGCGATCGCAGTTGTTTTTCATTGGTGGTGGGCTGGGCGGGTTCAAAACGCCGCAGCGCCACGCCGCCATGACTACGGCTGATCACGCCCTGCTCATCCAGCTTGATCAAATCGCGACGGATAGTGGCTGGCGATGCGTCAACCGCCTCAACCAGCTGTTCTACCGTAACCAGCGTATGGTTTTTCAGATACGCCACAATGAGATCCAGACGGTGTTGTCCTTTCATAACAGGGAATTATGCCAGTTGCATTGCCAGTTTGATCGATACGGCCATGCTCTCAGATTTTGCTTTTCCCGTCCAGGCGATATCAAATGCGGTGCCATGATCGGCAGAGGTCCGAATAAACGGCAGCCCCGCGGTGATATTCACGCCATCATAAAAGCCAAGCAATTTCAACGGGATATGCCCCTGGTCATGATACATCGCCACCACCATATCATACTGCCCCTCATAAGCCTGGAGAAATACAGTATCCGGCGGGCACGGCCCATAAACGTCCATACCTTTTGCGCGGGCATCGGTAATGGCTGGCGTCAGGATACGCGTCTCTTCATCGCCAAACAGGCCATTCTCGCCCGCATGAGGATTCACGCCTGCCACGGCGATACGCGGTTTAACGTAACCCACACGCTTGAGGAAAGTATCAGCAATACCAATCACCGTTTCGACACGCGTGGTACTTAACGTATCAAGGAATTTACGCAGCGCGATATGCGTTGAAACGTGAATCACTTTTAGTTTATCGGTGTAAAGTACCATCGCGTAATCGCGGCTATGGGTCAGGGTCGCGAGCAGCTCGGTATGGCCCGGATAGTTGTGCCCCGCCAGGTGCAGCGCCTCTTTATTCAGCGGCGCGGTAGCGATAGCCTGTACGTCGCCCCGTAACGCTAACTCGGTGGCGCGCTTCACGCAGCGATACGCTAAATCCCCCGCCTGCGCCTGAACTTTCCCGGCCTCCAGCGCCTCCGGCTGCGCCAGCGGCTCATCAATCACATGAATGATGCCGGGCGCAAAACGCGCTTCGGCGACCCGTTCAATGGCCCGTAACTCGACGTTCGGCGTGATGCCCTTCGCCTGTAAACGTTTCAACGTTGCGAGGCATCCAATAACCACCAGCGGCGCGCCGTTGAGACCGTCTTCGCTTAGCGCTTTAACAATAATTTCCGGCCCAATGCCCGCTGGATCGCCCATGGTAATGGCAACGGTTTTAGTCTCCACAATACATCTCCTCAATATAATAAAGCGCGTCACACAACGTACTGTCTGAACCGAATCCGCCCGCTTTGGTAATGACCGGCAGATCGTCAATTTCGCTGTTTACAAACGTTCCACAGGGAATACAGGGCGCCACCTCGCTCTGAATGCGATAACCTTCAGCGCCAAGCGCGCCGGCGACGGCGGTAGCGATATCGCCGCCGGTCAGAAACAGCCCGCCAATCCGCGCCTGCTCGATAATGTTTAACGTGACGACGCCAAGCCGCTGGCTCAGTCGCTCGCCCAATTGCTGACGGCTCATCGCGGATTTTTCGCACAACGCGTCGATTAACTGTCGATCTTCTGCGCGACGGCTGGTGCGTAAAATCGTATGTCGATGCTGACTTAACAGCGCGCAGGCCTGCTCTACGACAGACGCGATTTCCTGTTCCGCGCTATCCGACACCATGCGCGCGGCATCGATATCCACGACCTCCGCACGTCCCCGGCACAGCGCATTATCCACCTGACGTCGCGTGGCTTCGCTCATCGAACCGGCCACCACCAGCACCGGCAGCCGCTGCCGGTCTTGCATAAAAAGTTCAACCGGCAACGCATTCGCCAGACCCGCTGCGCCGACGAGCAGCGGCATCGACGGTTGTTCACACGCCGCTTGCGCAATCAACGTCAGGTCCCGCTCTTCCACCGCATCCACGACGATAATCCCTTCGCCCTCAGCCGCATAAGCCGTAAGTAAGGCGCTTAACCCGCCGCGTCGGACATCCTGCAAAAAGACTTCATACACAGGGATCTCACTTTGCAACGCCACTATCTCGGCAATACGGGAAGAGACAATGGGCGTTTTCGGATCGCTGGCAAATTCGGTTTCCAGTAGCGGGACGCCATTAACCAGACATTTTCCTTCAAGCGTCGTGCGTCCGGCCGCAGGGATCGCGGCGGCGATAACGGCCAGTTTTCGCTGACTGGCGCGCATGGCCGCCGTCACTTCGGCGCCGATATTGCCGCGAAATGTGGAGTCGATTTTTTTGTACACCAGCGGCGCTGGCGATGTCTCACACCACGGGGAAAGCGCGGCATAAACGGCAGATGCCGCCTGATCTGCGGGCATCGCCCGGCTTTCGGTGTTAATGACTAACACATCGGCGCGGCGGGACGGTTTTTGCGACGCGCTCAACATAACTTCCGTTCTCGCCCCCTTCTTCGCCAACTGGACGCCGGTATCATTCGATCCGGTAAAATCATCGGCGATAACCATCATTTTCATGCGTTTTTCTCCAAAGAAGCCTGACGCGCCTGTTTTTTCGCAACCCAGGAGGTCAACACTGGCGTCAGGATTGCCGTGGTGATCACCGAGGCGGCAATCAGCGGAGCGGCAGCAGCGGCCACCTCGGCGAGCGAAGGGTCGGCCTGCGCAATAGCCAGCGGCGTCGCAACGGCATTACCCGCGGTGCTGGAGGCCGCCGCCCCGGCAATGCCAGTTCCGCCAACCAGACGATCTGCGCGAATATTAAAAAAACCGCCAACGAACGTTGTCAGCACGCCGAGCAGAATTCCGGCAAGTCCGCCTTGCAGTAACATTTCCAGGTTGATGCCCGCCCCCAGCGCAAAAGCAAAGAAAGGAATGAGCAGCGGGCCGCCTTTGGTCAAAAAATCGCGCATATGAGGATCAAGATTGCCGAGGATCATGCCGACAACCAGCGGAACCAGCACCGCCACCAGCGCCATAATGGGAATGTTCGCCATCCCTGCCGCGCCCAGCGCAATCATCGTAAAGAAAGGGCCATCATTAAGAGACAAAATAGAGATAGCGCCGACGTCGCGCTCATTGCCGAATTCGCCTACCAGCGCAGCATAAAGTCCGCCATTCGAATTGCTCATCGCCGCGATAATCGCCACGCCGCTCAGGCCAAAAATACCCTCCGCGCCGAAAAGATGCTCCACGCCCAGGCCAATGCCGATGGCGACAAGCAACTTGGTGAGCGTAATCGTCCCGCCCTGCAATAACGCCTGGGGCGCAGCTTTCACACTGATACCGGCTCCCATACACAGCAGAAAAGCGCCAATTAGCGGCGCCGCGCCGTTTTTAAATAAGGCGGTGGTAAAACCGCCGATCTCAAGCGCCTGCGGGGCGAAGGTGTTAATGACTGCGCCAATAACGAGCGGTACGACCATCATGCCGCCGGGTACGCGCTCTATTGCTTTTTTGATGTTCATGGTCTTACCGCCTGTTGCCTGTTGTGATTGAATAAAATCATAACGATTATATTCAATCAAATTAAGATCACAAACGCGCCAGATCACAGTTTTAAAATGATTAATAAAAATCAAAAAATCATTCTGCAATAAAAAAGCCGGGATACTCCCGGCTGGAATGTGTGGTGATTTCGTTTCCACTACCGCCCCCAACTGTCCGTCGACAGGCGTTGCGGGGCAATAACGAAGAGAGTGTCAGGCTTTACTGACGAATTCCCGATACGCGGCGACGACCCGCAGAAAATCCTCCATGCCGCACAGGGAGAAACTCTCTTCATCGTAATAACTCATCCCCTCTTCCATCTCATCGCCGGAAAAATCCAGCTGATTGGCGCGAATCATCACCTCTTCGCCGTCCATCCAGATCGTGTACTCATGCCCTGCTCGTTGCCAGGAACGTTCGCTGCCTTTGACCGTACGCGCGGCTTGTTCTACTTCATCCAGTAGCGAGAGGTTGTCTTTAACCTCTTCATTAAACCAGTGACCGACCACCTCGTGGCCCATCGACATTCGTACTTTTACCCCTCCGGTAACGTCGCGCAGAAATTCGTAATCCATAATTGTTTTCCTCTGCCCTGGCAATGCGCCAATACCGCATTGCGCCTTAAGGTAATTATCGCAGCACGGTGAAAGAAAAACAGCGGGGCGCACAAAAGATAAAATAAAAATGCCAAAACAGTTTATTATTCATACAGAAAGTCACTCTAGCGCTTCAATATATCTACACGCGCTCCGACAAAGTGCTACGTGCCGCACCGTGGGGTATTAAGTCTCCACGATTCACACACTCGCCGTTAGCGAAGCGCGATCTGGAAGAGTATTTATTTAATGAATGTGCTTTTCATATGCAGCCGAAATCAATGGCGCAGCCCCACGGCGGAGCAGGTGTTCCGCCGCTATCCTGGCCTTAGCGTCCGTTCCGCCGGCACCAGCCGCAACGCCAAAAAAAGCGTGTCGTGCGGGTTACTTCAGTGGGCTGACGTTATCTGCGTTATGGAGCAGAAACATAAAGACCGGTTGATGGCTGAATATCGTCGTATTATTGAAAATAAGCCCCTGCACGTACTCGATATCCCCGACGATTATCGCTATATGGATCCTGAACTGGTCAGGCAACTGGAAGAGCTGGTGCCGGAAGTGCTGGGGATATAGGCGTTGCCGCAAGGAAATGTCCATCATCGATCACGATTACATTCACTTACTCTCCGTTAAGCGAAAACTCGACGACAAATTTCACATCAGGCAGCGCGCCGTTTAGATGACCTTTTATTATGCGCCGGAAGAGAGCAGTCATTAAAAATGGCTGCCCCTCATCCAGTTATAGCATTACCAGCCCGGTGTCCCTCTGGCGTTTTTTCAGAAATCATCAATACCCTGCCACGCCGATGCCTGCTAGTCTTTCAGACGCTTCCTTATCATCCGGGTCGTTGTCATGAAATTGTTGGCTACTTGATAAGCGCTTTTCAACTAAGCTCCAGCAATGGGCGATATCAGCAGAGAAGCCGTAGTGAGTTGTATTTTTTGTCAGACGGTTGAAGGAAAATTAAGGAGGGATACATTATGTCTGTATTTCGACGAATAATTTATCATAGCGGTTGGTTTATTCTGCTTGGGCCGTTAATAGGCGCAGCCACCGCGATAGGTGTCATAAACTATTCACCCGCCATTATTGGCGGACCAGACTCATTTTTGTTCTGTTTCTACAGAACAATACCAGCATTAGTTATTATTACCGGCTGGATATACAGTCTCCTCCCCGCATGGTTAACCGGTGTCGCCTGCGCGCTGATACCCCTGAAATTATATCAAAAAATAATTAACAGGATGATCCTTTGCGCCATTGCAGGCGGTCTGATCACGACGTTGTTTAATTTGGTGCGATATCGTTTTGACATAAGCATACTGCCATTAATATATGGTGAAGTATTGATTATGCTTATTCCAGCGATTGTAGCCGGGGCATTAATGGGCGGGGTAATTACGTATTTGCCGGGGCTACGGGAAGTGAAGCGTAATAATAAATAAGAAGCGCCATTCGGGCCCGGAAATCCGGGCCCGTCTCTATTACACCGCAGTCTGGAAAATCACGCCGTCCGCTTTCTCGGTGTACTGAGAAAGCTGATCAAAGTTCAGATAACGGTAGGTATCTACCGCTGTTTTATCCACCTGCGCCACATAGGTCTGATACTCTTCCGGCGTCGGCAGTTTGCCGATCAGCGCTGCCACCGCCGCCAGCTCCGCAGAAGCCAGGAAGACGTTCGCACCGGTACCTAAACGGTTCGGGAAGTTACGGGTGGAAGTGGAAACCACCGTCGCACCGTCAGCCACCCGCGCCTGGTTACCCATACACAGGGAACAGCCAGGGATCTCAATACGCGCACCGCTCTTCCCGAACACGCTGTAGTAGCCCTCTTCCGTGAGCTGCGCGGCGTCCATACGGGTTGGCGGCGCTACCCACAGGCGGGTTGGCAACTGGCCTTTGTGGCTATCCAGCAACTTACCGGCGGCACGGAAGTGGCCGATGTTGGTCATGCAGGAACCGATGAACACTTCGTCGATCTTCTCGCCCTGCACGTCAGACAGCAGACGCGCGTCGTCCGGATCGTTCGGCGCACAGAGGATTGGCTCTTTGATATCCGCCAGATCGATGTCGATCACCGCCGCGTATTCCGCGTCGGCATCGGCTTCCAGCAACTGCGGGTCCGCCAGCCATTTTTCCATGCCCTGGATACGACGTTCCAGCGTACGACGGTCGCCGTAGCCTTCCGCAATCATCCACTTCAGCAGGACGATGTTGGAGGTCAGGTATTCAACGATCGGCTCTTTGTTCAGCTTGATGGTACAACCCGCAGCAGAACGCTCGGCAGAAGCATCGGTCAGCTCAAACGCCTGCTCCACTTTCAGATCCGGCAGACCTTCGATTTCCAGGATGCGGCCAGAGAAGATGTTTTTCTTGCCTTTCTTCTCAACGGTCAGCAGGCCCTGTTTGATGGCGTACAGCGGAATGGCGTGGACCAGATCGCGCAGGGTGATGCCCGGCTGCATTTTGCCTTTAAAACGCACCAGCACGGATTCCGGCATATCCAGCGGCATCACGCCGGTCGCGGCGGCAAACGCCACCAGGCCTGAGCCCGCCGGGAAGGAGATACCGATCGGGAAACGGGTATGGGAGTCACCGCCGGTACCGACGGTATCCGGCAGCAGCATACGGTTCAGCCAGGAGTGAATCACGCCGTCGCCCGGACGCAGAGAGACACCGCCGCGGTTCATAATGAAGTCTGGCAGCGTGTGGTGCGTGGTGACGTCAACCGGCTTCGGATAGGCTGCGGTGTGACAGAACGACTGCATGACCAGATCGGCGGAGAATCCCAGACAGGCCAGGTCTTTCAGCTCGTCGCGGGTCATCGGGCCGGTAGTATCCTGAGAACCGACGGAGGTCATTTTCGGTTCGCAGTACGCGCCCGGACGGATACCTTTCACACCACAGGCGCGACCGACCATTTTCTGCGCCAGAGAGAAGCCACGGCTGCTTTCTGCCACGTCTTTTGCCTGACGGAATACATCAGAGTGCGGCAGACCCAGCGCTTCACGCGCTTTGGTGGTCAGGCCACGTCCGATAATCAGCGGAATACGACCACCGGCACGCACTTCGTCGATCAGCACGTCGGTTTTCAGTTCGAAGGTTGCCAGCAGTTCATCGGTTTCATGATTGCGCACTTCGCCTTTGTACGGGTAGACGTCAATCACATCGCCCATATTCAGGTTAGAAACGTCAACTTCGATTGGCAGTGCGCCCGCATCTTCCATAGTGTTAAAGAAGATAGGCGCAATTTTGCCACCGAGGCACAGACCGCCGCCGCGCTTGTTCGGCACGTTCGGGATGTCATCGCCCATGAACCACAGCACGGAGTTGGTCGCGGATTTACGGGAAGAACCGGTGCCCACCACGTCGCCCACGTAGGCCAGCGGGTAGCCTTTTTTCTGCAATGCTTCGATTTGTTTGATGGGGCCGACAACGCCTGGCTGATCCGGCTCAATGCCTTCACGGGCGTTTTTCAGCATCGCCTGCGCATGTAACGGGATATCCGGTCTCGACCACGCATCCGGCGCCGGAGAGAGATCGTCGGTATTCGTTTCGCCGGTCACTTTGAAAACGGTGACGGTGATTTTTTCCGCCAGCGGCGGACGGCTCAGGAACCATTCGGCGTCGGCCCAGGATTGCATCACCTGTTTGGCATATTCATTGCCCGCTTTGGCTTTCTCTTCTACGTCGTAGAAGTTATCGAACATCAGCAGGGTGTGGGACAGCGCTTTGGCCGCAATCGGCGCCAGTTTCACATCGTCCAGCGCATCAATCAGCGGATGAATGTTGTAACCACCCTGCATGGTGCCCAGCAGTTCAATGGCTTTTTCTGGGGAGACCAGCGGGGAGGTGGTGTCGCCTTTCGCGACAGCAGCGAGAAAACCGGCTTTAACATAAGCGGCTTCATCTACGCCAGGAGGAACGCGGTTGATCAACAGGTCTAACAGGAATTCTTCTTCGCCCACAGGCGGGGTCTTCAGCAGCTCGACAAGCGCAGCCATTTGGGTTGCGTCTAAAGGTTTCGGCACAATCCCCTGGGCAGCACGCTCAGCTACGTGCTTACGGTATTCTTCTAGCACGACGATATCTCCTCGCTCTCATTGTCATAATGCGGCGCTTTTGTTGATGGGCGATTCTCTTCACGCTCCTGTGAGACAGTAGTTAGTAGGGTAAATGCCCGGTACCGCATAAGGCACAATAACAGGATTTTCTTTAAGTGTTAATCTGTTTACAAAAAAGCAACATAAAAAAGTGGCTGAATCGTTAAGGATGGTCTAATGCTCTACTGAGACGGGAGCTGCAGCCATAAATGCTTACCTCATTTCGTGCTTTGATCGTCACGTAACGTTACCGATCCCAACATTAGCTAAAAATTAAACTATCGTCCCTTTATACTCACGCCAAACTGCACCCCGTCGGCGGCAGGCATAATGACCATAGCGATTCTCGGGAATCGGGAGAGATAAAATGACGTTGCCCTTTAAACCCCATCTCATTGCCCTTGTGTGCAGTGCCGGGTTATTTGCCGCTTCGGGCGTACTGTATGTTAAAAGCCGCGCTCCCGAAGCGCCCGCGCAGGCGGCAGCTCCCGCCTCTGAGCCAACGCAGACCGCTGTGCCCGCGCCTGTCGCGAAAACGACCTTTACCACTGCGCAAATTGATCAATGGGTCGCGCCTGTCGCGCTTTATCCCGATGCCCTGCTTTCGCAGGTGCTCATGGCCTCCACCTACCCGGCGAACGTAGTTCAGGCCGTCCAGTGGTCGCGCGATAACCCTACGCTGCAGGGCGATGCCGCTATTCAGGCGGTGGCCAGCCAACCGTGGGACCCCAGCGTCAAATCGCTGGTCGCCTTTCCCCAGTTGATGGCGCTTATGGGCGAGAATCCGCAATGGGTGCAAAACCTGGGCGATGCGTTCTTAGCCCAGCCACAGGATGTGATGGATGCGGTGCAAAGGCTGCGTCTGCTCGCTCAACAAACCGGTTCGCTAAAATCCACGCCACAGCAAACCGTCACCAGCGTGCCGAAGTCCAGCGCTTCTACCGCCGTCACGACGACAACCACCACATCCGCCAGTACGCCAGCGACACCGTCGACCGTCATCAAAATTGAACCCGCGAATCCGCAGGTGGTGTACGTGCCGAACTATAACCCCGCGACGGTGTATGGTGCCTGGCCCAATACCGCTTATCCGCCGGTGTATTTACCGCCCCCTCCGGGGCAGCAGTTTGCCGATAGTTTTGTTAAAGGTTTTGGTTATAGTCTGGGCGTCGCCACCACCTATGCGTTGTTCAGCAGCATAGACTGGGATGACGACGATCATCACCACCATGACGACGACCATCATGATGATGATTACCATCATGGTGGTAACGGTTATCAACATAATGGCGATAATATCAACATCAATGTCAATAATTTCAACCGGATATCCGGGCAAAACCTGCCGGGCCAAACGATGGGCTGGCAGCATAATCCCGCCTGGCGCAATGGCGTCCCCTATCCGAATAATACCGTTGCGCAACGGTTCCATCCCACCAATGTTAGCGGCGGGTTAAGCGCAACGCAGCAAGCGCCAGTGTCTCGCGACAGTCAGCGCCAGGCGGCCATGGCGCAATTCCAACAGCGCAGCCATACATCACCCGCTAACCTGTCAGGCGAGACATCCCGCGATAGACAGCGCAAAGCGGCATCGCAGCAGTTAAATCAAATTGCCCAGCGTAATAATTACCGTGGCTATGACGGAACACAAAACAGCAGTCGTCGCGAGGCGGCGCAGCAGACACTGAATAAATCCACCACGCAGCAGCATCGTTCCGAGCTGAAGGCTAAAGCCCAGCAGCACCCTGTTTCACAACAGCAGAGAGACACCGCCCGCCAGCGTATTGAATCCTCTACGCCGCAACAGCGTCAGGCATTTCGCCAGAATATGCACGCCAATGTGTTTAGCGGGAACGACAGTCGATCGCCGTCATGGCAATCGCAACAGCTACGCGGCCTGGAAAGCCGTCGCGGCAGTCACTTAAACACCGAGCAACGCGCCGCCGCGCGGGAACATTTTTCTGAACATCATGAATTTCATCGCCGTTAACCGGAGCAGATAATGAAAAAGGTTATGTTAAGCGCTCTGTTACTGTCGTTACCCTTGCTGGGCTACGCGCAGGAACGGTTCCCCTCCCCGGAAGCGGCCGCCAGCGCCTTCGCCGCGGCGGTAGCCGGAAAAAACGAAACGCAGCTTACCGCGCTACTGGGCGATGACTGGCGGCAATTTCTGCCGCCGGAAGGTGCCGATCCCGAGGCCGTGGCCCGCTTCAATCGTGACTGGCGCGAAGGCCATCGCATTGTACAGAAAGACAATACGGCGCACCTGAATGTCGGACGAGAAGACTGGCAGCTCCCGGTGCCCATGGTGAAAGAGACTGGCGGCTGGCGCTTTGATATGGCGGCAGCCGGGAATGAGATCCTCACCCGTACTATTGGGCGAAATGAACTTTCTACCTTACAGGCCATGCATGCTTACGTTGATGCGCAGCAGGACTATTACTTGCAAAACCATCGCTGGGCGCACAGGATAATCAGTAGCGAAGGCCAAAAAGATGGCCTGTACTGGCCAACCAAAGCAGGCGACGTCCCCAGTCCGTTAGGCCCAAACTTTAGTCCCGCAGCGCCAGACGAGGGTTACCACGGCTACCATTTCCGTATTATCAGCGATAACGACGGTCACGGCGCGGCGCTTCTGGCCTGGCCGATGCATTACGGCGAAACCGGGGTGATGAGTTTTATGGTCAACCAGGACGATCGTATTTATCAGGCGGATTTAGGCAAGGAGACGGAGAGTAAAGTTCAGGCTATCACGCGTTTTGCGCCAGACGCGCAGTGGCAGGTCGCCGAATAACCCGTAAGCGCCTGGCGTTATCGCCAGGCCGTGATCATTAGCCCTGATGCGGCATTAATTCCGGGTGGCCTTGTACCGGCGGCTTGTTGCTGGTCAGCGCGGCTTCATCAGCCTGAATGCTGCCGGAATTAGCCGCCCATACGCCTTCATGCGTGTGGGTGATCTGCTGATGCTGCGCATTCAAATCCTCGCCCATTGCCGCAATATGCGTACTTTCCGTACCACCGCTGTTAGTCGCCCAGGGGATGACGGGATCGCTGGCAAATGCCATGCCGGAAACCAACGTCGCGGTTAGCGCTGCTGTTGTCAGAAAAAGTTTCATATATCAAACCTCATAATTAGCTCGCTATTATTTTATAGGGTTACTAATTTCAGGGTGATGACAAAGTAAGGAGAGGTATTTCTTATGAAACAATTAGTTGATCGAAAATGACAGACAAAGGCACTACCGACGGCATACGCTTTGAAAAACGTACTGCTGCGGAAAAGATAAATTTTGCGGTTTCGTTATCCTTCGCCATCATTTGACACATCTGATTTGCCATGCATAAAAAAAGCGGCTGTAAAGCCGCTTTTCTGTATCGGGTGGCGCATTGCCACCTACAGAAGATTATTTCTTCTTCGCTTTCGGGTTCGGCAGGTCGGTAATACTACCTTCGAACACTTCAGCAGCCAGACCGACGGACTCGTGCAACGTCGGGTGCGCATGAATGGTCAGCGCGATGTCTTCCGCGTCACAGCCCATTTCGATCGCCAGACCGATTTCACCCAGCAGCTCGCCGCCGTTGGTGCCGACAATCGCCCCGCCGATCACGCGGTGAGATTCTTTGTCGAAAATCAGTTTGGTCATACCGTCTGCGCAGTCAGAAGCGATAGCACGGCCAGAAGCTGCCCACGGGAAGGTGGCGGTTTCATAGCTGATGCCTTTTTCTTTCGCTTCTTTCTCGGTCAGGCCAACCCATGCCACTTCTGGCTCGGTGTACGCGATAGACGGGATAACTTTCGGATCGAAGTAGTGTTTCTTCCCGGCGATAACTTCAGCGGCAACGTGGCCTTCGTGAACGCCTTTGTGCGCCAGCATCGGCTGACCGACGATATCGCCGATAGCGAAGATGTGCGGCACGTTGGTGCGCAGCTGTTTGTCCACGCGGATAAAGCCACGGTCGTCAACTTCCACGCCAGCTTTGCCCGCGTCGAGGTTTTTACCGTTCGGCACACGACCAATCGCCACCAGAACCGCATCATAACGCTGCGCTTCAGCCGGGGCTTTTTTGCCTTCCATCGAAACGTAGATACCGTCTTCTTTCGCTTCAACGGCAGTCACTTTGGTTTCCAGCATCAGGTTGAATTTCTTGCTGATGCGCTTGGTGAAGACTTTAACGATATCTTTATCAGCCGCCGGGATAACCTGGTCGAACATTTCAACCACGTCAATCTCTGAACCCAGCGCGTGGTATACGGTACCCATTTCCAGACCGATGATACCGCCGCCCATGACCAGCATACGCTTCGGCACTTCTTTCAGTTCCAGAGCGTCGGTAGAATCCCATACGCGCGGGTCTTCATGCGGAATAAACGGTAATTGGATCGGACGAGAACCTGCCGCGATGATCGCGTTGTCGAAGTTGATCACGGTTTTGCCGTTTTCGCCTTCAACTTCCAGGGTGTTCGCCCCGGTGAATTTACCCAGACCGTTGACCACTTTCACCTTACGGCCTTTGGCCATACCCGCCAGACCGCCGGTCAGCTGCGTGATCACTTTCTCTTTCCAGGTACGAATCTTGTCGATATCGGTTTTCGGCTCACCGAAGACGATACCGTGTTCAGCCAGCGCTTTGGCTTCTTCGATAACTTTTGCTACGTGCAGCAGCGCTTTAGAAGGGATACAGCCGACGTTCAGACAAACACCGCCAAGGGTGTTGTAGCGTTCTACAATTACGGTTTCCAGACCTAAATCAGCGCAACGGAAAGCGGCAGAATAGCCTGCCGGGCCCGCCCCAAGTACCACGACCTGAGTTTTGATTTCAGTACTCATCATGACCTCTTTATTTGTATCCGGCGGTCCGGGGTACTTGATCGCCCATCATCCACCGGGTCGTTCTATCCGCCCGTATCTTACAAAATTGTTAACAATTTTGAAACAACAAACGGATCACGAATTATCGCTTTCGCTAATAACCTCACAAACTCCATGAGATTATCAAAAAAAAGCCGGCCGTCTGGCCGGCTTTTTCATTACATCACCAGACGGCGAATGTCAGACAACATATTGTTGATAATGGTAATGAAACGCGCACCATCAGCACCATCGATCACACGGTGGTCGAAGGAAAGAGAGATAGGCATCATCAGACGCGGCACAAACTCTTTCCCATTCCACACCGGTTCCATCGCCGACTTAGAAACGCCGAGGATAGCCACTTCCGGCGCGTTAACAATCGGCGCGAAGTGGGTAGTTCCCAGACCGCCGATGCTGGAGATAGTGAAGCAACCACCCTGCATTTCGCCAGCGGTCAGCTTACCATCACGCGCTTTTTTGGAGATGGTGGTCAGTTCACGAGACAGCTCGGTCACGCTCTTCTTATTCACGTCTTTAAAGACCGGAACCACCAGGCCATTCGGGGTATCAACCGCCACGCCGATGTTGATGTATTTTTTCAGGGTCAGACGCTGACCGTCTTCGGACAGAGAGCTGTTGAAGCGCGGCATCTGTTCCAGAGCAGCGGCAACCGCTTTCATGATGAAGACCACTGGCGTGTATTTCACATCCAGTTTGCGCTTCTCAGCTTCGGCGTTCTGCTGTTTACGGAACGCTTCCAGATCGGTGATATCGGTTTTGTCGAAGTGCGTAACGTGCGGGATCATCACCCAGTTACGGCTCAGGTTCGCGCCAGAGATTTTCTGGATACGGCCCAGTTCCACTTCTTCAACTTCACCAAACTTGCTGAAGTCCACTTTCGGCCACGGCAGCATACCCGGGATACCACCGCCCGCAGCAGCCGGCGCAGCTTCCGCGCGTTTGATTGCGTCTTTCACGTAAGCCTGAACGTCTTCGCGCAGAATACGGCCTTTACGACCGGTGCCTTTCACTTTCGCCAGGTTTACGCCAAACTCGCGCGCCAGGCGGCGAATCAGCGGGGTAGCGTGAACGTAAGCGTCGTTTTCAGCGAACTCAGATTTGCCTTCCGCTTTGGCAGCCGGGGCAGCAGGCTTCTCAGCTTTCGCCGCCGGAGCCGGTGCCGCCGCTTCCTGTTTAGCCGGAGCGGCCGCAGGCGCTGCGCCTTCTACTTCGAAGACCATAATCAGAGAACCGGTTTTCACTTTATCGCCGGTGCTGATTTTGATTTCTTTCACGGTGCCCGCGAACGGCGCAGGAACTTCCATAGAGGCCTTGTCGCCTTCGACGGTGATCAGCGACTGTTCAGCGGCAACTTTATCGCCGACTTTGACCATCACTTCGGTGACTTCAACTTCGTCGCCGCCGATATCCGGTACGTTAACGTCTTTCACGCCCGTCGCTGCTGCTGGAGCAGCCGGAGCGGCTTCCGCTTTCGCTGGTGCTGCGGCAGGCGCTGCGCCCGCCACTTCGAAGACCATAATCAGTGAGCCGGTAGACACTTTATCACCGGTGTTCACTTTGATCTCTTTCACGGTGCCCGCGAACGGCGCCGGCACTTCCATAGAGGCCTTGTCGCCTTCGACGGTGATCAGCGACTGTTCAGCTTCAACGGTGTCGCCCACTTTCACCATCACTTCAGTCACTTCAACTTCGTCACTGCCGATATCCGGTACGTGAACGTCTTTCGCCGCTGCCGCAGCAGGTGCTGCTGCCGGAGCCGCTTCTTTCTTCTCTTCTGCCTTAGCAGGCGCAGCGTCGGCTGCACCTTCGGCGGAATCGAAAATCATGATAAGTGCACCGGTCTCGGTTTTGTCGCCGACAGAGACTTTGATCTCTTTCACGACGCCAGCCTGCGGAGACGGGACTTCCATAGAGGCTTTGTCGCCTTCTACGGTGATCAGCGACTGTTCAGCTTCAACTTTGTCGCCCACTTTGACCAGAATCTCGGTGATTTCAACTTCATCTGTCCCGATGTCCGGTACTTTGATTTCGATAGCCATTATTCTTTTACCTCTTACGCCAGACGCGGGTTAACTTTATCTGCATCGATGTTGAATTTGGTAATCGCATCCGCTACCACTTTCTTGTCGATTTCGCCACGTTTAGCCAGTTCGCCCAGCGCTGCAACAACCACATAAGAAGCATCAACTTCGAAGTGGTGACGCAGGTTCTCACGGCTGTCGGAACGACCGAAGCCATCCGTACCCAGTACGCGATAGTCGTCAGCCGGTACGTAAGTACGAACCTGCTCGGCGAACAGTTTCATATAGTCAGTAGATGCCACTGCCGGAGCGTCGTTCATCACCTGAGCGATGTACGGTACGCGCGGGGTTTCCAGCGGGTGCAGCATGTTCCAGCGCTCACAATCCTGACCATCACGCGCCAGTTCGGTGAAGGAGGTTACGCTGTACACGTCAGAACCTACGCCGTAGTCTTTCGCCAGGATCTCTGCCGCTTCACGCACGTGACGCAGGATAGAACCGGAGCCCAGCAGCTGAACTTTACCTTTGCTACCTTCAAGGGTTTCGAGTTTGTAGATACCTTTACGGATACCTTCCTCGGCACCTGCTGGCATGGCCGGCATGTGGTAGTTTTCGTTCAGGGTGGTGATGTAGTAGTAAACGTTCTCTTGTTTCTCACCGTACATACGCTCCAGACCATCATGCATGATGACAGCCACTTCATAAGCGTAAGCCGGGTCGTAAGAGATACAGTTCGGGATAGTCAGCGACTGAATGTGGCTGTGACCATCTTCGTGCTGCAGACCTTCACCGTTCAGCGTAGTACGACCGGAAGTCCCGCCGATCAGGAAGCCGCGAGCCTGCTGGTCGCCAGCCTGCCAGCACAGGTCGCCGATACGCTGGAACCCGAACATGGAGTAGTAGATATAGAACGGGATCATCGGCAGATCGTTGGTGCTGTAAGAGGTCGCCGCAGCCAGCCAGGATGCGCCTGCGCCCAGCTCGTTGATACCTTCCTGCAGAATCTGGCCTTTCTCGTCTTCTTTGTAGTAAGCAACCTGCTCACGGTCCTGCGGGGTGTACTGCTGGCCGTTCGGGCTGTAGATACCAATCTGACGGAACAGACCTTCCATACCGAAAGTACGCGCTTCGTCGGCGATGATCGGAACCAGACGATCTTTGATCGACTTGTTCTTTAGCATCACGTTCAGGGCACGCACGAAAGCGATCGTAGTGGAAATCTCTTTACTTTGCTCTTCCAGCAGCGCGCCGAAATCTGAAAGTTGAGGCAGCTCTAACTTCTCGGTGAAGTTCGGCTGACGGCTTGGCAGGTAGCCATGCAGCGCCTGACGGCGTTCATGCAGGTATTTGTGTTCTTCAGAACCTTCCGGGAAGGTAATGTACGGCAGTTTTTCGAGATCAGCATCGGCAACCGGCACGTTGAAACGATCGCGGACGTAACGCACGCCGTCCATGTTCATTTTCTTCACCTGGTGAGCGATGTTTTTGCCTTCCGCGGTGTCACCCATGCCGTAACCTTTAATGGTATGGGCCAGGATTACGGTCGCTTTGCCTTTGGTTTCCTGCGCTTTTTTCAGTGCCGCGTAGACTTTCTTCGGATCGTGACCACCACGGTTCAGCGCCCAAATCTGCTCGTCAGTCCAGTCGGCCACCAGCGCGGCGGTTTCCGGATATTTACCGAAGAAGTGCTCACGCACGTAAGCGCCGTCTTTGGATTTGAAGGTCTGGTAGTCGCCGTCAACGGTTTCGTTCATCAGCTGGATCAGTTTACCGCTGGTGTCTTTACGCAGCAGTTCATCCCAACGACCGCCCCACATGACTTTGATAACGTTCCAGCCAGCACCTGCAAAGATGCCTTCCAGTTCGTTAACAATCTTGCCGTTACCGGTGACCGGGCCGTCAAGACGCTGCAGGTTACAGTTGATAACAAAGACCAGGTTGTCCAGTTTTTCACGGGTGGCGATGGTGATCGCGCCTTTGGATTCCGGCTCATCCATCTCGCCGTCGCCGAGGAAGGCGTAAACGGTTTGTTTAGAGGTATCTTTCAGGCCGCGGTGTTCCAGATATTTCAGGAATTTCGCCTGGTAGATAGCACCGATTGGGCCCAGACCCATAGAGACGGTCGGGAACTGCCAGAATTCCGGCATCAGTTTCGGGTGCGGATAGGAAGAGAGGCCATTGCCGTGAACTTCCTGACGGAAGTTATCCATCTGTTCCTGGGTCAGACGACCTTCCAGGAACGCGCGAGCGTAGATGCCCGGAGAGATGTGGCCCTGGAAGTACACCAGGTCGCCGCCATCCTGTTCGTTGCGCGCACGGAAGAAATGGTTAAAACAGACATCATAGATCGTGGCGGAAGACTGGAAGGACGCCATGTGGCCGCCCAACTCAAGGTCTTTTTTAGACGCGCGCAGCACGGTCATGATGGCGTTCCAGCGGATCGCAGAACGAATGCGACGTTCCAGCTCCAGATTACCCGGGTATTCCGGTTCGTCTTCAACGGCAATAGTGTTGATGTAATTACTGGCCCCTGCGCCTGCCGCGACTTTCACGCCGCCTTTACGAGCTTCAGAAAGCAGTTGGTCAATCAGATACTGAGCGCGCTCAACACCTTCTTCACGGATGACCGATTCGATCGCCTGTAGCCAGTCGCGAGTTTCGATCGGATCCACGTCATTTTGGAAACGTTCTGACATGGGGGTATTCCTTATCTATCTAATACGTTGAGTTATCTGGAACCTGTCCCATTAAACTTTCGTGAGAAAGCTTAATAAGACAGGTTCTGCGTTTAGTTGCCGCGCACATTTTTGCGCGTTATTCACAACATCTTCTGGTTAACGTTCTGCCAGAAAAAACTAATTCTTGCGCTGTTCCAGGCGGCGTAAAGCGCGTTCACGACGGCTCTCCTCACGGCTTCTGTCCAGCATAATCTCTTCGATAAACGCCAGATGTCGGTGTGACGCTTCACGCGCTTCTTCTGGTTTTCCGGCCATAATGGCTTCAAATATACGGGTGCGATGCGTACTCACCAGCGGCAGCATCTCCCGACGCGCATACAGCAATTCGAAGTTCTGCCGCACGTTTTGCGCCAGCATCGGCTCCATACACCTTAGCAGATGAAGCAATACCACGTTGTGCGCCGCTTCGGTGACGGCGATTTGATACTGGAGCACGGCTTCGGACTCGGCATCCAGATCGCCGGACTCTTGCGCTAGCTCAATAGCATGGTGCAGCTCGCGAATACGGTCTTTATCTTCATCGGTGCTGCGCAGCGCCGCGTAATAAGCCGCAATGCCTTCCAGAGCATGGCGCGTTTCGAGCAGGTCAAACTGGGATTCAGGGTGATCGGAGAGCAGTTCCACCAGCGGGTCGCTAAAGCTCTGCCACAGGCTGCTCTGCACGAAGGTTCCGCCGCCCTGACGACGAAGCAACAATCCCTTCGCTTCGAGACGTTGAATCGCCTCGCGCAAGGAGGGACGGGAGACGTCGAACTGTTTTGCCAGTTCACGTTCCGGTGGGAGTTTTTCTCCGGGACGCAATGTTCCCTCAAGGATTAAAAACTCCAGCTGCTGCTCGATCACATCGGAGAGTTTTGGTTGGCGGATTTTGCTGTAGGCCATGATTTCCTGTCTTAAGCCATTTGCCCGGAGTCAATTGGTCTTACCAATTTCATGTCTGTGACGCTAAAGTAACAAAGTATTCACCTTCTGTCCATACAGGTTTTGATTGAAATCAGTAAAGGAGGCACATTTTAACAATTTTACAGAAATCATGTTTCAAAACTGTAACTGTGCACAAATGTTAAATTTACCCACCAGGAGGTAGATTTAACGTATTTGAAACGATAAAAAATCTCATCTGAACCGATTCAACAGTAGATTAAATGCATTTTTATGCATAAATAATGAATAAAAACAAATTAACATCTGTAAGGGAAAATAAAAGGAGGTATTTACAAGTGCTTTCTTTTTACGCAACTCGTCATCACCCCTGCACAAAGCAGGTGCATTCGCGGCCACATACCATTATTCTGATCAAGACGAAAGAGTTGAAGTGACATTTTAAAAAACGAGATTGTAAATAAATCAATACAAAAAGCGGAATTGCAAACTTACACACGCACTACTGCATCGTTCAAAATAAGCGCGTTATGAATAAACCGCGCCCGATACACGAGGTTTTATAATGGACAGTCAGCAGCACGGCGAGCAGCTCAAGCGCGGCCTGAAAAACCGCCATATTCAGCTTATCGCATTGGGCGGCGCGATAGGGACAGGCTTGTTCCTGGGAAGCGCCTCCGTTATTCAGTCGGCGGGGCCAGGAATTATCCTGGGCTATGCGATTGCAGGCTTTATTGCCTTTCTGATTATGCGCCAGCTGGGGGAGATGGTGGTTGAAGAACCGGTCGCCGGCTCTTTTAGCCACTTCGCCTATAAATACTGGGGCGGCTTTGCCGGATTCGCTTCCGGCTGGAACTACTGGGTGCTGTACGTATTAGTTGCCATGGCGGAACTGACCGCAGTGGGTAAATATATCCAGTTCTGGTATCCGGAGATCCCCACCTGGGCTTCTGCGGCAGCCTTCTTTGTGATTATCAACGCCATCAACCTGACCAACGTTAAAGTGTTCGGTGAGATGGAGTTTTGGTTCGCCATTATTAAAGTGATCGCCGTCATCGCTATGATTCTGTTCGGCGCGTGGTTACTCTTCAGCGATACCGCTGGTCCGCAGGCCACCGTGCGCAACCTGTGGGAACAGGGCGGCTTTCTGCCGCATGGCTGGACCGGGCTGGTGATGATGATGGCCATTATTATGTTTTCGTTCGGCGGACTGGAGCTGGTAGGGATCACCGCCGCTGAAGCCGATAACCCGGAACAGAGCATCCCCAAAGCTACCAATCAGGTTATCTATCGCATCCTGATTTTTTATATCGGCTCGCTGGCGGTTCTGCTTTCGCTGCTGCCATGGACTCGCGTCACCGCCGATACCAGCCCGTTTGTCCTTATCTTCCATGAGCTGGGCGATACGTTTGTCGCCAATGCGCTGAATATCGTGGTTCTCACCGCCGCGCTATCGGTTTATAACAGCTGCGTTTACTGCAACAGCCGTATGCTGTTCGGTCTGGCCCAGCAGGGAAATGCGCCGAAAGCGCTGCTGAACGTCGACAAACGCGGCGTGCCGGTGAGCTCCATTTTGGTTTCCGCCGTCGTGACTGCGTTGTGCGTGCTGCTCAACTACCTGGCCCCAGAGTCCGCATTCGGACTGCTGATGGCGCTGGTGGTCTCCGCGCTGGTCATTAACTGGGCGATGATTAGCCTTGCCCATATGATGTTCCGTCGCGCGAAACAGCAGCAGGGCGTGAAAACCCGCTTCCCGGCCCTGTTTTATCCGTTCGGCAACGTTCTCTGCCTGCTGTTTATGGCGGCGGTATTGATCATTATGCTGATGACGCCAGGTATGGCGATCTCCGTGTGGCTGATTCCGGTATGGCTGCTTATCCTGGGCGTCGGCTATCTGTGTAAAGAAAAAACGGCAAAAACGGTGAAAGCCCACTGATCGTGACGTTACTTTTCCGCCCTCCCCGTCCGGGGAGGGTGTTATCTGCCTCACAGTTTCCCACGTATAACCATTTTATCCATATCAGCGACGTGATCCTGCTACGCAAAAAAAAGCTTGCAGGCGAATAATTACCGCCATCATCTGATGGGGAGAAGTCTCAATGGATAAGGGCAGACTTTCGGTAAGAGAGAAAATCGGGTATGGCATGGGTGACGCCGGATGTAACATTATTTTTGGCGCTATCATGCTGTTTGTTAATTACTTTTATACGGATATTTTTGGTCTTGCCCCGGCGTTAGTCGGTGTTTTACTCCTTTCAGTACGCGTTATCGATGCCGTTACCGATCCGGTGATGGGCGCGCTTGCCGATCGTACCCAAAGTAAATATGGTCGTTTCCGCCCCTGGCTACTGTGGATTGCATTTCCCTACGCGCTGTTCAGCGTGCTGATGTTCACGACGCCGGACTGGGGCTATAACAGCAAAGTTGTCTATGCTTTCGTCACCTATTTTCTGCTTTCCGTGACCTACACCGCCATCAATATTCCCTATTGCTCACTGGGCGGCGTGATCACCAACGATCCAAAAGAGCGCGTGGCCTGTCAGGCTTATCGCTTCGTGTTAGTCGGCATCGCGACGCTGTTGCTATCGTTAACGCTATTGCCGATGGTGGACTGGTTTGGCGGCGGCGACAAAGCCAAAGGCTATCAGTTGGCGATGACCGTGCTGGCGATTATCGGCATGGGTATGTTTCTGTTCTGCTTTGCCAGCGTCCGCGAACGCGTTCGCCCTGCCGTTCCGACGCACGATGATATGAAGAATGATTTCAAAGATGTGTGGAAAAACGATCAATGGGTACGCATTCTGCTATTGACCTTATGTAACGTCTGCCCGGGGTTTATCCGTATGGCGGCGACCATGTATTACGTCACCTGGGTGATGGGACAAAGCACCCATTTCGCTACGCTTTTTATTAGTCTTGGCGTGGTCGGTATGATGATCGGCAGTATGCTGGCAAAAGTCTTAACCGATCGCTGGTGTAAATTGCAGGTATTTTTCTGGACCAATATCGCGCTGGCGATTTTCTCCTGCGCATTCTATTTCTTTGACCCGAAAGCCACCGTGATGATAGTGGCGCTCTACTTCCTGCTCAATATTCTGCATCAGATCCCTTCCCCGCTGCACTGGTCGCTGATGGCGGACGTCGACGATTACGGCGAATGGAAAACCGGCAAACGCATTACCGGTATCAGCTTCTCCGGTAACCTGTTCTTCCTGAAACTGGGCCTGGCGATTGCCGGGGCGATGGTCGGCTTTTTGCTCTCCTGGTACGGTTATGACGCCAGCGCCAAAGCGCAAAGCGCCTCGGCGATGAACGGTATTATGCTGTTGTTTACCGTTATCCCCGGCGTTGGCTATCTGATTACCGCAGGCGTGGTACGTCTGCTGAAAGTTGACCGTGAACTGATGAAAAAAATCCAGGACGATTTGGAAAAACGTTGCACTAATTACCGCGAATTGAGTGAGTTGCAGGAGCTCAAAGCCGCTGAAAGCGTAAGGAAAGCCTGATGGCAAACTGGCCAAACCCGTTTATTGAACAACGTGCCGATCCATTTATTTTACGCGACGGCAGCGATTACTACTTTATTGCCTCCGTACCGGAATATGACAGACTGGAAATCCGCCGGGCTAATTCGCTGGAAGGGTTGCGCGCCGCCGACCCCGTTGTCGTCTGGCGTAAACCGGAAAGCGGCCCTATGAGCCAGCTCATCTGGGCACCGGAAATGCACCGCATCAACGGTAAGTGGTACATCTATTTTGCCGCTACCCATACTCAAGCGCTTGATAAGCTGGGAATGTTCCAGCACCGCATGTTTGCCCTGGAGTGCGCCGATGCCGACCCACTCACCGGCAAGTGGACGGAGAAAGGCCAAATTAAAACGCCGTTTGATACCTTCGCCCTCGATGCCACTACTTTTTATCATCAGGGAAAGCAGTGGTATCTGTGGGCGCAAAAAGCGCCGGATATTGCCGGTAACTCAAATATTTATCTGGCTGAACTGGAAAATCCGTGGACTCTTAAAGGCGAGCCGGTAAGGCTCAGTAAGCCAGAGTACGACTGGGAGTGTCGGGGTTTTTGGGTTAACGAAGGTCCGGCCGTCGTGGTGCATGGCGACAAGCTGTTTATCAGCTATTCGGCCAGCGCCACCGATGAAAACTACTGTATGGGGTTACTGTGGATTAACGTAAACGACGATCCGCTCACCCCGCAGAACTGGCATAAATCACCGCGCCCGGTCTTTACCACCAGCTATGAAAATCGCCAGTATGGGCCGGGACATAACAGCTTTACGCAAACGCCGGAAGGTGAAGATGTACTGGTGTACCACGCGAGAAATTACACCGAAATTGAAGGCGATCCGTTGTACGATCCCAACCGCCATACGCGTCTGAAACGGGTGCGCTGGGACGAAAACGGGATGCCTGATTTTGGCGTGCCGCCAGCCGATACGATCTAAGCCGTTGCACTGCCCGGTGGCGCTAGCGCTTACCGGGCCTACAGATTTTTCCATTGTAGGCAGCATAAGCGTTAGCGCCACCGGCACAACGCTACACTAATGCCCCATAAATGGTGAGCAACGCAATAATCACCACCACCACAAACGAGGCCTTCTTCGCCATCGACACCGCCGCTTTGGGGGTTTCTACTTTGTCAGTATGCGGTTCGCGCGCCAGTGAGAACTGCGCCAGTCGTGTGAGCACCTGATACTGCGAAGTATGCAGATCCGCCAGCGAGGCAAACCAAGCCGGCAACGCTTTCTCGCCATGCCCCAGTAATGCATACACTACGCCCGCCAGACGTACCGGAATCCAGTCCAGCACATGAAGAATAGCGTCAATGCCGGATTGCAAACGCTGGTGCGGCGTCTGATAGCGCGCCAGCCAGGTCTGCCAGGCCCGTAAAAACGCATAGCCCACCAGCGTTACCGGCCCCCATGGACCGCCAACGATAAACCAAAATAGCGGTGCGAGGTAAAAACGGAAATTTATCCATAACAACGCATTTTGCAGCTCACGCAAAAATTCACGCTCATTACAATCCGGCGGCACGCCGTGAATCAGCGTAAGCTCGCTGGCCATCGCCTCGCAAGGATGCGGATCGTTACGGGACGCCGCTTTCAGCCAGGCGTGATAATGTACTCGCGCTTTGCCCGCGCCGATACACAGCACGCCCAGGAGAATCCACACCACCAGCGTCGGCACGTTAAATAGCAGCCTTTTTAACGCCTGGAGCAGTAGAAAAGTCACCACCATCGCGATCGCCGTCATTCCCATCGTGCGCAACATCGAAAAATGCGTAATCCGACGGAATAGCGCCTCCAGCCGATGATCGAGCTGCCAGTGCTCGCCCAGCTTAAACAGGCGCTCGACAATCAGCACCAGTAATGTCGTAAACAGCGTCATGTCATCTCCTTGTGCGACGAGAGGGCTACCAAAGCGCGAAAGCGCGGCCAGTCAAAGGCAGGGCCAGGGTCCGTTTTGCGGTCAGGCGCAATGTTGCAGTGTCCGGTCATATTGTCGGCGATCGCCGGATAGCAAGCGATAAGCGTGCGCGTCACGGCGGCTAGCTGCTGATACTGCGCATCGGTATAAGCCAGCGTATCCGTCCCCTCCAGCTCAATACCAATGGAGAAATCATTACAACGTTCCCGCCCCTGATAGTTTGACACGCCCGCATGCCACGCACGCTTATCAAAAGGCACATACTGGACGATTTCACCGTCGCGACGAATCAGACAATGGGCCGAAACACGAAGATGAGCGATTTCTGCAAAAAAAGGATGGACGTCTGGATCTATCGTTCCGGTGAATAATGCATCGATCCACGGACCGCCAAACTCGCCGGGGGGCAGGCTAATATTATGCACCACCAGCAAGGACGGTTTTTCGTCATCCGGACGGCAATCATAATGCGGAGAAGGGACGCGTCGCGCCTCTACCAACCAACCCTTATCTGGCAACATGCGGAGTCTCCTTTTGAGTGGTGCTTATAGCTGCTTCAGAGTAGCATGTTTCTACCTTATGATTCGTTAGCAATTTGGAGTTTTATCATGCCGCCTCGCCGTTATAACCCAGACGACCGACGTGACGCGCTACTGGAACGCATTAATCTCGATATCCCTGCCGCCGTTGCTCAGGCGCTGCGTGAAGATTTAGGTGGAGAAGTCGATGCTGGCAACGATATCACCGCGCAACTTTTGCCGGCAGATACGCAAGCCCATGCCACGGTGATCACTCGTGAAGACGGCGTTTTCTGCGGCAAGCGCTGGGTTGAAGAGGTCTTCATCCAACTGGCGGGCGATGATGTTCGCCTCACCTGGCATGTCGATGACGGCGACGCCATTCACGCCAACCAAACAGTGTTTGAACTGAACGGCCCGGCTCGCGTATTGCTGACCGGCGAGCGCACGGCGCTAAACTTTGTCCAGACCCTTTCCGGCGTCGCCAGTGAAGTACGCCGCTACGTTGGACTGCTGGCTGGCACCCAAACCCAGTTGCTCGACACGCGTAAAACGCTGCCGGGTCTGCGCACCGCGCTCAAATATGCAGTTTTATGCGGCGGCGGCGCCAATCATCGTCTGGGCCTCACTGACGCGTTCCTGATTAAAGAAAACCATATTATCGCCTCCGGTTCGGTTCGTCAGGCGGTGGAAAAAGCGTTCTGGCTACATCCGGACGTGCCGGTAGAAGTCGAGGTCGAAAATCTGGATGAACTGGACGATGCGCTGAAAGCAGGCGCGGATATCATCATGCTGGATAATTTCAACACCGACCAGATGCGCGAGGCGGTGAAACACGTCAACGGCCAGGCGCGGCTGGAAGTATCCGGCAACGTCACCGCGGAAACCTTACGCGAATTTGCTGAAACCGGGGTGGATTTCATCTCCGTTGGCGCGCTGACCAAGCACGTGCGCGCGCTCGATCTCTCCATGCGTTTTTGCTGATCCTCTCCGCCCGATGGCGCTGCGCCGTCGGGTCTATAAATCACCTGTCCGTAGATCCGCGTCGTGATTCGGTAAAATATTCGTAGCGCCTCGCAATAACGTTGCCGTGTCATGTAACGCAGCGAAAATCTTCAGAATCCTCCTTCCCGTTTTACCTTTTGCCGCTCGCCCGCTCTTCCCGCGTTTGCCACAGTAGCGCCAGCTAACTCAAGGAGCGAACAATGGAAAAACAACGCGGTTTCACGCTTATCGAACTGATGGTCGTTATTGGCATCATCGCCATTTTAAGCGCCATTGGCATTCCGGCTTACCAGAACTATCTGCGTAAAGCGGCGCTGACGGATATGTTGCAAACGTTTGTCCCCTACCGTACTGCCGTCGAACTCTGCGCTCTGGAACATGGTGGGACGAGCACATGCGATGCGGGCGTCAACGGTATCCCCTCGCCCGTCATCACCCGTTATGTTTCGGGCATGAGCGTGGAAAAAGGCGTCATCACGCTTACCGGCCAGGAGAGTCTGAGCGGGCTTAGCGTCATCATGACGCCCGCCTGGGACAATGCTAACGGCATTACTGGCTGGACGCGTAACTGCAATATTCAAAGCGACAGCGCGTTACAACAGGCTTGTGAAGATGTCTTCCGTTTTGACGCCAACTAAGGAGACAAGATGAAAGACGCTCAGCTCAACACCTTGTGTCAACGTCATCAGGCTGTACTGATCAATAGCGCCAGCAACAGTATCACTGTTGCGGTGGTCGACGCGCCCTCTCATGCGTTACTGGACGCTCTGCATTTCGCCACGCAAAAACAGATTGATATTGTGTGCTGGACTCGCCAGCAAATGGAAAATCATCGGCATAAGCCGGATCAGGCTCCCTCGACAAACGCCGCGAAAGGTGGAGAAACCGCGGCCCAGCTTCTCAATCAGACATTACGCTCGGCGATGGCGAAACGCGCCTCTGATATCCATCTCGAACCAGGCGCCAGCCGCTACCGAATAAGACTCCGCATCGACGGCGTTCTTCATATTCTGCAGGACATCGCCAAAGAGACGGGGCTTGCGCTGACGGCCAGATTGAAAGTCCTGGGAAATTTGGACATCGCTGAACATCGGCTGCCGCAGGACGGGCAATTTACCGTTGACCTGTCGGGAGACAGCATCTCTTTTCGTATCGCCACGCTTCCCTGTAAAGAAGGCGAAAAAGTCGTCTTACGGTTGTTGCATCAGGTTGAACAAACGCTGGATCTGGACACGCTGGGCATGTACGGGGCACAACTTACCGCTTTTAGACAAGCCCTACAGCAACCTCAGGGGCTGGTACTGGTGACTGGCCCCACCGGTAGCGGAAAAACGGTCACGCTATACAGCGCGCTACAAACCCGGAATACGCCGGGTATCAACCTCTGTAGCGTTGAGGATCCGATAGAAATTCCACTGGATGGGATTAACCAGACGCAGATCCATCCCCGCGCCGGGCTCACCTTTCAAAATGTGCTGCGCGCGCTTTTACGCCAGGACCCTGACATCATCATGGTAGGTGAAATTCGTGACGGCGACACCGCAGAAATCGCCATTAAGGCGGCACAAACGGGCCATCTGGTACTTTCAACGCTCCATACGAACTCCACCAGCGAAACCCTGATACGTTTGCAGCAAATGGGCGTAGCACGCTGGATGATCTCATCGGCGCTTACGCTGGTGGTAGCGCAACGCCTGGTAAGGAAGCTTTGCCCGCACTGCAAACAGCGCCTGAGCGATCCCGTGGTACTATCGCCCAATCTTTGGCCCAGCGCGCTACCGCACTGGCAGGCAAGCGGCTGTCAGCATTGCTACCACGGCTTTTATGGCCGAACCGCGTTATTCGAAGTGTTAACCGTTACCCCGGCATTACGTCAGTTAATTGCGAGCGGCGCATCGGCGCAAGCACTGGAAGCCCACCTCCAACAGACCGGTACAGGGACGCTTTTTGAAAATGGCTGTCGCGCCGTTGAGCAAGGCATGACGTCCTTTGAAGAGATACTGCGCGTTCTGGGAATGCCCCATGAGCGTTAAACAGCTCTGGCGCTGGCAAGGCGTTAACGATAAAGGTCAACTGGAACAAGACGTTGTATGGGTGGACAATCGTCTGGCGCTGATCATCACCCTGCAACATCAGCGCATTATGCCGCTTCGCATCAAGCGCATAGGCGTTAACGCCGCACTGTGGAAAGAAGAGCAAAGCGCTGAAATTATTCATCAGTTGGCCACGCTCATTCATGCCGGGCTGACGCTTTCAGAAGGGCTGGAACTCCTTGCGAAACAGCATCCCCACCGACAATGGCAAGCGCTGTTGCGCACGCTGGCTCACGAGCTTGAACAGGGCGTCCCTTTTTCCAGCGCATTAGTCTCCTGGCCGCAGGTATTTCCGCCGCTCTACCAGACGATGATCCGCACCGGAGAACTGACCGGCAAACTGGCCGAATGCTGCTTTGAACTGGCCCGTCAGCAAAAAGCGCAACGGCAGATTACGGTTAGCGTGAAAAAGGCTCTGCGCTATCCCGCCATTATTCTGACAATGGCCGCCCTGGTCGTTTTCGCCATGCTGCACTTTGTCCTGCCGGAATTTGCCGCCATTTACCGTAGCTTCAATACCCCGCTTCCTCTTCTGACACGCGGTATTATCGCGATAGCGCAATGGGGGTCGGCATGGGGTTGGCTCATCTTGTTCCTGACGATGCTCGTTGCTATCGCTCACCGCAGGGTAAAACAAAAACCGTCCTGGCAAGCGCAGCGGCAGCGTCTTCTGCTACGGCTTCCCGTTATGGGTCGCCTGATAAGAGGCCAGAAACTAGCGCAAATATTCACCGTACTGGCATTAACCCAAAGCGCAGGCATTCCTTTTCTTCAGGGACTGGAAAGCGCTATCGATAGTCTCGGCTGCCCTTACTGGTCACAGCGTTTAACGCAGGTACATCAGGAGATCGCCGCGGGCAATCCGGTCTGGTTGGCGCTAAAAAATACCCAGGAATTTAGTCCGCTATGCCTGCAACTGGTCAGAACGGGCGAAGCGTCCGGTTCACTCGATATCATGCTGCATAACCTTGCCCGTCACCACAGTGAATCTACGCTGGCGCTGGCCGATAATCTGGCGTCGCTGTTGGAACCGGCGTTATTGATCATCACCGGCTTAATTATCGGTACGCTGGTGGTGGCGATGTATTTGCCGATTTTTCATTTGGGAGACGCGATGAGCGGGATGGGATAAGGCTGGCGCACATTTACGCCAGCCAGAATATTAGAGGCTATTGAAAATGCGGTTTTCTTGTTCCTGCACCCGAATAAAGGTGGTGCGTTTGGTCAACTCTTTCAGGCGAGACGCGCCGACATAAGTGCAGGCTGAGCGTAGACCGCCCAGGATATCGCGGGCGGTATTGCCCACCGGCCCACGCAGCGGCAATTTAACCGTTTTACCTTCTGCCGCGCGGTATTTCGCAACGCCGCCGACATGACGGTTCATCGCAGATTCCGAACTCATGCCGTAGAACAGCATAAATTTCTCGCCATTCTCTTCTACCACGCTGCCGCCGCTCTCTTCGTGACCCGCCAGCATGCCGCCCAACATAACGAAATCCGCGCCGCCGCCGAAGGCTTTTGCTACGTCGCCTGGCATGGTGCAGCCGCCATCGCTGACGATCATGCCGCCCAGGCCATGCGCCGCGTCAGCACATTCGATAACCGCCGACAGTTGCGGATAACCAACGCCAGTTTTTACACGCGTCGTGCATACGGAGCCGGGACCAATTCCCACTTTCACGATATCGGCGCCGGAGAGGATAAGCTCTTCGCACATCTCGCCCGTTACCACATTGCCTGCGCAGATTGTTTTTGTCGGCCATGCTTCACGTGCTTTCGCGACGAACTGCACAAAATGTTCTGAATAGCCATTGGCCACATCAATACAGACAAAGTTCAGCGCAGGATTCAGCGCCAGAATCTGCACGGTTTTTTCGAAATCAGCATCAGAGGTCCCGGTGGAAACCATCACATGCTTGAGAACATCAGCCGAAGCCGTGTTGATAAAAGCTGCCCACTCTTCAACGCTATAATGTTTATGTACAGCGGTCAGAATATCAAACCCGGCCAACGCTTGCGCCATTTCAAACGTCCCGACGGTATCCATATTGGCCGCGATAATCGGTACGCCAGACCAGGTCTGACCTGAGTGTTTAAAGGTGAATTGACGTTCCAGTTCGACATCGGAACGGCTTTTGAGGGTAGAACGCTTAGGACGGATAAGAACGTCTTTGAAACCTAACTTCAGATCTTCTTCAATACGCATGTGCGGATTCCTGGGGTTAATGGCGAAAAATCGAAACTCACAACTCCAGTGACGCTATCATACGCACTAATCATGGCCGTACAAGACTGCGAAATTCTCTTTTTTTACGTTACAATCCCATAAATTTACCTGGCGAATAGTAGGTTAATGCTCAGAGCGTATCGTCTTTGTATGTTTAAAATTTAACCTTTTGATTATCAAACTAAAATTCCGGAAGCTGGAGATATGAGGTATACCGTAGCCTTAACCGGCGGTATTGGCAGCGGTAAAAGTACCGTCGCTGATGCCTTCGCTGACCTCGGAATAACCGTCATCGACGCGGATATTATCGCGCGCCAGATGGTTGAGCCAGGGCAGCCCGCCCTGAACGCAATAGCGGAACATTTTGGTTCTGAACTTATCGCCGCCGACGGCACGTTACGTCGCCGGGCGCTGCGTGAGCGTATTTTTTCGCATCCGGAAGAAAAAGCCTGGCTTAACGCTCTGCTTCATCCCTTAATTCAGCAGGAAACCCAACGACAGTTTCAACAGGCTACGTCGCCCTATGTGTTATGGGTTGTGCCTCTGCTGGTTGAAAACAGGCTGTATCAAAAAGCCAACCGCGTACTGGTGGTTGACGTGACGCCCGAAACGCAGCTCATACGCACAATGCAGCGTGATGATGTTACGCGCGAGCATGTTGAACACATTCTCGCTGCGCAGGCGACGCGTGAAGCGCGCCTTGCCGTGGCGGACGATGTTATTGATAATAACGGCGCACCGGATGCTATCGCATCAGATGTGGCCCGCCTGCACGCCAGTTATCTTAAGCTCGCGTCGCAGTTTGTCTCACAGGAAAAACCGTAATGCACACCCAGGTCCTATTTGAACACCCTCTCAATGAGAAGATGCGTACGTGGCTGCGCATAGAGTTTTTGATCCAACAGCTCTCCATCAACCTGCCAATTGCAGACCATGCTGGCGCACTGCATTTTTTCCGTAACATCAGCGATCTACTGGATGTGTTCGAACGGGGCGAAGTCCGTACCGAACTGCTGAAAGAACTGGAGCGCCAGCAGCGTAAATTACAGGCCTGGGTTGAGGTTCCCGGCGTCGATCAAGACCGTATTGAAGCCCTGCGCCAGCAGTTAAAATCGGCGGGCAGCGTGCTGATCTCCGCCCCGAGGATTGGCCAGCAGCTACGCGAAGATCGCTTGATTGCTCTTGTGCGTCAACGCTTAAGTATTCCTGGCGGCTGTTGCAGTTTCGATTTACCCACTCTGCATATCTGGTTGCATCTACAACAGGCGCAGCGCGACGCCCAGATTGAAACCTGGCTTGCCAGCCTGAATCCCCTCACCCAGGCGCTGACGCTGGTGCTTGATCTGATCCGTAATTCAGCACCTTTCCGTAAGCAAACCAGCCTGAACGGTTTTTATCAGGATAACGGGGACGACGCCGATTTGCTGCGTCTTATGCTGACGCTCGATTCACAACTTTATCCGCAAATTTCCGGCCATAAGAGCCGTTTTGCCATTCGCTTTATGCCGCTGGATAGTGAAAATGGTCTGGTGCCGGAGCGTCTTGATTTTGAACTGGCCTGTTGCTAAGGAGTAAAAATGTCTGACGTGACCGTCGTAAACTGTCCGACCTGCGGTAAACCGGTCGTCTGGGGGGAAATTAGCCCCTTCCGCCCATTTTGTTCTAAACGCTGTCAGTTAATTGATTTGGGCGAATGGGCCGCCGAAGAGAAACGAATCGCCAGCAGCGGCGACCAGTCTGATAGCGACGACTGGAGCGAAGAGCGCTAACGGTGATAGCTCTGTTGAGACGGCAATATCGCCTTATGACAAAAATAATCAATAAATACGCGTAGTTTTGGCGCCATATGCGCGCGGCCGGGATAATACAAATAAACCGGCGAGATTAGGCTATAACAGAAACGTAGCCGCCACTGCGCCAGGGTGGATGAAAACCTCGGCGCGTTATCACTGACCCTAAGCCCGCAGGAGCTGGCGGCAATTGAGGCGGTTTTTCCTCACGACGCCGCGGCCGGCCCCCGCTACTGGCCGGAAATTATGTCGACATTAAATCGCTAATAAGATCGATGGGGATCGTGTTGCGATCCCCCACTAAGGCGAAAATTGGCGTAATTTACGAATAATCGGTTCATTGGCCGGCGGAAAATCTTCCGTATTCAACGCGTTCTGCGCGATCCACCGTCCCGGCTGTCCTTCTTTCCCCCACGGTTCGCCATCCCAGCGTTCAACCAGCCAAAACCACAGCGTAATGTGTCTATCCGGGAATTGATATTCCAGAGTGTCGAATAATGTCACCTGTGTTGGCGTAATCCCCACCTCTTCCTGTAGCTCCCGGATCAACGCCTGCTCTGGTGTTTCGCCGGCTTCAATTTTTCCGCCGGGAAATTCCAGCTTGTTCGCCATATGCGCATCAGCGGCGCGTCGGGTAATAAAAATTTCGTCGTTCGGGTTGCGGATAATCCCAACCGCGATTTGCAGTTTTTTCATCTTGTTGCATCCATAAAAAAGGCGCAGTCGCCTGCGCCTTTTTATCTGTGTTCAATGCCAGACCGAATAAGCGTAGCGCCCTTCGGCAATAATGCCAGTACTGACCTGATGGCAACACATTATGTCTTATCAGGCCGGTAAGTTTATCGCATTAGCTCAGGCGACCGTGACACTGTTTGTATTTCTTACCGGAACCGCAAGGGCAAGGATCGTTACGTCCAATCTTACGTTCGCCGGTTTGGGCGGCCAGATCGGCAGCCACGGCGGCATCGTCATCCTGATGGCTTAGCTGCTGCATCTGCGCCAGGCGCTCCGCCTCTTCGCGACGCTGCATTTCCATCGCTTCGACCTCTTCCGGCATACGTACCTGGACTTTGCTCAGGGTACTGATTACTTCATATTTCAGCGATTCCAGCATCGCGGCGAACATAGCGAAGGATTCGCGCTTGTATTCCTGCTTCGGATCTTTTTGCGCATAGCCACGCAGATGAATACCCTGACGCAGGTAATCCATCGCCGCCAGGTGCTCTTTCCACAGGGAATCAAGCGTTTGCAGCATCACGCCTTTTTCGAAATGACGCATCATTTCAGCGCCAACCACCTCTTCTTTACGCTGATACACCTCGATGGATTGCGCCAGGATGCGCTCACGCAGCGTCTCCTCATGCAGCTCTGGCTCTTTATCCAGCCATTCGGCAATCGGCATCTCCAGGTCGAAGTCGTTTTTCAGGCGTTCCTGCAAACCCGGGATATCCCACATCTCTTCCAGCGACTGCGGCGGAATGTAGGCGTCGATAGTCGCCTTAAAGACATCTTCGCGAATGCTGTTAATGGTGTCGCTCACGTCAGACACATCCAGCAGTTCGTTACGCTGGGTATAAATTGCACGACGCTGATCGTTCGCCACATCATCATATTCCAGCAGTTGCTTACGAATATCGAAGTTACGGCTTTCTACTTTACGCTGCGCGTTAGCGATAGCTTTCGTCACCCACGGGTGCTCAATCGCTTCGCCCGGCTTCATCCCCAGTTTACGCATCATACCGGAGACACGATCGGAGGCGAAAATACGCATCAGCGCATCTTCCATCGACAGGTAGAAACGGGAAGAACCCGGATCGCCCTGGCGACCGGAACGGCCACGCAGCTGGTTGTCGATACGGCGGGATTCATGGCGCTCGGTGCCAATGATATGCAGGCCGCCGGCAGCCAGAACCGCGTCATGGCGTACCTGCCAGTCCGCTTTAATCTGCGCAATCTGTTCTTCCGTCGGCGCTTCCAGCGCAGCGACTTCCGCCTGCCAGCTACCGCCCAGCATAATATCGGTACCACGACCCGCCATGTTGGTAGCGATAGTGACCGCCGCTGGATAACCAGCCTGCGCAACGATGCCTGCTTCGTTGGCGTGGAATTTTGCGTTCAGTACGTTATGTTTGATGCCCGCTTTGGTCAGCTCTCTGGAGACCACTTCAGATTTCTCGATAGAAATCGTCCCGACCAGCACTGGCTGACCGTTCGCGGTACGTTCTTTAATATCTTCGATAATGGCCTGGATTTTTTCCGCTTCGGTCATGTAGACCAGATCCGGCAAATCTTTACGGATCATCGGACGGTTGGTCGGAACAACGACGGTGTCCAGCTTATAGATAGAGCTAAATTCGAAGGCTTCAGTATCCGCCGTACCGGTCATACCGGCCAGCTTTTCATACAGACGGAAGTAGTTCTGGAAGGTGATAGACGCCAGCGTCTGGTTTTCATTCTGAATTTCAACGCCTTCTTTCGCTTCTACCGCCTGGTGCAGACCGTCAGACCAGCGACGCCCCTGCATGGTACGACCGGTATGTTCATCAACAATGATGACTTCGCCGTCTTTCACAATGTAATCCACGTCACGGGTAAATAGCGCGTGCGCGCGCAGCGCGGCGGTGACGTGATGCATCAGCATAATATTGCCAGGCGAGTAGAGCGACTCGCCCTCATCCATAATGCCTTCTTGCACCAGTAGCTCTTCAATCAGCACCAGACCGCGTTCGGTCAGGTTAACCTGGCGCGCTTTCTCATCAACGGAGAAGTGGCCTTCGCCCTGGAAAGTGTCAGAATCTTCTTTCTCCTGACGAATCAGGTGCGGAATGATTTTGTTCACTTTTTTGTACATTTCCGAGCTATCTTCCGCCGGGCCGGAAATGATCAGCGGCGTACGCGCTTCATCGATCAGGATGGAGTCGACCTCATCCACCAGCGCATAATGCAGTTTACGCTGTACGCGCTCTTCCGGGCTGAACGCCATGTTGTCGCGCAGGTAGTCAAAACCGTATTCGTTGTTAGTGCCGTAAGTGATGTCGGCAGCGTAAGCTTCACGTTTGGCTGGCGCAGGCATACCTGGCAGGTTGATACCAACGGACATACCGAGGAATTCGAATAGCGGACGGTTGTTTTCGGCGTCACGCTGCGCCAGATAGTCGTTCACGGTTACCACATGAACGCCTTTGCCGGACAGCGCGTTCAGGTAGGCTGGCAGCGTTGCGGTCAGCGTTTTACCTTCACCAGTACGCATTTCGGCGATACAGCGATCGTTGAGCACCATACCACCCAATAGCTGAACGTCGAAGTGACGCATCCCAAAGACGCGTTTACTGGCTTCACGCACCACCGCGAACGCTTCCGGAATCAGGCTCTCTACGCTTTCGCCTTTTTCAATACGGGCGCGAAATTCGTTGGTTTTCGCTTTCAGTTCGTCATCGGAGAGTTTTTCCATCTCCGGTTCCATCGCATTAATAAGGCTGACGGCCTTACGCATACGACGCAGCGTACGATCGTTACGGCTACCGAATACTTTGGTTAATAATTTGATTAGCATAATAAAGTCTCAAATGCCCCGCGCCGCGGAGCTACAAATAAAGTAAAAGGGTCTTTTTTCGTTAGCTGAGACGTTGCGGACCGGCGCGGATACCCTGCGCCTGACTTATCCAGGCCGGGATGCTAAATGCGGTTTGTGGCGCAAAATACGCCAGGGAGAGGCGGCGAACAATCGCCGGCGGCGTGCCCTCCTGCGTGAGCATCGCGCTGAGCGTATTCAGTAAGGCGATATGATGCGCCTGTAATGGCGACGGCGCGTCGGCAACGGGCAGCGTTTGCGGTGCCATTGCAAAAGAAAGGTGGCGAATCACCGTGCGAATAGCGTGCTGATGCCAGTAATCTACGGTGAAATTGGGACGACGGTTAGAGGCTTCTAACAGCGCAAGATGGCTAAAGTTAACTTTAGACGCGGTGCTGGCGGTCGTCCTTGCAGGCGTATTGGTTTCAGCGGCGTTACTGAGCGCGGGCAAACCAAAACTCGCCGCGACCATCCCTAATAAGAGATGCGGCCAGAAGTATCGTCTGCCTAACTGTCGCCAGCGCGTCAGTATTCCACTCACGTCATTGCCACCTGATATGCCCCTCATGGGCTTACGGAATCAAAACAATTTGCGCACAAATCTTATCATTAAAGCGTACGCGCTACAGCAGTAATGACGAGAAGCTAAGGTGAAAATCGGCTAAGAAAACAGCGAACGCGCCGTGTTTCCATTTAACCCTGTCAAAATGGCTGATTAAGGAAAGCGCAGATAAAGGATAGTAAAAAAAACGACTGGCTCGCCTGGCCGGAGAGAGTGCCAGGTTAACCAGTCGAATTTTATACGACAGCGTATGTCGTTATGCCAGTACCGTCGAAGGCGCTTTGAAAGCCAACGGCAGTTCTGCGTCGTCCTGGAAGGTCACAAATTCCCAGGCTTCCTGTTTTGCCAGGACTGCCTGTAACAATTTGTTATTCAATGCGTGACCGGATTTATACGCGGTAAACGCACCAATAATATTGTGACCACACATGAACAAGTCACCGATCGCGTCGAGCATTTTGTGACGAACGAATTCATCTTCAAAACGCAGGCCGTCTTCGTTCAATACGCGATAATCGTCAACAACGATGGCACAATCGAAGCTGCCGCCCAGGCACAGGCCGCGGGACTGCAGATATTCGATATCACGCATAAAACCGAAGGTACGCGCACGGCTGATCTGGCGCATGAACGCATCCGCAGAGAAGTTCATCGCGTAGCGCTGGCTGCTGGAATCGATCGCCGGATGGTTAAAGTCGATGGTGAAATCCAACGTAAAACCATTGTACGGTCTGAATTCAGCCCATTTATCGCCATCTTCAACCCGAACAGTCTCTTTGATGCGTACGAATTTTTTGGCGCAGTTCAGTTCATCAATACCGGCATCAAGCAGCAGGTAGACAAACGGAGCGGCACTGCCATCCATGATCGGGATTTCCGGGGCATTAACCTCAATAACGATGTTATCGATACCTAAGCCCGCCAGAGCAGCGTTCAGGTGCTCAACGGTTGAAATCCGTACATCATGCTCATTCACCAGACACGTACAGAGCATGGTATCACGCACAGATTTGGCATCGGCCGGGAAATCTACCGGTGGATTCAAGTCGGTGCGACGATAGATGACCCCGGTATTGGCCGGCGCAGGGCGTAATGTCAGGGTGACTTTTTTGCCGGTGTGTAAACCGACGCCAGTCGCCTGAACGATACGTTTAAGTGTCCTTTGTTTGATCATCGTATAATCTCGCCAAATTACCTATCCAACCGAAGTGTACTATACATTCGGCGGGCCAGTTTAGCACAAAGAGCCCAGAATCCCAAATTCCAGCTAATTCTTAATCAGCTTGCTTACGCAGGAATGCGGGGATATCCAGATAATCCGGCTCTTTCGCCGCCTGTGGTGTATTGTCGTTAACCACTTTCGCGACCGTTTTTTGCTCCTGCGTCAGCGGCGCCATACCGTGCTGCTGATAACGATCCAACACCGGCTGCTGCACCTGTTTATTGGTCACCAGGGTGATTTCCGGACGTTTGTCCATACCAATACCGGTCGCCACTACCGTCACGCGCAGTTCATCATTCATATCCGGGTCCAGAGAGGTACCGATAACCACGGTGGCGTTATCCGACGCAAACGCGCGAATGGTGTTACCGACGGTTTCAAACTCGTCCAGACGCAGGTCGAAGCCCGCCGTAATGTTGACCAACACGCCGCGCGCGCCGGACAGGTCGATATCTTCCAGCAGCGGAGAAGAAATAGCCATTTCAGCCGCTTCTTCCGCACGGTCTTCACCGCTCGCCACGCCGGAGCCCATCATTGCGTAGCCCATTTCAGACATCACGGTACGCACGTCAGCAAAGTCGACGTTCATCAGGCCCGGGCGGGTGATCAGCTCTGCGATACCCTGAACCGCGCCTTTCAGCACGTCGTTAGCCGCGCCGAACGCGTCGAGCAGGGAGATACCACGGCCCAGCACTTTCAGCAGCTTGTCGTTCGGGATGGTGATCAACGAGTCCACATGCTTGGACAGCTCGGTAATACCCTGCTCCGCAAATGCCATGCGCTTTTTGCCTTCAAAATTGAAAGGCTTAGTCACCACGGCAACGGTCAGAATACCTAAATCTTTTGCCACTTCAGCAACCACTGGCGCCGCGCCGGTTCCGGTACCGCCGCCCATGCCTGCCGCGATAAATACCATGTCTGCGCCTTCAAGCGCCGCACGCAGCGCTTCACGGTCTTCGTCCGCCGCGTTACGGCCGACTTCCGGGTTAGCGCCGGCGCCCAGACCTTTGGTAATGCCGCTACCAATTTGAATGGTCTGGCCAACCGCCGTTTTACGCAACGCCTGAGCGTCGGTATTCACCGCGAAGAATTCAACACCTTCGATGCGCTCGCGCACCATGTGTTCAACAGCGTTACCGCCGCCACCACCGACGCCGATGACTTTAATCACCGCGTCGTTGGTTAGTTCCATAGGTTCAAACATAATCTCTCTCCGTCATGTGCCTGTCGCCTGAGGCCGTAATATCTGGCGGCCTCATAAAAATTAAAACTCTTTTCGCAGCCAGCTATTAAGTCGCTTGATCCACGAGCCAACTGATGCCGTAACACGTTTTTCCACTTCTGCTTCACCGTTTAAGTGGGACTCTTTCCCGTAGTGAAGCAATCCCACCGCCGTTGAGTAATACGGCTCCTGGGCATAATCCGTCAGACCGGTGATATTCAGCGGCGCGCCGATACGCACCTGCGTATGAAACACGCGCTGAGCGCAAGCAGCAAGCCCTTCGATTTGCGCCGCGCCGCCGGTTAACACAATCCCCGCCGCCAGGTGATGTTTTACCCCTTGTTGGCGAAGCTGTTCCTGTAATTGCAATATCTCTTCGTTGACCAGATTGAGCAGCTCGGTGTAACGCGGCTCAATCACTTCCGCCAGCGTCTGACGTTGCAGGCTGCGCGGCGGACGCCCGCCTACGCTCGGTACTTCAACGCTCTCGTCTTTACCGACAATGGAACCCAGCGCGCAACCGTGGCGAACTTTAATGGCTTCAGCATCGCTCGGCGGCGTACCAAAGGCATAAGCGATATCGCTGGTCACCACGTTCCCCGCGTAAGGGATCACTTTGGTATGACGCAGCGCGCCGCCAGTATAAACGGCGATATCCATTGTACCACCGCCGATATCCACGACACAGACGCCCAGTTCACGTTCATCTTCCGTTAACACGGAATAACTGGCCGCCAGTCCGGCAAATATCAGTTGGTCAACTTTCAGACCACAACGTTCAACAGCTTTGACAATGTTTTTTGCCATATCGTTGTGGCAGGTAATCAAATGTACTTTCGCCTGCATACGCACGCCGGAAAGACCGACCGGATTTTTAATGCCTTCCTGGTAGTCAATGGCGTACTCCTGAGGAATCACATGCAGCACGCGATGTTCATCGCGCACGCGCACTGACTTCGCAGTATGCACGACGTTTTCCACATCTTCCTGCGTCACTTCCTCTTCGGAAATGGGCACCATACCAATTTCATTCTGACAGCTAATATGTTTGCCGGAAAGCGCCAGATATACCGAGGAGATCTGGCAATCGGCCATCAATTCCGCCTGGTCAATGGCGCGCTGAACGCATTTCACCACTGACTCAAGGTCATTCACCCCGCCTTTATCCATACCCCGCGATGGGCAACTGCCCACGCCAATGATATTGACCATACCGTCGGGCAGAACTTCCCCTACTAAAGCGGCAACCTTCGCGGTGCCAATCTCCAGTCCTACTACCAGTTTTCTGTCCGTCGCCTTGATCATTGTTGTTCTGCCTGTGCCTGATTCTGTTGCTGATTAGATTCCTCAGGGGGGAGCGGCGCCCAGCCAACTGCCGCACCTGAGTCATAACGCAAATCAACGTAGCTAATCCGTTTGCCATCGGTTTGCGCCTGCTGCTGTAAAACCGGATAGAGTTCTACAAAGCGAGCCAACCTTTTCATCGTATCGCCCCTGCCGAGATTGAGCTTAATGCCGTTATTAAGCGTCAATTGCCAGGAGCGACGTGCGGTCATCGCCGCTTCCTTTAGAGTGAATTTATCCTTAGCCAGCACCTGCCCCATCTCGCGGTATCCCTGCAACACTTCACTCGCGCTGCCTTCCGGGCCATACAACATGGGTAAAACCTGTTTGCCGATGCGGTCTGACGGCACGCTGAAGGTGTTCCCTTCAGCATCGACCATATGTTGATCATTCCAACGCGCAATCGGCACATATTCAACCAGATGAATCTTCAATTCATCAGGCCACTGTTTTCTGACGCTGGCCTGTTTAATCCACGGCAAACGCTCAATCTGGCTCTGGATAATGTTCACATCCTGCGTCATGAAGGTTCCCGGCGCGCCCAGAGCCAGTATCGCCTGACGGATATCATCGTTACGCGTGTAGTGACGCTCGCCGGTTAATACCAGCTTTGATAACGGTAAACGCTGCGCATCTTCCATCCACCCTAACACGACCCACCCGCTAACAAACACGGTGCACAGTACCGTCAGCAGGAATAAAATTCCTGCAAGACGCGTTCCATTATTGCGGCGTGAAGAAGGCGTCTCTTCATCACTGTTTCGCGTGTTCAGCGCAGCCTGCGACATATCAGTCCGCCAACTCCAGAATTCGTACCACTAACTGCGAGAAGCTCATTCCCGCCTGACGCGCCGCCATCGGCACCAGACTATGGCTGGTCATCCCCGGAGAAGTATTGGCTTCCAGCAGATAAAACTGACCATCGCTGTCCAGCATGACGTCAATACGCCCCCATCCCGTGCAGCCTAAAGCTTTCCATGCCTGCAGGACGAGAGACTGTAGCGCGGCTTCCTGGGACGCTTCTAAACCGGCAGGGCAGAAATACTGAGTCTCATCAGAGAGATACTTCGCCTCATAATCATAGAAGGTTCCTGCCGGTTGGATACGAATTGACGGTAAAATTTCTTCGCCAACTATCGCCACCGTAAATTCCGGACCGCACAGCCATTTCTCAATCAGTATTTCGTCATCATGCTGAAAAGCCAATGATAACGCACCCTGTAAAGCATTTTCTTCTACTACTTTCGTCATACCGACGCTGGAGCCTTCACGGCTGGGTTTGACGATCAGCGGTAAACCCAGCGCCGAAATTCGCGCTTTTTGTTCTTCGCTAAGGCCTTTTTCAAACTCAGCGCGCGTCAGCGCGACCCACGGCGCAACCGGTAAGCCTGCGCCCTGCCACAGCAATTTACTGCGCAGTTTATCCATGGAAAGCGCCGAGGCCATCACGCCGCTGCCGGTATAAGGCAGGCCGAGCAGTTCAAGCATTCCCTGTAAGGTGCCATCTTCACCGCCACGGCCATGCAACGCAATAAAGACCTTCTGAAAGCCCATTGCTTTAAGCTGCGCGACATCGATCTCTTGCGGATCGACGGGATGCGCATCAATGCCGCCTTCACGTAACCCGGCCAACACTGCCGCGCCGGAATTTAACGAAACGTCCCGCTCCGCAGAGGTTCCGCCCAACAGGACCGCGATTTTATCAGCCATGTTGCTCTTCCTCCTGGATTTGCGGCTTCAGCTTGATTTCAGATAAGTAACGCGCAATTTTGCCAACATTTCCTGCGCCTTGCACTAATATCAAGTCGTTACCCGTCAGCACCGGCGCTAACATTGTCGCAACCTGAGCCGGATCGGAAACCAGAATCGGGTCAATTTTTCCCCGATTACGAATCGTACGACATAAAGAACGGCTATCCGCGCCCGGAATCGGCGCTTCGCCCGCCGGGTAAACGTCCAGCATCAGCAACGCATCAACTTGGGTCAGCACATTGGCGAAATCGTCATACAGATCGCGCGTGCGCGTGTAACGGTGCGGCTGAAACAGCATCACCAGGTTTTTATCCGGCCACCCTGCTCGCGCAGCTTTAATGGTGGCGTCTACTTCAGTCGGATGATGGCCATAATCATCCACCAGCATCGCCGTCCCGGCTTTACCATTCACCGGCTCAAGCGGGAACTCGCCGAGGAAGTCAAAACGACGCCCGGTCCCCTGGAAGCTTTCCAGCGCGCGCAGGATAGCGTCATCGTCAATGCCTTCTTCGGTCGCTACCGCCACTGCCGCGGCGGCATTCAGGGCATTGTGGCGACCCGGCGCATTCAACGTGACATGCAGATTCGGCATTCCCTGGCGCAACAGCGTAAAGTGCCCCTGCGGCCCTATCTGCTGATAATCTTCTACGCGGACGTCAGCATCCTCGCTAAAGCCATACGTCGTGGTCTGACGCCCCACCCGCGGCAGCAACTCGCGGATGACCGGATCGTCGACGCACATTACCGCGCGACCGTAGAACGGCAGGTTATGCAGGAAGTTAATAAACGTCTGCTTTAAATTTTCAAAGTCGCCATGATAGGTATCCATATGGTCGGCTTCGATGTTGGTGACGATCGCGACCATCGGCTGCAAATGCAGGAAGGATGCGTCGCTCTCATCTGCCTCGGCAATCAGGTAACGACTATGGCCCAGACGCGCATGAACGCCTGCGGCTTTCACCAGTCCGCCATTCACGAAAGTCGGGTCCAGCCCCGCTTCGGCATAAATACTGGACACCATCGCGGTCGTTGTGGTTTTTCCGTGCGTCCCGGCAATGGCGATGCCGTGGCGAAAACGCATCAGTTCCGCCAGCATTTCCGCACGGCGAATAACCGGAATACGCGCTTCATGCGCCGCGACAATTTCCGGGTTATCCGCGGAAATTGCGCTGGAAACGACGACCACGCTGGCATCACGCACATTTTCCGGACGATGGTTAAAGAAAATCGTTGCCCCCAGGCTCGTCAACTGCTGGGTCACCGGATTCGGCGCTAAATCGGAACCACTGATCTGATACCCTTCATTGGCCAGAACTTCGGCAATACCGCCCATACCAGCACCACCGATGCCGACAAAGTGAATGTGCCGAACGCGACGCATTTCGGGCACGATGGAACGCAGTTTTGCCAGTTGTTGTGTATTCATTCTTTACGCCATTAACTCCAATACCCGCCATACTTCAAATTGCAGATGCGTTGGCTTGCCTGCAACCCAAATTATTGAGGGTAGAAAAACCCTGCGATGCAAAAGGCACCGCCACAAATTATGTCCGGGCAACCCGGCTGACTTCACTGGCGACGCGCTCGGTAGCATCCGGAATGGATACCGCGCGGGCACGCTCCGCCATGGTTAACAACGCCTCGCGCGACCACCCCGCCAGGGTGTCGGCGACAGCCTCTACAGTAAACTGCGGCTGCTCAAAAATCTTAGCTGCGCCGGCGTTTTCTAACGGCAGCGCATTCCAGTACTGCTGCCTGTCTTTATGCTGAAACGGCACGAATATCGCCGGTAACCCGGCGGCGGCGATCTCGCTCACCGTTAAAGCGCCGGAACGGCACACCACCACATCCGCCCACGCATAGGCGGCGGCCATGTCATCGATAAATTCCGTTACCTTATGCTGCGGTTGTCCCACCCCGGCATACGCCTGCTCTACCGTGTGCTGCGCGCCTTTTCCGCTTTGATGCCAGATTGTAACCGTATCGCCCAGTCTGGCGGCAACCTGCGGCATCGTCTGGTTCAGGACTCGCGCCCCCTGAGAACCGCCGACCACCAACACGCGAATCGGGCCGTCACGACCGGCCAGACGCTCCTGCGGCAACGGCAACGCCAGTACGTCGGTACGCACCGGGTTACCCACCACTTCCGCGTTCGGAAACGCACCGGGAAACGCCTGCATCACCGTGGTCGCGATTTTGGCCAGCCACTGATTGGTTAGCCCGGCGATACCGTTTTGCTCATGCAAAACGACCGGAATACCCAATGACCAGGCGGCAAGACCGCCGGGGCCGGAAACATAACCGCCCATTCCCAGCACGACATCCGGCTTAAATCGCTTCATGATCGCCCGCGCCTGCCGCCAGGCGTTAAAAATCCGCAGCGGCGCCGCCAGAAGCGCTTTTACGCCTTTACCGCGCAGACCGGAGATCCGAATAAAGTCAATGTCGATGCCATGCTTCGGCACTAAATCCGCTTCCATACGATCGGCGGTACCCAGCCAGCGAACCTGCCAGCCCTGGGCCATTAAATGATGCGCAACGGCCAGTCCGGGGAACACGTGCCCGCCGGTACCACCCGCCATCACCATTAACCGCTTCGGTTGACCACTCATCGAGAACCTCGTGTAAACGCCTGCGCTTTTTCCAGACGCGTTTCATAATCAATACGTAATAAAAACATAATGGCCGTCGACATAATCAACAGACTCGACCCGCCATAACTGATCAGCGGCAGCGTAAGGCCTTTGGTCGGCAGCATCCCCGCGGCCGCGCCAACGTTTACCAGCGCCTGGAAACTAAACCAGATACCGATAGAACACGCTAAAAATCCGGAAAAACGGTGGTCAATCTCCAATGCCTTACGGCCAATCGACATCGCGCGAAAAGCGACGAAGAATACCATTAAAAGCGCCAATACCACACCGATATAACCCAGTTCTTCCCCAATAATGGCGAAGATGAAATCGGTGTGCGCCTCCGGCAAATACTCCAGTTTCTGCACCGAATTCCCCAGCCCTTGCCCCCATATCTCACCGCGACCAAAAGCCATCAGCGACTGCGTCAGCTGATAACCGCTGCCGAACGGATCTTCCCAGGGGTTCCAGAACGAGGTAACGCGGCGAATACGATACGGTTCGGCGAGGATTAACAGAATCACCGCCGAGATGCCCATCCCGATAATGGCGATGAACTGCCATAATTTCGCCCCGGCGAGAAACAGCATCGCCAGCGTGGTGACAAACAGTACGACCACCGTCCCGAGGTCAGGTTGCGCCAGCAGTAACACCGCCAGCACCAGAATCACGCCCATTGGTTTTAAAAAGCCGCGCAGGTTATTTCGCACCTCATCAACCTTACGCACCAGATAGTTCGCGAGGTAGCAGAACAGCGACAGCTTGGTAAACTCCGCAGGCTGAATACGCAGCGGCCCCAGCGCAATCCAGCGCGACGCCCCGTTGACCGAGCTCCCGACGACCAGCACGATAAGCAGCATAATGATCGACGCAATCAGCATCGTCGTGCTGTATTTTTGCCAGAAGGTCATGGGCAAACGTAGCGTGACCATCGCCAGACAAAATGCCAGGAAGATATAGAGCGCATCACGTTTGGCAAACAAAAACGGATCGTTCGCCAGGCGCTGCCCGACTGGCATGGAGGCCGACGTCACCATGACAAAACCAATCGCCGCCAGCCCGAAGGTCAGCCATAGCAGCGTGCGGTCATACATGATCAGACTGTCGGCGTCTTTATCGCGCGAAGCCATCACCCAGCCTTTAAGCGCCGCAAACAGCCAGGCCAGGAGGCCAAAGCCTGGTACGCGCGGCATTCTCAGACGGGGGAGAGATAAACGCATCAACCTAACTCCTTCGCCAGACGGGTAAAGACATCGCCCCGTTGCTCAAAATTTTTAAACTGATCGAGGCTAGCGCAAGCGGGCGACAGCAGCACCATATCACCCGGCTGAACGCGCGGCGCCAGCAAACGCATCGCCTCTTCCATCGTCTCAGTCTGTTGGGCGATTTCCGGACGCAGTGCGGCAAGCTGCGCGCCATCGCGCCCAAAGCAATACAGGCGGATACGATCGCCGGTCAGATAGCGCGCCAGCGGAGAAAAGTCTGCCGACTTACCGTCGCCGCCCAGCAGCAGATGCAGCGTACCGTCCACATGCAAACCGTTTAGCGCCGCTTCGGTACTGCCGACGTTGGTCGCTTTCGAGTCGTTGATCCAACGTACGCCGTTATGCTCCAACGCCAGCTGGAAGCGATGCGCCAGACCGGTAAATGTCGTCAACGCCTTCAAACTGCTGGCGCGCGGCAGACCTACGGCATCCGCCAGCGCCAGCGCCGCTAACGCATTGGTATAGTTATGCTGACCGGAAAGCTTCATCTCTTTCACGTTCAGCACCTTCTCGCCTTTGACTCGCAGCCAGGTTTCGCCCTGCTGACGATTAAGGTGATAATCACCCATATTGACGCCAAAGCTGACGCAGCGCTCATCGGCCCCGCGTACCGGCATCGTCAACGCGTCATCGGCATTCACCACGCACACTTTCGCCTTCTCGTAGACGCGCAGTTTCGCCGCCCGGTACTGTTGCAAACCAAACGGATACCGGTCCATATGATCTTCAGTGACGTTGAGCACCGTTGCCGCCGCCGCTTGCAAACTTGAGGTAGTTTCCAGTTGGAAACTGGATAATTCCAGCACGTACAATTCGCGATCGGCATCCAGCAGCATCAGCGCCGGAAGACCGATATTGCCGCCAACGCCGACATTGACGCCCGCCGCTTTCGCCATCTCGCCCACTAAGGTGGTCACGGTGCTTTTGCCGTTCGAGCCGGTGATGGCCACAATCGGCGCCTGCGCTTCGCGGCAAAACAGTTCGATATCGCCGACAATTTCCACTCCAGCGCTGGCGGCAGCGCTAAGAGAGGGATGCGCCAGAGCAATACCAGGGCTGGCGACGATTAAATCCGCCGCTAAGAGCCACTCGTCGTTCAGGCCGCCAACGTGACGCTCAACCTCTTGCGGCAGCTTATCCAGACCCGGCGGCGTCACGCGAGTATCCATCACCCGCGGCGTCACGCCGCGGGCGAGAAAAAAGTCCACGCAAGAGAGTCCGGTTAAGCCCAGACCAATAATGACGACGTTTTTGTCCTGGTAATCAGCCATGATTAACGTACCTTCAGCGTTGCCAGGCCAATCAGCACCAGCATCAGCGAAATAATCCAGAAGCGCACAATCACGCGCGGTTCCGGCCAGCCTTTCAGTTCATAGTGGTGATGGATAGGCGCCATACGGAAAATACGCTGTCCGCGTAGTTTAAAGGAACCCACCTGCAGGATGACCGACAGAGTTTCCACCACAAAGACGCCGCCCATGATCACCAGCAGGAACTCCTGACGCAGCAGCACGGCGATAATGCCCAACGCGCCGCCCAACGCCAGCGATCCGACGTCGCCCATAAAAACCTGCGCCGGATAGGTGTTAAACCACAAGAATCCTAATCCCGCGCCGACAATCGCCGTACAGACAATCACCAGCTCGCCCGCATGGCGTAAATACGGAATATGCAGGTAATTGGCGAAGTTCATGTTCCCGGTCGCCCAGGCCACCAGCGCAAAGCCGGCGGCAACGAAAACAGTCGGCATAATCGCCAGACCATCAAGCCCGTCGGTCAGGTTTACGGCGTTACCCGTACCGACGATGACAAAGTAGGACAGCAGAATGTAAAACAGCCCCAATTGCGGCATAACATCTTTAAAGAACGGCACCACCAGTTGGGTCGCAGGCGTGTCTTTCCCGACGAGATAAAGCGCAAAGGCCACGCCGAGCGCGATAACCGACATCCAGAAATATTTCCAGCGCGCAATCAGCCCTTTGGTATCTTTCCGCACCACTTTGCGGTAGTCATCGACAAAACCGATAATGCCGTAGCCGATCAATACCACCAGCACGCACCAGACGTACGGGTTAGACGGGTAAGCCCATAACAGAACGGAAATCACAATCGACGTCAGGATCATGATGCCGCCCATCGTCGGCGTACCGCGTTTACTGAAGTGCGATTCCGGGCCATCGTTACGTACCACCTGGCCAAAAGAGAGTTTTTGCAGACGAGCGATCATACGCGGGCCCATCCATAAAGAGATGAACAGCGCGGTCAACAGGCTGACGATGGCGCGAAACGTCAGATAAGAAAAGACGTTAAAGCCGGAATAATATTTGACCAAATGCTCGGCCAGCCAAACTAACATGAACCTTTCTCCTGTAACGCATGAACCACATCTTCCATCGCGGCGCTGCGTGATCCTTTCACTAAAATAGTCATCATTGGTTGCTCCTGAAGCAGAGCGTGTAAACGCGCAATGAGCGCGGCTTTATCGGCAAAATGTTCGCCGACGCCGCTGGCGTGGCTGATAGCCTGACTGAGTTTTCCGGTGCTTAACACGCGATCAATACCCGCCGCTTTTGCGGCCTCGCCAACCTGGATGTGGCACGCTTCGCTTTCTGCGCCCAGCTCGGCCATATCGCCTACCACCAGCACACGGTAGCCGGGCATTTCAGAAAGGACCTGCACTGCGGCGGTCATCGAACCGACGTTGGCGTTATAAGCGTCATCCAGTACCAGTTGGTTTTCACTTAGCTGAATCGGGAACAGACGCCCGGGTACGGCTTTTAACGCCGCCAGCCCTGCTTTAATCGCCGTCAGCGTAGCCCCCACCGCCATTGATAAAGCAGCGGCCGCCAGCGCGTTGGCAATATTGTGCCGCCCCGGCAACGGCAGCAGCACATCAATGCTGCCCATCGGCGTTTGCAGGGTAAATTCAGTACCGTGTGACGTCACGTGGATATTCGCAGCGGTAAAGTCGCTGTTTGCCGCATTCGGCGAAAAGCGCCACACCTGACGATCGCCAATAATGCTTTGCCAGTTCAGCCAGTCATTATTATCGGCATTCATAATCGCGATACCGTTCTCAGGCAAACCGGTATAGATTTCGCCTTTCGCTTTCGCCACGCCGGCCAACGAGCCGAAACCTTCCAGATGCGCCGCCGCCAGGTTATTGACCAGCGCCGCTTCCGGGCGCGTCAGGCTAACGGTCCAGGCGATTTCTCCCTGGTGATTAGCGCCTAACTCGATTACCGCATAGTCATAATCATGGTTTAAGCGCAGCAGCGTTATCGGCACGCCGATGTCGTTGTTAAAATTGCCTGCGGTATACAGAGTATTTCCGCACTGGCTAAGAATCGCGGCGGTCATCTCTTTGACCGAGGTTTTGCCGGACGAACCGGTTAACGCCACCACCCGCGCCGGTACCTGCATACGTACCCAGGCGGCCAGTTGGCCAAATGCCTGACGCGTGTCTTTTACAATCACCTGCGGAAGATCGATATCCAGAGGACGACTGACCAGCAGGGCGCCAGCGCCGTTCGCTTTTGCTTTATCGGCAAAATCATGCGCATCAAAGCGTTCCCCTTTCAGCGCCACGAACAGGCATCCCGGCGTCACTTTCCGTGTGTCGGTAATGACCGTATCGAGCGTGAGATCCGCCCCGCGGTGTTCGGCGCCAAGGACATCGGCAATTTTGCTGAGCGTTACGCTAATCATGCGATCACCCCCAGCAAACGCGCTGCGGTCACGCGGTCTGAATAATCAAGACGCTGCGTGCCGACAATCTGGTAATCCTCGTGCCCTTTACCTGCAATCAGCACAACGTCATTGTCTTTTGCCTGCATAATGGCATTGGTTACCGCCTCAGCGCGGCCTTCCATTACCCTGACCTGCCCGGCGTCCAGCATTCCAGCCAGAATATCGTTGATAATGGCGCGCGGCTCCTCGGTACGCGGGTTATCGTCAGTCACCACGACGATATCCGCGAATTCTTCGGCAATGGCCCCCATGAGTGGGCGCTTACCTTTGTCACGATCCCCGCCACAGCCAAAGACGCACCACAATTTTCCGGCGCAGTGCAGGCGCGCCGCCTGCAACGCTTTTTCCAGCGCATCCGGCGTGTGCGCGTAATCCACCACCACCGTCGGTTTGCCTGGCGCAGTGAACACTTCCATACGCCCGCAAACCGGCTGCAAACGCGCGGCGGTTTTCAGCAAATCCGTTAACGGATAGCCCAGCGCCAGCAGCGTCGCCAATGCCAGCAGTAAGTTGCTGACGTTAAACGCGCCCATCAGGCGGCTTTCGATTTCGCCTTCACCCCAACTTGAAGCAAAACGAATCGTCGCTCCGCGGTCGTGGTACTCCACCGCCTCCGCTTTCAGCCAACGACCATGACAGTTAGGGTTGATATGCCCTTCCATTGATACCGCGACCGCATCGGGTAGCGACGCCAGCCAGCGGCGTCCAACTTCATCATCGGCGTTGACGATTGCCTGACCGTGATGGTGGGTTGAATAAAGCATCCATTTTGCCGCCTCGTAATGCGCCATATCACCATGATAGTCGAGATGGTCGCGGCTCAAATTAGTAAACACGGAGGCGGCAAATTTCAGCGCCGCCACGCGATGCTGCACCAGGCCGTGAGAAGAGACTTCCATCGCGCCGAAGGTCGCGCCCTGCGCAACCAGATTGGCCAGCACATGCTGAACATCCACAGCGGAACCGGTTGTGTTCTCCGTCGGGATCACTTTACCCAACAGTCCGTTGCCTACCGTTCCCATCACTGCGCTGGTTTCGCCGAGCAACTGGCTCCACTGCGCCAGTAGTTGGGTGGTGGTAGTCTTGCCATTGGTGCCGGTCACCGCCACCAGACGCATGTTTTCAGATGGCTCATGGTAAAAGCGGCCCGCCAGCGCAGATAAACGCTCATTGAGCTGGCTGAGATAGACAACCGGTACGCCGTGCATTTCGCGAATCTCACCGTCGGTCGCCTCGTCTTTCGCCTCTGCAATAATGGCAGCTACGCCTTGCGCTATCGCCTGCGGGATATATCGACGCCCGTCCGCCTGATGACCCACCACTGCCACAAAGAGATCGCCCGCCGCAGCCACACGGCTGTCGAGCGTCATCTCTCGCAGTTCTCGCGCGGGTAGTCCAGCCACCCACGGAGCAAGAAGGTCGCGCAAATTACGATCTGCCACCTGTTCCCTCGCCTTGATTAATTACGAATTCATTTTTTTCGCCCGTTGCCAGCGCGTCCGGTTCGATGTTCATGGTGCGCAGAACGCCGCCCATGATGGCACCAAATACCGGCGCGGAAACGGCGCCGCCGTAGTATTTACCCGCCTGCGGATCGTTGATGACAACCACCAGCGCGAAGCGCGGCTGACTCGCAGGCGCGACGCCTGCGGTGTAAGCAATGTATTTGTTGATGTAGCGACCGTCCGGCCCCACTTTTTTCGCCGTACCGGTTTTAATCGCGATACGGTAGCCTTTAATTGCCGCCTTCACGCCGCCGCCGCCCGGCAGCGCCACGCTTTCCATCATATGCACCACGGTGCGTACGGTGGATTCAGGGAAGATGCGTTCGCCGGGTACAGGCGGATCAACTTTGGTAATCGACAGCGGGCGATAAATGCCATAGCTGCCGATCGTTGCATAGACTCGCGCTAACTGTAACGGCGTTACCATTAGCCCGTAGCCGAAAGAGAAGGTGGCCCTCTCTATGTCGGACCACCGTTGTTTTTGAGGATATAAGCCACTGCGTTCTCCGACCAACCCCAAATTGGTCGCCTTTCCTAGCCCAAAACGTGAGTAAGTATCTACTAACGCTGAGGACGGCATCGCTAACGCCAGTTTGGATACACCGACGTTACTCGACTTCTGTAGAACCCCGGTCAGGGTTAATTCGCTGTAGCGCGCCACGTCTTTAATTTCGTGGCCGTTAATTCGGTATGGAACGGTATTCAACACCGTATTTTCGTTGACGATACCGCGCTGAAGCGCAGTCATCACCACCATCGGCTTAACCGTAGAACCCGGTTCAAACACGTCGGTGATGGTACGGTTACGCATCGCGTCTTTCGGCGTACCGGCAAGGTTGTTGGGGTTATAGGAAGGGCTATTCGCCATCGCCAGTACTTCACCGGTATTGACATCGACCAGCACCGCGCTACCGGACTCCGCCTTGTTAAACGCCACCGCGTTGTTCAGTTCGCGGTAAACCAGCGCCTGTAAGCGTTCATCAATGCTTAACGCCAGGTTGTGCGCTGCCTGACTGTCAGTGGAGGAGATATCCTCAATCACGCGACCATAGCGGTCTTTACGCACGATTCGCTCGCCAGGCTGACCGGTAAGCCACTTATCAAAGCTCTTTTCAACGCCTTCAATCCCCTGACTGTCGACGTTGGTAAAACCGATGAGGTGAGCGGTTACTTCTCCTGACGGGTAGTAGCGGCGTGATTCTTCACGCAAATGAATCCCCGGCAGTTTGAGTTTTTTGATGTAGTCCGCCATGTCAGGATTTACCTGGCGCGCCAGATAAATAAAACGCCCTTTCGGGTTGGCGTTGATACGGGCGGAGAGCTGATCGAGCGGAATATTGAGCGCAGTAGAAAGCGCTTTCCAGCGATCGCCAACGCTGATGCCGCCGGCGTCATGAACTTCTTTCGGGTCGGCCCAGATCGCCTTAACCGGTACGCTGACCGCCAGTGGACGCCCGGAACGATCGGTAATCATACCGCGTGAGGTGGAGACTTCCTGAACACGCAGCGAACGCATATCGCCCTGACGCACCAGCATATCCGGGGCGATAATCTGTAGCCACGCCGCGCGTCCAAGTAAAAAAACCAGCGCCAGTAAAATACAGCCGCACAGCAACGCAAAACGCCAACTGATGAAGTTGGTCTGTTCTTCCTGGCGTTTCGATTTTTGCGTTTTTGCCGCTGCTTTCATGCGTCGCGTTTATCCTTATTTTTGCACTACGATATTTTCTTGAGACGGATCAACATGCTGCATTTGCAGCTTTTCCGTTGCGATCCGCTCCACCCGGCTGTGATCGCCGAGCGCATTTTCTTCAAGGATCAGGTTGCGCCATTCAATGTCCAATGCATCGCGCTCCAGAACCAGTTGTTCACGCTGCGCGGTGAGTAAACGAGTATGGTGCGCCGTCGTGACCACCGTCACCGCCGTTAAAATGATGCAAATGAACAAGCAGAGTGGCAGCTTCCCGAACCGCAAAAGATCGTCACCGATCACGCCAGGCAAGGCATGGCGCTCGTTGCTTCCTATCGATCCCTTCACTTTGCTTAGGGCTTCTGTCACTCTGCTGATCATGCGTTCGTCCTCTCTGCGATACGCAGAACTGAACTACGGGCCCGAGGATTTTCAGCTACCTCTTTTTCACCCGGCATCAACTTACCTAACGCTCGTAACTCACGACCGCCCAGTTTTTTGAGCTGCGCTTCCGTCATCGGTAATCCCGCCGGCACCTGCGGACCGCGGCTTTGCTCACGCATAAAGCGTTTCACAATACGGTCTTCCAGCGAGTGGAAACTGATGATTGAAAGCCGCCCGCCTGGGGCCAGTACGCTGAGCGAGCTTTTTAGCGCCTGCTCTATCTCCTCCAGTTCACTGTTTACCCAGATGCGCACCGCCTGGAAGGTACGGGTCGCGGGATGTTTGAATTTGTCTTTTACCGGGGTCGCCGCCGCAACCACCTCCGCCAGCTCTTTGGTGCGGGTCATCGGCTGTTCGCGATTGCGCTCAACAATGGCGCGAGCAATACGTTTGGCAAAACGCTCCTCGCCGAATGTTTTCAGCACCCAGGCGATATCCGCCTCCTCCGCCGTTTGTAACCACTCGGCGGCAGACTGGCCGCGCGTTGGGTCCATTCGCATATCCAGCGGACCGTCGCGCATAAATGAAAAACCGCGCTCCGCATCGTCAAGCTGCGGAGAAGAGACGCCAAGATCGAGAAGGATCCCGTCAATCTTGCCGGTAAGCTCGCGCTCGGCGACATAATCAGCCAGCGCGGAAAAAGGTCCATGAATGATGGAGAAGCGAGGATCATTAATGGTCTGCGCAACGGCGATCGCCTGCGGATCGCGATCGATCGCCAGCAAGCGCCCCTCTTCGCCCAGTTGCGAGAGGATCAGGCGCGAGTGGCCGCCGCGACCAAATGTGCCATCAATATAGATACCATCCGGACGAATATTCAGCCCATTAACGGCTTCATCCAACAGTACCGTAGTGTGTTTAAAATTTTCCATCATCTTATAGAGACAAGTCCTGCAGCCGCTCCGATAACGTTTCGGTAGCTGACTGTTCAGCGTCGATATCTTCCTTGACCTGTTGATACCAGGTCGTTTCATCCCACAGCTCAAATTTGTTGAACTGTCCAACCAGCATCACTTCTTTCGTCAGTCCGGCATGTTGCCGCAGAACTGGCGCGATCAGTAATCGACCTGCACCATCCATCTGACATTCGCTGGCATGGCCCAACAGTAAACGCTGTACGCGACGTTCTACCGGGTTCATGCTCGACAGACGAGATAACTTTTGCTCAATAATTTCCCATTCAGGCAGGGGGTAAAGCAGCAGGCATGGGTGATGGATGTCAATGGTACATACCATTTGACCGGTAGCGCTCTCGATCAGTTGCTCCCGATAACGGGTCGGCACGGTCAGGCGCCCTTTACTGTCGAGATTGACTAACGTTGCCCCCCGGAACATGCCAGTCTCACCCCTTCTTACCACTTTATCCCACAAATTCCCACTCGAAGGAGTTTACGGAGCGGAGGAAAAGCTTGTCAAGCAAGTCACAACGCTTACCGAAGTAAAAAAGCCAATGTTTACGGCGAATATCTGCGTTGATTAATTTCCGCCCAGCGCGCAAGCCAAATTAACGTTATGAATATTTGTAAGAAAAAAACCAAAGACCCACCGCCGTTTAAAACGGACTCAATATAATCCGAGAAAAATATAAAGTGTCAGTTTGCGACGCGAGCGGCATTTTAGGACATATTGCACCGTGTTAACAGTGCCTGTTTAACGTGTGCAGCGCCTGCTATACCAGCGCCTACGAGCGACTGTCGCGCCAAAGACAAAAAGTGGCTGTTAATTCGACGATTTCTTGCCTGCTTGTAACAAAACAAGACAAAGGAAAAGACTCGTTACGTCTTAATTAGTGGAATATGGACGATTTCGGACAAAAGAAAGGTAATAAAAAAGAATTTTCGGATAATTTTAAGGAATAATCTTAATTATTTAAGGGATATTTTTACTGATACGCATTTGTTTGACGGCGGCAGAAGAGAGAGTCTTTTACCGCCGGTCCTTTAGCTACGGCTCAGAATGCCGCGACGATACAGGTTTCGCCGAATACGCGTTAAGCCGGGTTTCGGTTTACGCGGTTCATCAAGACTTGCCAGCACAATCTCCAGCACGCGTTCCGCGACATCACGATGACGCTGCGCCACCGCCAGCACCGGGCATTGCAGAAAATCCAGCAGCTCATGATCGCCGAAGGTCGCAATCGCCAAATCCGAGGGCAGTTTTCCATCGCGCCGCAGCGTTACGTCCATCACGCCCTGTAATAGCGCGAACGATGTCGTAAAGAGCGCCTGCGGCATAGGATGCGTTTCCAGCCATTTCTCAAACAACTGCGCGGCGGCTTCGCGCTCATAGCTGTTGGCATATAAGAAATTCACCTCCCGCGGATCGTCTTTCCATGCGGTGCGGAACCCCTGCTCGCGCAGGAAACTGACGGACAACTCCGGCAGCGCGCCCAAATAAAGCACCGTTTCCGCCGGGAATTTACGCAGCTCTTCCGCCAACATCTCGGCATCATCCTGATCGGCGCCGACCACGCTGGTGAAATGTTCGCGATCCAGCGCGCGGTCGAGCGCGACGATGGGGAACGGATCGTTGGCCCAGCGCTGATAGAAGGGATGCTCCGGCGGTAACGAAGTTGAAACAATGATTGCATCCACCTGGCGTTGCAAAAGGTGCTCAATGCAGCGCATTTCGTTATCCGGCTGATCTTCAGAACAGGCGATCAGCAGTTGGTAGCCACGCTGGCGTGCCTGGCGCTCAAGATAGTTTGCGATACGGGTGTAGCTCGTGTTTTCAAGGTCCGGGATCACCAGACCAATGGAACGTGTGCGTCCAGCACGCAGCCCGGCAGCCACAGCGTTAGGATGGTAATTGTGCTCACGCACTACCGCCATGACTTTTTCTACGGTTTTGTCGCTCACGCGGTATTGCTTTGCTTTACCGTTTATAACGTAGCTTGCAGTTGTGCGCGAGACACCGGCCAGCCGAGCGATTTCATCCAGTTTCACAATTGCCCCTTGTGTAAATTGTACAAACCATAACCTTTATGTCGGCATGGGTTAAAATCGTTAACATCTAAGCGCAGTTTGATCACTCCGGCAACCGCTTTTATTCCGGGTTACCACGGATTTCGCAAAAAAAAGCCCAACCGGTGATATTGGGTTGGGCGATAATTCCTGTTGGCTGATATCCGGCAAACCTGCCTGATGGCGCTACGCTTATCGGACCTGGGCCAGATATCAGCCTGTAGACCGGATAAAACGCAACCGCGTCGTCATCCGGCGAATCTGCTCAGCGCATAATCTTATCGCCGCGCGAAAGCCCGACGACGCCTGAACGCGCCACTTCAACAATTTTCGCCACGTCGCGCAGCGAGGCCAGAAAAGCATCCAGTTTATCGCTGGTGCCCGCCAGTTGAACGGTATACAGCGTTGGCGTGACATCAATAATCTGACCACGGAAAATTTCCGTATTACGCTTCACCTCTTCCCGTCCGTAGCCGCTGGCCTGGATTTTCACCAGCATGATTTCCCGCTCAACGTGCGCTCCCTGTCCCAGCTCGCTGACGCGCAGCACATCAACCAGCTTGTGCAGTTGCTTTTCAATTTGCTCAAGCACTTTTTCATCGCCTACCGTCTGGATAGTCATGCGCGACAACGTCGGATCGTCTGTCGGCGCGACGGTCAGGCTTTCAATATTATATCCGCGTTGCGAAAAGAGGCCGATAACCCGCGATAACGCCCCAGATTCGTTTTCCAGTAATACCGATAAAATCCGGCGCATCATCAGGTCCTCTCCGTTTTGCTTAACCACATTTCGTCCATCCCGCCCCCGCGAATCTGCATCGGATAGACATGCTCGCTGCCATCAACGGTGACATCGACGAACACCAGTCGGTTATTACGCACATGCTCAAGGGCTTCGCTGAGTTTACTTTCCAGCTCATCCGGACGGTTAATCTGCAGCCCGACATGGCCATAGGCTTCCGCCAGGCGCACAAAATCCGGTAACGACTGCATATAAGACTGAGAATGGCGACCGGAATAGATCATATCCTGCCACTGTTTCACCATCCCCAGATAACGGTTGTTCAGGTTCAAAACCAGTACCGGCAGTTCATACTGTAAGGCTGTCGACAGCTCCTGAATGTTCATCTGTATACTGCCATCGCCGGTCACGCAGACCACCATTTCTTTCGGCAGGGCCATTTTAACGCCCAGCGCAGCCGGTAGGCCAAAACCCATCGTGCCGAGCCCGCCGGAATTAATCCAGCGACGTGGTTTATCGAACGGGTAATAGAGAGCAGCAAACATCTGGTGTTGTCCTACATCGGACGTCACGTACGCGTCACCCTTCGTCAGACGCCAGAGGGTTTCAATCACCGCCTGGGGTTTAATGCTTTCGCTTTCCGCGTCATATTTCAGGCACTGACGGGCGCGCCAGCTCTCTATCTGCTGCCACCAGTCGCGAATATCATCCTGCGGCTGAGACGGCGCATCCTGCGCCAGTAGCTCCAGCATTTGTTCCAGTACCAGGCGGGCATCGCCCACCACCGGGATATCAGCGTTAACCGTTTTGGATATGGACGTCGGGTCAATGTCGATGTGTAATACCGTCGCGTTCGGACAATATTTAGCGAGATTATTCGTCGTGCGGTCGTCAAATCGTACGCCAACAGCGAAAATCACGTCGGCGTTATGCATGGTCATATTGGCTTCATAAGTGCCATGCATTCCCAGCATTCCTAACGACTGGCGATGAGTAGCAGGAAACGCGCCCAGTCCCATTAATGAAGAGACCACCGGCAGGTTAAAGGTTTCAATGATGTGGCGCAGCGGCGCATAGCAGGCCGCGCTTATCGCCCCTCCCCCAACGTAGACCACCGGCTTTTTTGCCGACGCCAGCGTTTGCAAGGCACGCTTAATTTGTCCTTTATGTCCTGATGTTGTGGGATTGTAAGAGCGCATACTGACCGTCTCCGGCCAGGCATACGGCATTTTTTTCGCCGGATTCAAAATGTCTTTCGGCAAATCCACGACCACCGGCCCAGGACGTCCGCTTGCCGCCAGCCAGAAGGCCTTTTTAAGCACCTGGGGAATATCTTCCGTCTGTTTGACCAGGAAGCTATGTTTGACCACCGGTCGGGAAATCCCCACCATGTCGCACTCCTGAAAGGCATCATAGCCAATCAATGAGGTGGCGACCTGGCCGGAAAGAATCACCAGCGGAATGGAATCCATATAGGCCGTAGCAATCCCGGTAATCGCATTGGTCGCTCCCGGTCCGGAAGTCACCAGCACCACGCCAACGTCGCCAGTGGCTCGCGCCAGGCCATCCGCCATATGCACCGCGGCCTGCTCATGACGCACCAGCACATGATCGATCCCTCCAACGGTATGTAGCGCATCATAAATATCAAGCACTGCGCCTCCAGGATAGCCGAACACCTGCTTTACGCCTTGATCGATAAGCGATCGGACGACCATCTCGGCTCCAGACAACATCTCCACGGCTTGCCTCCACTTTATACCTGTCATCACGGTTTGACGGACACCTTAACCGCTCGCTATCACGCCTGGCAATTGGGTGGAATGACGTAAAGATGGGGAAGGTTAGAATAATCAGGAGGCAAGAAGAGAAGAAATGGAGAAATACTCCGTCTGAATCACACCAGGTAATAAATAATCGCTTATAAATGCAGACTTACAGCAATTCATCTATTTTTCACAGCGACGAAAAGAATCGCTCACCGTTAATTCAGCATAAAATTTTTGATATACGCTAAAAAGCAGAATAAACCAGAATTTGTTTCTGATTTATTCTGCCCGGTTTTATCGCTTACAAACAGAAACTAATAAATCTTCCATCCATTGATGCCCTTTATCACGCCCAGCCGCTTCATGCCAGGAAAGGTAGCATGTCCGGCTATTCAGTTTTAAAGGCAACGGCAATATTTGCAGATCCAGCGACTCCGCAAACTCTTCCGCCAGCCAGCGCGGGGCAATAGCGACCAAATGCGTCTGCGAAACCACGTTCAGAACGCTGATAAGCGCCATGCCCTGATAAGCCACGCTCGACTGTTTATCCGGCGTGTCATACCACGGCTGACTAAATGACGCATAACGATCGAGAGAAACAACCGCATGTTGTTCATTATAAACATCGCCTTCCAGTAGCGGGCCGCTAATACGCGGGTGTTTTCGGCTGGCGACTAAAACCATTTCATCTTTAAATAGCGGTACGCTGGTAAACTCAGGACGACGGAATTCTTCATAACTAATAACGAACTCGGTTTCCTGATAGCGTAGCTGATGCTCAGTATTCTGATTCAACGACGCTTTAAAAACGACATGAATATTTGGCGCAATTTTTTCTACACGATTATAAATCTGTGACGTCAGGATATTATCCAGCGGACTGCACACGCAAAGATTGAATACACGTTCGCTGCTGGTCGGCTCAAACCCCGATCCCGGCAATTCATTTTGCACCAATTGCAACGCCTGACGGACTGAACCAAATAACTGAAATGCACGGGCAGTCGGCTGAATTCCTCGTCCATATCGAACAAAAAGTTCGTCATTAAACATAACCTTCAGACGCGCTACGGCGTTACTGACCGCAGGCTGCGACATTCCCAGCGTGTGGGCGGCGCGCGTAATATTCTGCTCTTGCATTACCGCATCGAACACGGTCAATAGGTTCAAATCAACCATGCGAAGCTGTGGTTTGCCCATATCTAAAAGATGCGGCTTTTCGGTTTTGACCTCTGGCATATTTAACTCCACTGTCACGCTTAACTCCCTTTTTCTGGCTGAAGGCAGAAATAATTCCTGAAAATATGATTTACCATGCATATAAAATAAGAAAAAGGGAAAGCGTTAAAATTCGGAAAACATAAAGACGCTGACAGAGACAAATAGAATGCCAGCGCAAGCGTAATGTGTCCTGAGTCACACCATTGCGATTCATAATGTTTAAATTACGCAAGCAATATAACCATAACTATGGCGAATACACAATCATACACCAAGTGAATGATCATTTAAGTTTCAATTAAATGTTTATATTATTAATAGCTAAAAAGTTAACATTAATTTATCAATAACTTTATCCTTATCCATTAAGCAAACAAGGTTATTTGTTAAAATATAAAACAAATCAAAAAGATAAACCAAACCTTTAGCATACCTTTAACAGGCCATTCCCCTAACCAATTTGCAAACAAAAATGCCTAAATATTTCAAACAATGAAAAGTATGAATGTCCACTCGTTCTTTTATCCTTTATTGGACGCGCAGCCCAGCACAATTAGCTAAAGTACGTATCCGGATATCGTCAACAAAATGCAATGGCGACAGAAATCAGAGTTGACATTAAACGGCATATCCAGTACCACTAAAAGCATATCGCATTCGCTGGAGCTGAATTAATGTCACATATCGTTCGTTTCACTGGGCTACTACTACTCAACGCATTTATTGTGCGCGGTAGACCGGTGGGCGGCATTCAACATTAAGTCAGCTCGAAGTCAAACAAAACCCGCGCCGTTGCGCGGGTTTTTTTATGCCTGACGCAAGGCGCCCCTGGAGACAAGGACCACATCATGAGCCAGCAAGTCATTATTTTTGATACGACCTTACGCGACGGCGAACAAGCGTTACAGGCCAGCCTGAGCGCGAAAGAGAAGCTGCAGATTGCCCTGGCCCTTGAGCGCATGGGTGTTGATGTCATGGAAGTAGGCTTCCCGGTCTCTTCTCCGGGTGATTTTGAATCTGTCCAAACCATCGCCCGCACCATCAAAAACAGTCGCGTTTGCGCCCTGGCGCGTTGTGTAGAAAAAGACATCGACGTCGCGGCACAGGCGCTGAAGGTCGCCGACGCGTTTCGCATCCATACTTTTATCGCCACCTCGCCAATGCACATCGCCACCAAGCTGCGCAGCACGCTGGATGAGGTTATCGAACGCGCGGTATACATGGTTAAGCGGGCGCGTAATTACACTGATGACGTAGAGTTCTCCTGCGAAGATGCTGGCCGGACGCCTGTTGACGATCTGGCGCGCGTGGTGGAAGCCGCTATAAACGCCGGCGCGAGAACCATTAATATTCCCGATACCGTGGGCTATACCATGCCGTTTGAGTTTGCGGGAATCATTTCCGGCCTGTATGAACGTGTCCCCAATATCGACAAAGCTATCATCTCCGTTCATACCCACGACGATTTAGGGATAGCAGTAGGCAACTCGCTGGCGGCAGTACATGCGGGCGCGCGTCAGGTTGAAGGCGCGATGAACGGTATCGGAGAACGTGCCGGTAACTGCGCGCTGGAAGAAGTGATCATGGCGATTAAAGTGCGCAAAGACATCATGAACGTACACACCAACATCAATCACCACGAAATCTGGCGCACCAGCCAGACCGTCAGCCAGATCTGTAACATGCCGATCCCGGCCAACAAAGCGATTGTCGGCAGCGGCGCTTTCGCCCACTCTTCCGGCATCCACCAGGATGGCGTCCTCAAGAACCGCGAAAACTATGAAATCATGACGCCAGAGTCCATCGGTCTGAACCAGATACAGCTGAACCTGACCTCCCGCTCTGGCCGTGCCGCCGTGAAACATCGCATGGAAGAGATGGGTTACAAGGACACAGACTACAACATGGACCACCTGTACGACGCGTTCCTGAAGCTGGCGGACAAAAAAGGCCAGGTGTTCGACTATGACCTGGAAGCGCTGGCGTTTATTAATAAACAGCAAGAAGAACCAGAGCATTTCCGTCTGGATTACTTCAGCGTGCAGTCCGGCTCCAGCGATATCGCCACCGCTTCCGTGAAGCTGGCCTGTGGTGAAGAGATCAAGGCCGAGGCGGCGAACGGCAACGGCCCGGTCGACGCCATCTATCAGGCGATTAACCGCATCACTGGCTACGACGTTGAGTTGGTTAAATACGACCTGAATGCCAAAGGCCAGGGCAAAGATGCGCTGGGTCAGGTCGATATCGTCGTGAACCATCATGGTCGCCGCTTCCACGGCGTCGGGCTGGCGACGGATATCGTCGAATCCTCCGCCAAAGCGATGGTGCACGTACTGAACAATATCTGGCGCGCCGCCGAAGTTGAAAAAGAATTGCAACGCAAAGCTCAAAATAAAGAGAACAACAAGGAAACCGTGTAATGTCGAAGAACTATCATATTGCCGTACTGCCGGGCGACGGTATCGGCCCGGAAGTCATGGCGCAAGCCCTGAAAGTTATGGATGCGGTACGCAGCCGTTTTGATATGCGTATCACCACCAGCCGCTATGACGTCGGCGGTATTGCTATCGACAATCATGGTCATCCACTGCCGAAAGCCACCGTTGAAGGGTGTGAACAGGCGGATGCCGTTCTGTTTGGCTCCGTCGGCGGCCCGAAATGGGAAAATTTGCCCCCGGAAAGCCAGCCAGAGCGCGGCGCCCTGCTGCCGCTGCGCAAACATTTCAAATTATTCAGTAACCTGCGTCCGGCGAAACTGTATCAGGGACTGGAAGCATTTTGCCCGTTGCGCGCCGATATCGCCGCTAACGGTTTCGATATCCTGTGCGTGCGCGAGCTGACCGGCGGGATCTATTTCGGACAGCCAAAAGGCCGCGAAGGCAGCGGTCAGTACGAAAAAGCCTTTGATACCGAAGTTTATCACCGCTTTGAGATCGAGCGCATTGCCCGTATCGCCTTTGAATCGGCGCGTAAACGCCGCCGTAAAGTCACCTCTATTGATAAAGCCAACGTACTGCAAAGCTCTATCCTGTGGCGTGAAATCGTCAATGATGTCGCGAAAACGTATCCCGATGTGGAACTCGCGCACATGTATATCGATAACGCCACCATGCAGTTGATTAAAGACCCGTCGCAGTTTGACGTCCTGCTGTGCTCTAACCTGTTCGGCGACATTCTGTCCGACGAATGCGCCATGATCACCGGCTCAATGGGGATGTTGCCCTCCGCCAGCCTGAACGAGCAAGGGTTTGGCCTGTATGAACCGGCTGGCGGCTCCGCGCCGGATATCGCCGGGAAAAATATCGCCAACCCAATTGCGCAGATCCTGTCGCTGGCGCTGCTGCTGCGCTACAGCCTGAATGCCGATGAGGCGGCAACGGCCATTGAACAGGCGATCAATCGCGCATTAGAAGAGGGCGTTCGCACCGGCGATTTAGCCAGGGGCGCTGCCGCAGTCAGTACCGATGAGATGGGCGATATTATCGCCCGCTATGTCGCAGAAGGGGTGTAATCATGGCCAAAACGTTATACGAAAAATTATTTGATGCCCACGTGGTCTTTGAGGCGCCAAACGAAACGCCGCTGCTGTACATCGACCGCCACCTGGTGCATGAAGTCACCTCTCCGCAGGCGTTTGACGGTCTGCGCGCGCACCATCGTCCGGTACGTCAGCCAGGGAAAACCTTCGCCACGATGGATCACAACGTCTCGACGCAGACTAAAGACATTAATGCTTCCGGTGAAATGGCGCGTATCCAGATGCAGGAGCTGATTAAGAACTGTAACGAGTTCGGCGTCGAGCTGTATGACCTGAATCACCCATATCAGGGCATCGTCCATGTGATGGGGCCGGAACAGGGCGTCACCCTGCCGGGCATGACCATCGTCTGCGGCGACTCCCACACCGCTACCCACGGCGCGTTTGGCGCGCTGGCCTTCGGCATCGGCACTTCTGAGGTAGAACATGTACTGGCGACGCAAACCCTGAAACAGGGGCGCGCTAAAACCATGAAGATTGAAGTCACGGGCAACGCCGCGCCGGGCATTACCGCCAAAGACATTGTGCTGGCGATCATCGGTAAAACCGGTAGCGCCGGCGGCACCGGACACGTGGTTGAATTTTGCGGCGACGCGATCCGCGCGCTGAGTATGGAAGGCCGCATGACGCTGTGCAATATGGCGATTGAGATGGGCGCCAAAGCCGGTCTGGTCGCCCCGGATGAAACCACTTTCAACTACGTAAAAGGGCGTTTGCACGCGCCGAAGGGCCGCGATTTTGACGAAGCCGTCGAGTACTGGAAAACGCTGAAAACCGATGACGGCGCGACTTTTGATACTGTCGTCACCCTGCGAGCAGAAGAGATCGCGCCGCAGGTGACCTGGGGCACGAATCCGGGCCAGGTGATTTCCGTCACCGACATCATCCCCGATCCCGCCTCCTTTAGCGATCCGGTTGAGCGCGCCAGCGCCGAAAAAGCGCTGGCTTATATGGGCTTACAGCCGGGCGTACCGTTAACGGACGTTGCTATCGATAAAGTCTTTATCGGCTCTTGTACCAATTCGCGCATTGAAGATTTGCGCGCGGCGGCGGAAGTCGCCAAAGGGCGCAAAGTTGCGCCGGGCGTGCAGGCGCTGGTGGTGCCGGGTTCAGGTCCGGTGAAAGCGCAGGCGGAAGCGGAGGGTCTGGACAAGATCTTTATCGAAGCAGGATTTGAATGGCGCTTACCGGGCTGTTCCATGTGCCTGGCCATGAATAATGACCGCCTGAATCCGGGCGAGCGCTGCGCCTCCACCAGCAACCGTAACTTTGAAGGTCGTCAGGGCCGCGGGGGTCGCACGCATTTAGTCAGCCCGGCGATGGCCGCCGCTGCCGCCGTTACCGGCCACTTCGCCGATATTCGCAGCATCAAATAAGGAAACTACCATGGCAGAGAAATTTACCCAGCATACCGGCCTGGTTGTCCCACTGGATGCCGCCAACGTCGATACCGATGCAATTATCCCTAAACAGTTTTTGCAGAAGGTTACGCGCACCGGTTTTGGCGCCCATCTGTTTAACGACTGGCGCTTCCTGGACGAAAAGGGCCAACAGCCAAATCCGGAATTCGTGTTGAACTTTCCGGAATATCAAGGCGCGTCGATACTGTTGGCGCGGGAAAACTTTGGCTGCGGCTCTTCACGCGAACACGCGCCGTGGGCGTTGACCGATTACGGCTTTAAAGTGGTGATCGCGCCAAGCTTCGCCGACATTTTCTACGGCAACAGTTTCAATAACCAACTGCTGCCGGTGAAGTTAAGCGACGAACAGGTCGATGAGCTGTTTACGCTGGTGAAAGCCAATCCGGGCATTAAATTTGAAGTGGATCTGGAGGCACAGGTGGTGAAAGCAGGCGATAAGACCTACAGCTTTAAAATCGACGACTTCCGCCGCCACTGCATGTTGAACGGTCTGGACAGCATCGGGCTGACGCTGCAGCACGAAGACGCGATTGCCGAGTACGAAGACAAGCAGCCTGAGTTTATGCGTTGATACCAAAACGACCAGCAATAAGCGATACTCATCGCTTATTGCTGGTATCTATCTTATTTTAATCCCAGAGCCTGTTTAATCTGAACCATTGACGCCAGAGCCTGCTTACACGCAGCATCCTGGTCAGATGCAGCTACAGTTTCCAACTGTTTTTTTGACGCTTCGAGTTGAGGCTTCATCGCGTCAAATTGCTGTTTTGCCTGTTCACTCGTTGCTGCAGCCTGCTCAACCAGGGCATCAATATCATTAAAATATTGCTGACAACTTTCAGCCATTGCCGCGAAAGAGGAGTTGGACATAGCAAAAAGCGCTGCAAGCAAAAAAACCTTTTTCATTATCATTCCTTTGTACTAAACACGTTAAAGCACCATGCGATAACGCGTATAAGATTAGCGATGATAAAAATAAAAAAAAGTCTGTTTCAGTACCATGCAAAATGGCGCTTGTCACGCAACATTACACGTCTTTTACTCGCCCGGTCATCCCCGCGTGACCACAGAAACCGCCGTATAAATCCCGTTGAGACGCCGTCCCATCGTCGTCATCCAGAAACAGCCGAAATAAAAAAAGCCAGCAGATATTATCTGCTGGCGGGTGATTTTAGGCTATCGCCTACACCAATACTCAGTCACACATGATGTCTGCAATTGGCTTCAATCGGTCGCCTCCCACTGCATCAGTTCCGCGAGCATTTTTAAGCGCTGCGGCGCGCTCAGGCAAGCCAGCCAGGACGTTTTTTCCGTCGCGGCAAAATATCTCAACCAGAACTGGCGCATAGTGACCTCTTCCTCTTGCTTCATCGAAAGATATTATTGGCCTAATATAGGGATAATAAAATTGCTGAGTTTTTCATCGGAGTTCCCCTTTTATGCCCTCAGGTCGCCTGCAACAACAATTTATCCGTCTCTGGCAATGTTGTGACGGTAAAACGCAAGACACAACGCTTAATGAGCTGGCGGATCTGCTGAACTGTTCGCGTCGCCATATGCGTACGCTGCTAAATACGATGCAGGCGCGCGGTTGGCTAACATGGGAAGCCGAGGTTGGACGCGGAAAGCGTTCGCGTCTGACGTTCCTGTATACCGGACTGGCGCTGCAACAGCAGCGGGCGGAAGACCTGCTGGAACAAGATCGAATCGATCAACTGGTACAACTGGTCGGCGATAAAAGCGCTGTCAGGCAAATGCTGATTTCCCATCTGGGACGCAGCTTCCGCCAGGGGCGGCATATTCTGCGGGTTCTTTACTATCGTCCGATGCACAATCTCCTGCCGGGAACCGCATTACGTCGCTCGGAAACTCATATTGCCCGGCAAATTTTCAGTTCGCTCACGCGGGTAAATGAGGAAAACGGGGAACTGGAAGCGGACATTGCGCACCACTGGCAGCAAATTTCCCCTTTACTGTGGCGCTTCTACCTGCGCCCCGGCATTCATTTTCATCATGGCCGCGAGCTGGAGATGGAAGATGTCATCGCCTCGCTGACGCGTATCAATACGCTTCCGCTTTACTCGCACATCACAAAAATAGATTCCCCTACCGCGTGGACGCTGGATATTCATCTTTCCCAGCCGGATCGCTGGTTGCCGTGGCTGCTGGGCCAGGTCCCGGCGATGATTTTGCCGCGGGAGTGGGAAACGCTGGCTAATTTCGCCAGCCACCCTATCGGCACCGGGCCTTATGCCGTGCGGCGTAATACGCCAAACCAGCTCAAGATACTCGCCTTTGATGATTACTTCGGCTATCGGGCGTTGATAGACGAAGTGAACGTCTGGGTACTGCCGGATATCAGTGAAGAACCGGCCTGCGGCTTGATGCTGGAAGGGCCGATACAAGGCGGTGAAAAAGCGATAGAAAGCCGACTGGAAGAGGGGTGCTATTACCTGCTATTCGACGCCAGAACGCCGCGCGGCGCGCATCCGCAGGTCAGAGAATGGGTAAGCCACGTCCTCTCCCCCACCAATTTACTCTATCATGCCGATGAACCGCTACAGCAGCTCTGGTTCCCGGCCTATGGGCTTTTACCGCGCTGGCATCACGCCCGTCCAGGCCCGGGCGAAAAACCCGCCGGGCTGGAAACCCTCACGCTGACCTTCTATCGCGAACACATTGAGCACCGGGTTATCGCCCGTATCATGAGCGCGCTTCTGGCTGAACATCAGGTGCATCTGCATATTCAGGAGATCGACTACGATCAATGGCACGCCGGCGAGATCGAAAGCGATATCTGGCTCAATAGCGCTAACTTTACGCTGCCGCTGGATTTCTCGCTGTTCGCGCACTTGTGCGAAGTACCGCTCTTGCAGAACTGCATTCCGCGCGACTGGCAGGACGACGCCGCGCAGTGGCGCGCTGGCGAGATGAACCTGGCGAACTGGTGCCAGCAACTGCTGGCCAACAAAGCGATTGTGCCGTTGATCCACCACTGGCTGATTATCCAGGGACAACGCAGTATGCGCGGGCTGCGCATGAATACCCTCGGCTGGTTTGATTTTAAATCGGCGTGGTTTGCGCCGCCAGATCCTTAACGCCAGCTCTTGATTGCTGCCCGGCAACAAAATCACTACACTAACGCCGAACTCAACGGGGTGCCGCGCTCATGCGCGCGCTGAGAAAATACCCGTCGAACCTGATCCGGATAATGCCGGCGAAGGGATTTGAGGTTACCTCTCAAGTCCTTTGCCACTCTTTAACTGAGGTGCAAAGTGTTAAAAAAATATCTTCCGCTTTTACTCCTGTGCGCGGCGCCTGCTTTCGCCAAACCCGTTCTCACCGTCTATACCTACGACTCGTTCGCCGCCGACTGGGGGCCAGGCCCGGCGGTGAAAAAAGCGTTTGAAGCCGATTGCAACTGCGAGCTGAAACTGGTGGCGCTGGAGGATGGCGTTTCACTGCTCAACCGCCTGCGGATGGAGGGGAAGAACAGCAAAGCCGATGTGGTGTTGGGGCTGGACAACAATCTGCTGGAAGCGGCCACGCAAACTAAACTCTTTGCCAAAAGCGGCGTGGCGAATGAGACGGTCAAGGTGCCCGGCGGCTGGAAAAACGACACATTTGTGCCGTTCGATTACGGCTATTTCGCCTTTGTCTACGATAAAAGCAAGCTGAAAAATCCGCCGAAAAGCCTGAAAGAACTGGTCGAGAGCGATCAAAAATGGCGGGTGATTTATCAGGACCCGCGTACCAGTACGCCAGGGCTGGGGCTGTTACTGTGGATGCGCAAAGTCTATGGCGATAACGCGCCGCAGGCCTGGCAAAAACTGGCGGCCAAAACGGTGACGGTGACGAAAGGCTGGAGCGAGGCCTACGGTTTATTTCTGAAAGGTGAAAGCGATTTGGTGCTCAGTTACACCACCTCTCCGGCGTATCACATTATTGAAGAGAAGAAGGACAATTACGCCGCCGCGAACTTCAGCGAAGGCCATTACTTACAGGTAGAAGTCGCGGCGCGTACCGTCGCCAGTAAGCAGCCGGAACTGGCGGAGAAATTCCTCAAATTTATGGTTTCTCCGGCGTTTCAGAACGCCATACCCACCGGCAACTGGATGTACCCGGTAGCGGACGTCGCCTTACCCGCAGGGTTTGAATCATTGGCCAAACCCGCCACAACGCTGGAATTCACGCCGCAACAAGTGGCAGCACAACGCCAGGTATGGATTAGCGAATGGCAACGCGCCGTCAGCCGTTAATTCCCGGCTGGCTGATTCCGGGGCTGTGCGCCGCCGCGCTGATGATAACCGTCTCGCTGGCGGCCTTTCTGGCGCTTTGGCTGAACGCGCCGTCGGGCGCGTGGTCGACAATCTGGCGGGATAGCTACCTGTGGCATGTGGTGCGCTTCTCATTCTGGCAGGCGTTTCTGTCCGCAGTGCTGTCTGTGGTCCCGGCGGTTTTTCTCGCCCGCGCGCTTTATCGACGCCGTTTTCCTGGACGTCTGGCGCTGCTGCGTCTGTGCGCCATGACGCTGATTCTGCCGGTACTGGTTGCCGTGTTCGGCATTCTTAGCGTGTATGGCCGTCAGGGCTGGCTGGCCTCGCTGTGGCAGATGCTGGGGCTTCAGTGGACATTCTCCCCCTACGGCTTGCAGGGCATTTTACTGGCGCACGTCTTTTTTAATCTGCCAATGGCGAGCCGTTTGTTGCTGCAATCGTTGGAAAGCATTCCCGGCGAGCAGCGCCAGCTCGCCGCCCAGCTCGGTATGCGCGGCTGGCATTTTTTCCGTTTTGTCGAATGGCCGTGGCTGCGCCGCCAAATTCCGCCCGTCGCGGCGCTGATTTTTATGCTCTGCTTCGCCAGTTTCGCAACGGTCCTGTCGCTCGGCGGCGGCCCGCAGGCCACCACTATCGAACTGGCTATCTTTCAGGCGCTCAGTTATGACTACGATCCCGCCCGCGCGGCGATGCTGGCATTAATCCAGATGGTCTGCTGCCTGGCGCTGGTACTGCTAAGCCAACGGTTGAGCAAAGCGATTGCGCCGGGGATGACGCTGACGCAGGGCTGGCGCGATCCTGACGATCGTCTCCACAGCCGTCTGACGGACGCCTTATTAATCGTGCTGGCGCTGCTGCTGCTGCTTCCGCCGCTGGTCGCCGTGGTGGTCGATGGCGTCAACCGCAGCCTGCCGGAGGTGCTGGCGCAACCCATTCTGTGGCAGGCTGTCTGGACATCGCTACGCATTGCGCTGGCGTCGGGCGTTCTGTGTGTGGCGCTGACCATGATGCTGCTGTGGAGTAGCCGCGAGCTACGCCAACGCCAGCAACTATTCGCCGGACAAACGCTAGAACTCAGCGGGATGTTGATCCTCGCGATGCCGGGGATCGTACTGGCGACAGGCTTCTTTTTACTGCTCAATAACAGCATTGGCTTACCGGAATCCGCCGACGGCATCGTGATTTTCACCAATGCGCTGATGGCAATCCCCTACGCGCTAAAAGTCCTGGAAAACCCAATGCGCGATATTACCGCCCGTTATGGAATGCTGTGCCAGTCATTAGGAATTGAAGGCTGGTCGCGGTTAAAGGTCGTGGAACTGCGGGCGCTGAAACGTCCGCTGGCGCAGGCGCTGGCGTTTGCCTGCGTACTTTCTATCGGTGATTTTGGCGTCGTCGCGCTTTTCGGCAATGACAATTTCCGCACGCTGCCGTTTTATCTGTATCAGCAGATCGGCTCCTACCGCAGCCAGGACGGCGCGGTGACCGCGCTGATACTATTGCTGCTCTGCTTTACGTTATTTACCCTCATAGAGAAACTACCGGGCCGACATGCTAAAACTGATTGATATCACCTGGCTTTACCATCATTTGCCGATGCGTTTTACGCTGGCGGTAGAACGCGGCGAGCAGGTGGCGATTCTTGGCCCCAGCGGCGCGGGGAAAAGCACGTTGTTGAATTTAATTGCCGGTTTTCTTGCGCCTGCCAGCGGTACGTTACTGATTGCCGGCGAAGATCATACGCTTACGCCGCCCTCACGCCGTCCGGTCTCAATGCTGTTTCAGGAGAATAATTTATTCGGCCACCTGAATGTGCAGCAAAATATCGGTCTGGGGCTAAACCCCGGGTTAACGCTCAACGCCAGCCAGCGGGAAAAACGGGACGCTATCGCACGTCAGATGGGCATTGAGAGTCTGATGACGCGTTTACCGGGCGAACTGTCCGGCGGCCAGCGTCAGCGGGTAGCGCTGGCGCGCTGCCTGGTACGCGAACAGCCGGTACTGCTGCTGGATGAACCGTTCTCCGCGCTCGATCCCGCGCTGCGCCAGGAGATGCTGACGTTGGTCAGCGATATCTGCCGCGAGCGACAGCTCACGCTGTTGATGGTCTCGCACAGCGTGGAAGATGCGGCGCGAATTGCGCCCCGGTCAATCGTCATCGCCGACGGACGCATTGCGTGGCAAGGCAAAACAGACGAGCTACTAAGCGGTCAAGCCAGCGCCTCAGCGCTATTGGGCATCAAATCCCATCTTTTGTAGGCCGGATAAGGCGAAGCCGCCATCCGGCAAAGGAATCGTTAGTAACCCACAACTTTGCGCAGAATATCGATATATACCGGCATCAGCGGGTGGCGAACCAGCACCACCAGCGCGACCACGCCGATCCCGAGCGTCAACGGCGCCAGATACAGCAAACGGCTGCGGGGGAAATACGCGGTTAAACGATCGACTGCCGCTTTGCCGCTGCGCCACAGCCGCCAGCATAGCCAGCCTCCGACCCACAGCAGCAACGCCGTCGCCAGCAGCAGCCATTTGAAATCTCCGCTCTGCATATCGGAAGGAATATCGATTGCCGCTCCCGCCAGAATGCCCGGCAGGAAATAAAACGGCGGCCACAGCAAACAGCCAATCAAGTTCGGCCCAATAAATTTCGCTACGGGAAGATCCAGCATCCCTGCCACCATCGGCACCAGCGGCCTCGTCGGACCGACAAAACGTCCGACCAGGATCGTGAACATACTGTGCTGATGCAGCGCGTGTTCGGTTTTATCCAGCAGCGACTTGTTCTTTTTCATAAAAGACCAGCGGTGTAGCGGCTTTTTAAAGCGCCACCCCAGCCAGAACGAAATCCAGTCGCCCATCAGACAGCCGATAATACCCACCAGCCAGGCATGCCAAAAATTGAGCTCGCCGCTGCCGATAAGCGCGCCCAGCCCCGCCATCAGTACCGTGCCGGGTAAAATCAACCCCACCAGCGCCAGCGATTCCAGGAAGGCGACCAGCAACACGGCGATGAGCGAATACAGAGTGGATTGGGTGATAAAGTGTTCCAGCAGTGCTTGCATAGTGTGTCCGTCAGCGTGATGAAGCAGGGATTCTGCTTACCCCGTCCCCCTTCGTCAAGCCGTCAATTATCCGAATAGTTACGGCTTATGACATCTTTGTGGACACATCATTCACTTTTTATTCACATCCGGCCCTGAACTCGCTAGGACTTGCCCCGGTGCATTTTTTAAATACCCGCGAAAAATAGAGCTGATCGTCAAATCCAACATTGCGCCCAACGGTCGCTATCGGCATTCGCGTAGTGCTAAGCAGAAGTTTCGCCTGGCTGATACGCTGATCTTCGCGCCAGCTCAATACGCTAATGCCTAACTGCTGGCGGAACAGATGCGATAACCGGGAGGGCGACAGGCAGACATGCTGGGCGACGCTGGCGATATCAAAATGACTGTCCGCCAGATGGTCGCTGATATACTGGCAGGCATCGCGCACACGGCTATCCATCGGCGGGTGCAACGACTCATTAATTACCGCCATACGTCTGAGCAACAACTGCTCCAGCAGATTGATCGCCAGTAGCTCAGAATAGCGGCCTTCCCCTTGCCCGGCGCTGATGATCTGCCCGAACAGTTCGCTGAAATGCGGCTGGCGCGCCTCGTCCGGGCGGAAAAATCCTGTCTGAGCAAAGATTGTCGGCCAGGTCAGCCACTCCTGCCAGTAGGCGCGAGGCCGGAAATAAACCCACTGGTGATACCACTCGCTGGCATCCGGATGCCGTCCATAGTGATGAATCTCGCCCGGCGGAAACAATAATATATCGCCAGGCCGACAGACAAACTGCTCGCCATTATTATTAATGACGCCCTCTCCGCGGATGGTCAGGTTAAGAATATATCCCTTCATGCCCAACGGACGATCGATAAAAAAATCCAGATATCCATTCGCTTCAATTGGCGTCAGTCCGGCGACCAGATGGGCATTAAATGAATATCCCGGCAATAGCGGATCATTTTGCGTTTCAGCCATGATTTCTCTACCCCCCGATGTTCAGAGAAGAAACAAATTGTCCATATTGACCAGGACGACAGTGCTTACGTCTCCGCAAGACCTTGCGCTTGATGAAAGCACGTATCAACCCCGCTTGTGAAAAGCGCTTTGTAACAAAAGCGTACAGTTCAGGCGATAAAATTAAGTAACAGAAGTGTCTATAACTATGGCTGGAATGTCCACATTGAATATTTGCACAGCGTCACACTTTGCAAAGTATTAGCATTTTTGTCCATAAGATTAGCGGATCCTGCCTGACGGTTTTTGCCGCGACTCTCTACTGTTTCTCCATACCTGTTTTTCTGGATGGAGTAAGACGATGGCAATTGCAATTGGCCTCGATTTTGGCAGTGATTCAGTGCGCGCTCTGGCAGTGGACTGCGCCACCGGCGACGAGATCGCCACCAGCGTAGAGTGGTATCCGCGCTGGCAAGAAGGCCGTTATTGCGACGGCCCGAACAACCAGTTCCGTCATCATCCGCGCGACTACATGGAGTCAATGGAGGCCGCGCTGAAAGCCGTTCTGGCACAATTAAGCGCCGCGCAACGCGCAAATGTCGTTGGCATTGGCGTTGACAGCACCGGCTCTACGCCAGCGCCGATTGACGCCGACGGTAACGTCCTGGCGCTGCGTCCAGAGTTCGCCGAGAACCCGAATGCGATGTTTGTGCTGTGGAAAGATCACACCGCCGTGGAAGAAGCCGACGAAATCACTCGTCTGTGCCATAAGCCAGGTAAGGTCGACTACTCCCGCTATATTGGCGGCATTTACTCCAGCGAATGGTTCTGGGCGAAGATTCTGCACGTCACCCGCCAGGATAGCGCCGTCGCGCAGGCCGCCGTCTCGTGGATTGAACTGTGTGACTGGGTGCCGGCGCTGCTTTCCGGCACCACTCGCCCGCAGGATATCCGCCGTGGCCGCTGCAGCGCCGGGCACAAAACACTGTGGCATGAAAGCTGGGGCGGTCTGCCGCCCGCGAGCTTCTTTGATGAACTCGATCCGTGCATTAACCGTCATCTGCGCTACCCGTTATTTAGCGAAACCTTCACCGCCGATCTGCCCGTGGGCACCCTGTGCGCCGAATGGGCGCAGCGCCTCGACTTGCCGGAAAGCGTAGTGATTTCCGGCGGCGCGTTCGACTGCCACATGGGCGCGGTCGGCGCGGGCGCGCAGCCCAATACGCTGGTAAAAGTCATCGGCACGTCTACCTGCGACATTCTGATTGCGGATAAACAGAGCGTCGGGGATCGCGCCGTGAAAGGCATTTGCGGTCAGGTTGACGGCAGCGTGGTGCCGAACTTTATCGGTCTGGAAGCGGGGCAATCTGCTTTCGGCGATATCTACGCCTGGTTTAGCCGCGTGTTGAGCTGGCCGCTGGAGCAACTTGCCGCGCAGCACCCGGAACTGAAACCCCAGATTAACGCCAGCCAGAAGCAGCTACTGCCAGCGCTCACCGACGCCTGGGCGAAAAATCCGTCCCTGGATCACCTGCCGGTGGTGCTCGACTGGTTCAATGGTCGCCGCACGCCAAACGCTAATCAGCGTCTGAAAGGCGTCATTACCGATCTCAATCTCGCCACCGACGCGCCAGCGCTGTTTGGCGGTCTGGTCGCCTCGACCGCCTTCGGCGCGCGCGCCATTCAGGAGTGTTTTACCGATCAAGGTATCGCGGTCAATAACGTGATGGCGCTTGGCGGCATCGCCCGTAAAAATCAGGTCATTATGCAGGTCTGCTGCGACGTACTGAATCGTCCGTTGCAGATCGTCGCTTCCGACCAGTGTTGCGCATTAGGCGCCGCTATCTTTGCCGCCGTCGCTGCGAAAGTCCATGCCGATATTCCTGCCGCCCAGCAAAGCATGGCAAGCGCGGTAGAACGCACTCTGCGCCCCCACCCTGAACAGGCGCAACGCTTCGAACAGCTTTACCGCCGCTACCAGCAGTGGGCGCTAAGCGCAGAACAACATTATCTTCCGACTGCCGCGCCGGCGCCAACGACCCCGGCCAATCAGGCAATCCTGACTCATTAAGGACACGACAATGACGATTTTTGATAATTATGAAGTATGGTTTGTGATTGGCAGCCAGCATTTGTATGGCGCAGAAACCCTGCGTCAGGTCACCCAACATGCCGAGCATGTGGTCAACGCGCTGAATACCGAAGCCAAACTGCCATGTAAACTGGTATTAAAACCGCTGGGCACCTCGCCGGATGAGATTACCGCCATTTGTCGTGACGCCAATTATGACGATCGCTGCGCAGGGCTGGTGGTCTGGCTGCACACCTTCTCCCCGGCCAAAATGTGGATCAACGGGCTGAGTATTCTTAACAAACCACTACTGCAATTCCATACCCAATTTAACGCCGCCCTGCCGTGGGACAGCATCGATATGGACTTTATGAACCTGAACCAGACTGCGCACGGCGGTCGTGAGTTCGGTTTTATCGGCGCGCGGATGCGCCAGCAGCACGCGGTCGTCACTGGTCACTGGCAGGATAAAGAGGCCCATACGCGTATCGGCGCCTGGATGCGCCAGGCGGTCTCTAAACAGGATACCCGCCAGCTAAAAGTCTGCCGCTTCGGCGACAATATGCGTGAAGTCGCAGTGACTGACGGTGATAAAGTGGCCGCGCAAATCAAATTTGGCTTTTCGGTCAATACCTGGGCGGTCGGCGATCTGGTGCAGGTGGTGAATTCTATCGGCGACGGCGATATCAACGCTCTGATTGACGAGTATGAAAGCAGCTATACCCTGACGCCCGCCACCCAAATCCACGGCGATAAACGCCAGAACGTGCGGGAGGCGGCGCGTATTGAACTCGGTATGAAGCGTTTCCTGGAACAGGGCGGCTTCCACGCATTCACTACTACCTTTGAAGATTTACACGGTCTGAAACAGCTTCCGGGTCTGGCCGTACAGCGTCTGATGCAACAGGGCTACGGCTTTGCGGGCGAAGGCGACTGGAAAACCGCCGCTCTGCTTCGCATTATGAAAGTGATGTCAACCGGTCTGCAGGGCGGCACCTCATTTATGGAGGATTACACCTACCACTTCGAGAAAGGCAACGATCTGGTGCTCGGCTCGCACATGCTGGAAGTGTGTCCGTCCATCGCAGTGGAAGAGAAACCGATCCTCGACGTCCAGCACCTCGGCATTGGCGGCAAGGAAGATCCGGCGCGTTTGATTTTCAATACCCAAACCGGCCCGGCGATCGTCGCCAGCCTGATCGACCTCGGCGATCGTTATCGTCTGCTGGTCAACTGCATTGACACCGTAAAAACGCCGCACTCCCTGCCGAAACTGCCGGTGGCTAACGCGCTGTGGAAGGCGCAGCCGGATCTGCCGACCGCCTCCGAAGCGTGGATTCTGGCTGGCGGCGCGCACCATACCGTCTTCAGCCACGCGCTGGATCTGAACGATATGCGCCAGTTTGCAGAAATACACGATATCGAAATCGCGGTGATTGATAACGATACCCGTCTGCCGGCCTTTAAGGACGCGCTGCGCTGGAACGAGGTGTATTACGGGTTCAAACGTTAATTGGTGAAACGGATTGCCCGGTGGCACTGCGTTTACCGGGCCTACGGTCCTGTAGGCCGAATAAGGCATTTGTGTCGCCATCCGGCACACCGTCGCTCGTAGGCCGGATAAGCGAAGCGCCATCCGGCAGGGAGAAAACAATGTTAGAAGATCTCAAACGCCAGGTACTGGAAGCCAATCTGGCGCTGCCAAAACACAACCTGGTCACCCTCACCTGGGGTAATGTTAGCGCCGTCGATCGCGAACGCGGCGTACTGGTGATTAAGCCGTCCGGAGTCGATTATAGCGTCATGACCGCTGACGATATGGTGGTAGTCAGCCTGGAGACCGGTGAAGTCGTTGAAGGTCATAAGAAACCGTCGTCCGATACGCCAACCCACCGTCTGTTGTACCAGGCATTTCCGACTATCGGCGGCATCGTACACACCCATTCGCGCCACGCGACTATCTGGGCGCAGGCGGGTCAGCCGATTCCGGCGACGGGCACCACCCACGCCGACTATTTCTACGGTACGATTCCCTGCACTCGCAAAATGACCGAGGCGGAAATTAATGGCGAGTATGAATGGGAAACGGGCAATGTTATTGTTGAAGCCTTTGAAAAACAAGGCATTGACGCCGCTCAAATGCCCGGCGTGCTTGTCCATTCGCACGGCCCGTTTGCCTGGGGTAAAAATGCCGAGGATGCAGTGCATAACGCCATCGTGCTGGAAGAAGTGGCCTATATGGGGATCTTCTGCCGCCAGCTTGCGCCGCAGTTGCCCGACATGCAGCAATCCCTGCTGGATAAACACTATCTACGCAAACACGGCGCAAAAGCCTATTACGGGCAGTAATGCCTCTAAAAACGCGTCCCATGGGGGGCGCGTTGATGAATCTGGTCGGTGATATATTCAGCAAATGCGCTTTGATAGACGTAATGATCAGAACTCACATATTCAATAATATTATTATAATATCCCTGCAACACTTTTCCTTCCAGCGCATGGAAGAAAATATAATCCTCGATTGTTGACTGCCAGCGTTGCCCATTTAACAGATAGTTAATAATGGTATCCCGATGTCCGCTTTTTCTGTCGTGTCCTTGCCAGTGAAAAAAAGCATTGCCGTTTTCAATAATTTCGGTACGCCAAATCTGTTCTGTCCATGTTTTATACTCAAAAAATCGACTCACGGTTTTTATGGAAGGGTTAGCGCGTTGAGTATTGACGAAAAGATAACGGTCGTTCCCTACCAGACGCGCCTGCATACTCACATTCATAAAAGATCATTCCCGAATACCACAAATTTTGATAAAAACACCCGCACCCGAAAGTCAAAATAAAATTATATTCTAAAATAAAAATTAAATTATGCAGAGAGTTCCCGACGAATTCGCACTGTAATCCATTTTTATTTAACCATAGCGGCCAATTGGAATATTATATTTCTACCTGACGGTGCGGATGTTCCAAATGAAATTGTTACACTTTTCATTAATTAAAACAAACAAAAAATATCGCTTTTTTGTTAATCCGAGAAATAAGTAACAGATTCGAACAAGCGCCTTTCTGAAAAATACTGAATGTATGAAAACAGACTTGACACAAAACAGCTAATACATGGGGAAAAATGGTAAATAAACATGATTCAAAATTAGCAGTTATAGGGTAATTATATCTGCTGTATATACCGGCATCATTATATTGATAAATATACGTCAGCAAAAATATCTGACGCTAAAAGCCATTTTATCGTTAAAATATCCATTACACCCGTCACGGGGAACGAACTCATTCATGAAATATCGCTACATCATCAGAATCGCGGCAGGCATCATTCTCATTATGGCTACGGTGTTTATCCATAATGCCATCGCTATTTATCAGTTCAGTCAGCAAAACCAGACGCGCGTAGCTGACTGCGCGATTGTCGCAGGAGCAGGCGTTAGCGGAAAAACGCCTTCTCCCGTTTTTCAGGCCAGACTGGATCATGCCATCTGGCTTTACCAACAACACATTGTCCGCGCGTTGGTATTAACCGGCGGCTACGGCGCTGGCGCAACGGTTTCCGACGCGGCGATAGCCCGTCAATACGTTCTGGAAAAAGGCATTCCGGCTAAGGCAATTTTTATTGAAGAGCGCTCTACCGTGACGCGCGAAAATATTCGTTACGCAAAACAGATACTGCGACAACAACAATGGCGCACAGCGTTACTGGTCAGCGATCCGCTGCATATGCTGCGTCTGAAAACTATCGCTCAGGATAATGGTATCGATAGCCGCTCATCACCCACGCGATCCACCCGCTATAAATCCTGGTGGGCGCAAACCCGCTTCTTACTGCGAGAAACTTTTTATTACAGCGGATATCGGCTTTTACGTTATATGCCTGTACAAAATAACAGTATTACCCCCTAAAACAGGTTATAATTAGCGTGAATTTTTTAGACAGGTAATCATCGTGGCGCAGGCAGGTTTCATTTTAACCCGGCACTGGCGGGATACGCCGCAAGGAACGGAGGTCTCTTTCTGGCTGGCGACAGACAACGGCCCTGTGCAGGCGACGCTGGCGCCGCAAGAGTCCGTGGCGTTTATTCCGACCAGCCAGACCTCCCGCGCCGCCTCGCTGCTACAGGCGGAAAAAGACTATCGCCTGACGCCGCTCCAGCTGCGAGACTTTCATCGTCAGCCGGTATCCGGTCTGTATTGCCGTACTCACCGCCAGCTTATGCGGATGGAGAAACTGCTGCGCGAAAACGGCGTCACCGTTTATGAAGCGGATGTACGCCCGCCGGAACGTTACCTGATGGAGCGTTTTATTACGTCGCCCGTTTGGGTAGACGGCGAGATGCGCAACGGCGTTATCCGCAATGCGCGTCTTAAACCCCACCCCGACTATCGACCGCCGCTAAAATGGGTCTCGCTGGATATCGAAACCACGCGACACGGCGAACTGTATTGCATTGGTCTGGAAGGCTGCGGCCAGCGTACCGTTTATATGCTGGGTCCGGCGAATGGCGATGACCGCCAACTGGACTTCGAGCTTGTGTATGTCGCCAGCCGCCCGCAGCTGCTGGAAAAACTCAACGCCTGGTTTGCCGAACATGATCCTGACGTCATCATCGGCTGGAACGTGGTGCAGTTCGACCTGCGTATGCTGCAAAAACATGCCGAACGCTACCGTATCCCTTTACGGCTGGGGCGAGACAATAGCGAACTGGAGTGGCGCGAACATGGCTTCAAAAACGGCGTTTTTTTCGCCCAGGCCAGAGGGCGAGTCATTATCGATGGTATCGACGCGCTTAAATCCGCGTTCTGGAATTTTTCGTCTTTTTCGCTGGAAGCCGTCTCGCAGGAACTGCTCGGCGAAGGAAAATCCATTGATAATCCCTGGGATCGTATGGATGAGATCGATCGCCGCTTTGCCCAGGATAAACCCGCCCTCGCCACCTACAACCTGAAAGACTGCGAGCTGGTCACGCGCATTTTCCATAAAACCGAGATCATGCCGTTTTTGCTGGAACGCGCGACGATCAACGGCCTGCCGGTCGATCGCCACGGCGGTTCGGTCGCCGCATTCGGGCATCTTTACTTTCCGCGAATGCACCGCGCCGGCTATGTCGCGCCCAATCTCGGCGAAGTGCCGCCGCTGGCAAGTCCCGGCGGCTACGTAATGGATTCACAACCCGGATTATACGATTCAGTACTGGTGCTGGATTATAAAAGCCTGTACCCGTCGATTATCCGCACGTTTTTGATTGATCCCGTCGGGCTGGTCGAAGGCATGGCGCAGCCGGATCCGGAACACAGTACCGAAGGTTTCCTTGACGCCTGGTTTTCACGAGAAAAGCACTGCCTGCCGGAAATTGTTAGCCAAATCTGGCACGGGCGCGATGAAGCCAAACGTCAGGGCAATAAACCGCTCTCGCAGGCGCTTAAAATCATTATGAACGCCTTTTATGGCGTACTCGGCACCACGGCCTGTCGCTTTTTCGATCCCCGTCTGGCGTCGTCAATCACCATGCGCGGTCATGCGATTATGCGCCAGACCAAAGCGCTGATTGAGGCGCAGGGTTATGACGTGATTTATGGCGATACCGATTCCACTTTCGTCTGGCTCCGGCGCGCGCATTCAGAAGCCGATGCGGCGGAAATCGGGCACAGGCTGGTGCGTCACGTGAACGAATGGTGGGCGCAGACGTTACAACAGCAAAAGTTGACCAGCGCGCTGGAGCTGGAGTTTGAAACCCACTTTTGCCGTTTTCTGATGCCGACCATCCGCGGCGCGGATACTGGCAGTAAAAAACGCTACGCGGGCCTGATTCAGGAAGGCGACAGCCAGCGCATGGTATTTAAAGGTCTGGAAACGGTGCGGACCGACTGGACGCCGCTGGCGCAGCGCTTTCAACAGGAGCTGTATCTGCGCGTTTTTCGCAATGAACCTTATCAAGACTATGTGCGCGAGACTATCGATAAACTGATGGCGGGCGAACTGGACGCGCAGCTGGTTTATCGTAAGCGTCTGCGTCGCCCTTTACATGAGTACCAACGTAACGTTCCGCCGCACGTTCGCGCCGCCCGGCTGGCGGATGAACAAAACCTGAAGCAGGGTCGTCCGGCGCAGTATCAGAATCGCGGCGCCATAAAATATGTCTGGACTGTTAACGGCCCCGAGCCCGTGGATTACCAGCAGTCGCCGCTGGATTACGAACACTATCTTACCCGCCAGCTACAACCCGTGGCGGAAGGAATTCTTCCCTTCGTTGAAGATAATTTTGCTACACTACTGACCGGGCAACTGGGGCTATTTTGACGCGTGACGAAAGCGCCGCCTTCCAGTACCATAGCGCCCTTTCCATTCCTGGACCTAATTAACGCCACTACCACATTAGCCTGGTAGCGGGGTCGTATACTCGCAATTATCCAGTGCTGTCGCCTGGGAATGGCGAGTAATGCCTGTAATTAAAGATATAGAGCCGAACACATATGCCTTTTACACTTGGTCAACGCTGGATCAGCGATACAGAAAGCGAGCTGGGACTTGGAACCGTTGTTGCGATGGATGCGCGAACCGTCACCTTACTTTTCCCGTCCACGGGGGAAAACCGCCTGTATGCGCGCAGTGATTCTCCCGTGACCCGCGTCATGTTCAACCCTGGCGATACGATTACAAGCCATGAAGGCTGGCAGCTACATATCGATGAAGTAAAAGAAGAAAATGGCCTGCTTGTTTATGTCGGCACCCGCCTGGATACCGAAGAGACCAATGTGACGTTGCGCGAGGTCCTGCTCGACAGTAAGTTGGTTTTCAGTAAGCCCCAGGATCGTCTGTTCGCCGGTCAAATCGATCGAATGGATCGGTTCGCGCTGCGCTATCGCGCCCGTAAATTTCAGAGCGAGCAGTACCGGATGCCATACAGCGGTCTGCGCGGTCAGCGGACCAACCTGATCCCGCATCAGCTTAATATCGCTCATGATGTGGGTCGTCGCCACGCGCCGCGCGTACTGCTGGCGGATGAAGTGGGCTTAGGTAAAACCATTGAAGCCGGGATGATTCTGCATCAACAGTTATTATCCGGCGCGGCGGAACGCGTATTGATCATTGTTCCGGAAACCCTGCAACACCAGTGGCTGGTAGAAATGCTGCGCCGTTTCAACCTGCGCTTCGCGCTGTTCGATGACGAACGCTATACCGAAGCGCAGCACGACGCGTATAACCCGTTTGAAACCGAACAACTGGTGATCTGTTCGCTGGATTTCGCCCGCCGTAATAAGCAGCGTCTGGAACATTTGTGCGACGCCGAGTGGGATTTGCTGGTGGTCGACGAAGCGCATCATCTGGTGTGGAGTACCGATGCGCCGAGCCGTGAATATATGGCCATCGAACAGTTAGCTGAACGCGTGCCGGGCGTGCTGCTGCTGACCGCCACGCCAGAACAGCTGGGGATGGAAAGCCATTTCGCCCGTCTGCGCCTGCTCGATCCGAACCGTTTCCACGATTTCGAACAGTTTGTCGAAGAACAGAAAAACTACCGACCTGTCGCCGATGCGGTGGCCATGCTGCTGGCGGGCAATAAACTCAGCAACGACGAACTGAACAGGCTGGGCGATCTGATCGGCGAACAGGATATTGAACCGCTGTTGCAGGCCGCTAATAGCGATCGCGACGATGCGCAGGCCGCCCGTGATGAGCTGGTGTCGATGCTGATGGATCGCCACGGCACCAGCCGCGTTCTGTTCCGCAACACCCGTAACGGCGTCAAGGGGTTCCCGAAACGTGAACTGCATACGGTAAAACTGCCGCTGCCGACCCAGTATCAGACCGCCATTAAGGTCTCCGGCATTATGGGCGCGCGTAAAAGCGCGGAAGATCGCGCCCGCGATATGCTCTATCCGGAACAAATTTATCAGGAGTTCGAAGGCGATACCGGCACCTGGTGGAACTTCGACCCACGCGTTGAGTGGCTAATGGGCTATCTGACCAGCCATCGTTCGCAAAAAGTGCTGGTGATCTGCGCCAAAGCGACCACCGCGTTACAGCTGGAGCAGGTGCTGCGCGAACGCGAAGGCATCCGCGCCGCCGTGTTCCATGAGGGCATGTCGATTATCGAACGCGACCGCGCCGCCGCCTGGTTCGCCGAAGAAGATACCGGCGCGCAGGTGCTGTTATGTTCCGAAATCGGCTCCGAAGGACGTAACTTCCAGTTTGCCAGCAATCTGGTGATGTTCGACTTGCCGTTTAACCCGGATCTGCTGGAACAGCGTATTGGTCGTCTGGATCGTATCGGCCAGGCGCATGATATCCAGATCCACGTCCCGTACCTGGAAAAAACCGCCCAGTCGGTGCTGGTTCGCTGGTATCACGAAGGGCTGGACGCCTTTGAGCACACCTGCCCGACCGGTCGCGCGATTTATGATTCAGCCTACGCCAGTCTGATTAACTATCTGGCCGCGCCTGAAGAAACCGACGGGTTTGACGATCTGATCAAATCCTGCCGCGAACAACATGAAGCGCTAAAAGCCCAGTTAGAACAGGGCCGCGACCGCCTGCTGGAGATCCACTCCAACGGCGGAGAAAAAGCCCAACAGCTCGCACAAAGCATTGAAGAACAGGACGACGACACCAACCTGATCGCGTTCGCCATGAACCTGTTCGATATCGTCGGCATTAACCAGGACGATCGCGGCGACAACCTGATCGTGCTGACGCCGTCCGACCACATGTTGGTGCCGGATTTCCCCGGCCTGCCGGAAGACGGCTGTACTATCACGTTTGAACGTGACGTAGCCCTGTCTCGCGAAGATGCGCAGTTTATTACCTGGGAACATCCGCTCATCCGTAACGGACTGGATCTGATCCTCTCCGGCGACACCGGCAGCAGCACCATTTCGCTGTTGAAAAATAAAGCGCTGCCCGTCGGCACGCTGCTGGTCGAACTGGTTTACGTCGTGGAAGCGCAGGCGCCGAAACAGCTACAACTGAACCGCTTCCTGCCGCCGACGCCGGTACGTATGCTGTTAGATAAAAACGGCAACAATCTGGCCGCCCAGGTCGAGTTTGAAACCTTCAACCGTCAGCTCAGCGCCGTGAATCGCCACACCGGCAGCAAACTGGTTAACGCCGTGCAACAGGACGTCCACGCCATTTTGCAACTGGGCGAGACGCAGATTGAAAAGTCCGCCAGAGCGCTGATTGATAACGCGCGTCGCGAGGCGGATGAAAAACTGTCCGGGGAACTGTCGCGTCTGGAAGCGCTGCGCGCCGTCAACCCGAACATTCGCGACGACGAACTTGCCGCTATCGACAGCAACCGTCAGCAGGTGCTGGAAAGCCTGAATCAGGCAGGCTGGCGTCTGGACGCGCTGCGTCTTATCGTCGTCACGCACCAATAACGGAGCCGTACATGGGGATGGAAAACTACAATCCGCCGCAGGAACCCTGGCTGGTTATCCTGTATCAGGATGAGCACATTATGGTGGTCAATAAGCCCAGCGGCCTGTTGTCCGTGCCGGGGCGTCTGGAAGCGCACAAAGACAGCATTATGACGCGTATCCAGCGCGACTACCCGCAGGCAGAATCGGTGCATCGTCTGGATATGGCCACCAGCGGCGTGATTGTAGTGGCGCTGACCAAAGCCGCGGAGCGGGAGCTAAAACGCCAGTTCCGCGAACGTGAGCCGAAAAAGCAGTATGTGGCGCGCGTATGGGGCCATCCCTCCCCGGCGGAAGGGCTGGTTGACTTACCGCTCATCTGCGACTGGCCGAACCGGCCAAAGCAGAAAGTGTGTTATGAAACCGGCAAACCGGCGCAAACGGAATATAACGTGGTGGAGTTTGCGGCGGATAATACCGCCCGCGTGGTGCTCAAACCGATCACCGGGCGTTCGCATCAGCTTCGTGTGCATATGCTGGCGTTAGGCCACCCGATTTTAGGCGATCGGTTTTACGCTTCGCCGGAAGCGTTGTCGCTGGCGCCGCGTTTGCAGTTACACGCCGAAATGCTGACCATTACCCATCCCGCTTACGGCACCAGCATGACGTTTAAAGTCCCGGCAGATTTTTAAATTCAGAGCCAATTTATGCCGGAGCGCTTCGCTTGCCCGGCCTACATTCATTAACGTAGGCCGGATAAGGCGCTAGTCGCATCCGGCAATTCAATCACTTGAAGCCTTTCTGTTCTTTGATTAGCTCATACGCTTTCTGAATTTCCTGCGCTTTTTGCTTCGCCATTTCCATCATTTCCGGCGGTAAACCTTTCGCGACCAGTTTGTCCGGATGATGCTCGCTCATCAGTTTGCGATAAGCGCGTTTAATGGTGGTTGCATCGTCGGTGGTTTTAACCCCCAGCACATTACAGGCATCTTCCAGCGTCGGGCCGCGCTGCGCCTGCTGCCAGCCGCCGCCGGACTGTTGATGATAACCGCCGCCAAACTGCGCGCCGCCCTGCATCATGCGCAGAAACTGATCGAACTGTACGCGGGAAATACCTAGCTCTTCCGCAATCACATACAGCACTTCCCGCTCATTAGGGTGTAGCGAGCCATCGGCAAACGCCGCCTGGATCTGAATTTCCAGAAACATCCGGATCAGATCAAAACGCCCGAAGCAGACGCTACGAAACTGCCGCATCTTTTCACGTAATGGGTAATTATCCGCTTTTCCGACCCGAAAGGCGTTCTGCGCGGCTGTACGTGAATCGCCGTGTAAATTCATACGATCCATCAACTGACTGGCGATATGAATATCCGCTTCCGTCACCCGTCCTTTTGATTTGGTTAAGTGGCCCATTACCTCAAAGGTGGTGGCAAAAAACAGCGCCTGCCGTTCCCGCTGGTTGGCAAACCACGCCATTTTTCGGCTGCGGGCTTTGTCGAACATATGGCCCACCAGCAGACCCAGGACCACGCCCCAAAAGCCGCCGCCCATCATCAGGGCTACGGCGACGCCAATTATCTTTCCCCAGTACTGCATAGACTCCCCAAAACGTTACGCTATCGGTGAGGCTATCTCCCACAAAATAAGGTGCTTTTCTGCGAATGAAGGCTACGGTCAATTGTGGGACATCGCCTATAATTTGCATTATCATACCTGTCATTCAATGCCGTGCCTAACACCACAGACGCTAAACGGCAGGATTAACACTGGCGCAGCGAAGATGAGTAAGTTAGGCTGTGACCGTTTGTCACGCGCAACGCTACCGATGATGGAACAATAAATACAACGTATGAAAAAACGTATTCCCACTCTTCTGGCCACCATGATCGCCAGCGCCCTTTATAGTCATCAGGGGCTGGCAGCCGATCTCGCCTCACAGTGTATGTTGGGCGTGCCGAGCTACGATCGTCCTCTGGTAAAAGGCGATACCAACGATCTGCCGGTTACTATCAATGCCGATAACGCTAAAGGTAACTACCCGGACGATGCCGTTTTTACCGGCAACGTGGACATTATGCAGGGGAATAGCCGCCTGCAAGCGGATGAAGTGCAGCTTCATCAGAAGCAGGCGGAAGGTCAGCCGGAACCTGTACGCACCGTCGATGCGCTGGGTAATGTGCATTATGATGACAATCAGGTCATCCTTAAAGGGCCGAAGGGCTGGGCGAACCTGAACACCAAAGACACGAACGTCTGGGAAGGCGATTACCAGATGGTGGGCCGTCAGGGGCGCGGTAAAGCCGATCTCATGAAGCAGCGCGGCGAAAACCGTTATACCATTCTGGAAAACGGCAGCTTTACCTCCTGTCTGCCTGGCTCCGATACCTGGAGCGTGGTGGGGAGTGAAGTCATCCATGACCGTGAAGAACAGGTTGCGGAGATCTGGAACGCCCGGTTTAAAGTAGGTCCGGTTCCGATCTTTTATAGCCCCTATTTACAGCTACCCGTCGGTGACAAACGTCGCTCAGGTTTCCTGATCCCGAACGCGAAATACACGACCAAGAACTATTTCGAGTTCTACTTACCGTATTACTGGAACATCGCGCCCAATATGGACGCCACCATCACCCCGCACTATATGCACCGCCGCGGCAATATTATGTGGGAGAACGAATTCCGTTATCTCACGCAGGCAGGCGCCGGGTTGATGGAATTAGATTATCTGCCTTCTGATAAAGTCTACGAGGACGATCATCCCAAAGAGGGCGATAAGCACCGCTGGTTATTCTACTGGCAGCACTCAGGCGTGATGGATCAGGTGTGGCGTTTTAACGTCGATTACACCAAAGTCAGCGACTCCAGCTACTTTAATGATTTCGACAGTAAGTACGGTTCCAGTACCGACGGCTACGCAACGCAGAAATTCAGCGTCGGCTACGCCGTACAAAACTTTGACGCTACGGTGTCGACCAAACAATTCCAGGTCTTTAACGATCAAAACACCAGCAGCTACTCTGCGGAGCCGCAGTTAGACGTTAACTACTACCATAACGATCTCGGGCCGTTTGATACCCGGATTTACGGCCAGGCGGTACATTTCGTCAACACCAAAGACAATATGCCGGAAGCGACCCGCGTCCACCTGGAGCCAACCATTAATTTGCCGCTCTCCAACCGCTGGGGCAGCCTGAACACCGAAGCGAAGCTGATGGCGACGCACTATCAGCAAACGAATCTGGACAGCTATAACAGCGATCCAAACAATAAAAATAAGCTGGAAGATTCGGTTAACCGCGTCATGCCGCAGTTTAAAGTCGACGGTAAGCTCATCTTCGAACGCGATATGGCGATGCTGGCGCCGGGGTATACCCAGACGCTGGAACCACGCGTGCAGTACCTGTATGTGCCGTACCGCGACCAGAGCGGCATCTATAACTACGATTCTTCTTTGCTGCAATCCGACTATAACGGCCTGTTCCGCGACCGCACTTATGGCGGTCTCGACCGTATTGCTTCCGCCAACCAGGTCACGACCGGCGTCACAACACGCATTTATGATGATGCCGCCGTTGAACGTTTTAACGTTTCTGTTGGTCAAATCTACTATTTCACGGAGTCTCGCACCGGCGATGACAACATTAAATGGGAGAATGACGACAAAACCGGTTCGCTGGTTTGGGCAGGCGACACTTACTGGCGTATTTCAGAACGCTGGGGGCTGCGTAGCGGAGTGCAGTACGATACCCGTCTGGATAGCGTCGCTACCAGCAGCAGCAGCCTCGAATACCGTCGGGATCAGGATCGTCTGGTACAGTTGAACTACCGCTATGCCAGCCCGGAATATATTCAGGCTACGTTGCCTTCGTATTATTCCACGGCAGAGCAGTATAAAAACGGCATCAACCAGGTGGGCGCGGTGGCAAGTTGGCCGATTGCCGATCGCTGGTCGATTGTCGGCGCGTACTACTTCGATACCAATTCGAGCAAACCTGCAGACCAGATGCTCGGCTTGCAGTACAACTCTTGCTGCTATGCGATCCGCGTCGGATACGAACGTAAGCTGAACGGTTGGGATAACGATAAACAACACGCGATTTATGATAACGCGATTGGCTTCAACATTGAGCTGCGCGGTTTGAGCTCTAACTACGGCCTCGGCACGCAAGAAATGTTGCGTTCGAACATTCTGCCGTACCAAAGCTCTATGTAATCTGATTGATTTACAACGTAATCCGCATTGCGGTTAATTGAAATGGAAAAAGTATGAAGAACTGGAAAACGCTGCTTCTCGGTATCGCCATGATCGCGAATACCAGTTTCGCTGCCCCCCAGGTAGTCGATAAAGTCGCAGCCGTCGTCAATAATGGCGTCGTGCTGGAAAGCGACGTTGATGGCTTAATGCAATCAGTCAAACTCAACGCGGGTCAGGCAGGTCAGCAGCTTCCGGACGACGCCACGCTGCGTCACCAGATCCTGGAACGTTTGATTATGGATCAAATTATCCTGCAGATGGGTCAGAAGATGGGGGTGAAGATCACGGATGAGCAGTTGGATCAGGCCATCGCCAACATCGCCAAACAAAACAATATGACGATGGATCAGATGCGCAGCCGTCTGGCTTACGATGGGCTGAACTATTCAACCTACCGTAACCAGATTCGTAAAGAGATGATTATCTCTGAAGTGCGCAACAACGAGGTTCGTCGCCGTATCACCGTTTTGCCGCAAGAAGTTGACGCGCTGGCAAAACAGATTGGCACCCAAAACGACGCCAGCACCGAGCTGAACCTGAGCCATATCCTGATTGCTCTGCCGGAAAACCCAACCTCCGAGCAGGTTAACGACGCACAGCGCCAGGCGGAAAGCATTGTTGAAGAAGCGCGTAACGGCGCAGATTTCGGCAAACTGGCGATTACCTACTCTGCCGACCAGCAGGCGTTAAAAGGCGGTCAGATGGGCTGGGGCCGTATCCAGGAGCTGCCGGGGATTTTCGCCCAGGCGCTGAGCACCGCGAAGAAAGGCGACATTGTCGGCCCGATTCGCTCCGGCGTCGGCTTCCACATTCTGAAAGTAAATGACCTGCGCGGTCAGAGCCAGAGTATCTCCGTGACCGAAGTTCACGCTCGTCACATTCTGCTTAAGCCGTCGCCGATCATGAACGATCAGCAGGCGCGCCTGAAGCTGGAAGAAATCGCGGCTGACATTAAGAGTGGTAAAACCACCTTTGCCGCTGCGGCGAAAGAGTACTCTCAGGACCCGGGCTCCGCTAACCAGGGCGGTGATTTGGGTTGGGCTACGCCAGATATTTTCGATCCGGCGTTCCGCGACGCGCTGACGAAGCTGCATAAAGGCCAAATAAGCGCGCCGGTACACTCCTCTTTCGGCTGGCATCTGATCGAATTGCTGGATACGCGTAAGGTAGACAAAACCGATGCGGCGCAGAAAGATCGCGCTTATCGTATGCTGATGAACCGTAAGTTCTCAGAAGAAGCGGCGACCTGGATGCAAGAACAGCGCGCCAGCGCTTACGTTAAGATTTTGAGTAACTAATGAGCAGTGCGCAACGCGTTGTTATCACTCCCGGCGAACCCGCCGGGATTGGCCCCGATCTTGTCGTCCAACTGGCGCAACGCGCGTGGCCGATTGAACTGGTCGTCTGTGCGGACGGCGCGCTCCTGACGGAGCGGGCCGCCATGCTCGGCCTGCCCCTCTCGCTTCTCCCTTACTCGCCTGATGTCCCCGCTGCGCCGCAGCCCGCGGGAACGCTGACCCTATTGCCGGTCTCGCTGCGCGCGCCTGCCATCCCCGGTCAGTTGACGGTAGAAAATGGCCCCTACGTGGTAGAGACGCTGGCGCGAGCGTGTGATGGCTGTCTGAACGGTGAATTTGCCGCGCTGATCACAGGCCCCGTGCACAAAGGCGTTATTAACGACGCAGGCATTCCGTTTACCGGTCATACCGAGTTTTTCGAAGAGCGTTCGCAGGCGAAAAAAGTCGTGATGATGCTGGCAACCGAAGAACTTCGCGTGGCGCTGGCGACCACGCATCTGCCGCTACGGGCGATTGCAGACGCCATCACCCCTGCGCTTTTGCACGAAGTGATTGCTATTTTGCATCACGATTTACGGACCAAATTTGGTATTGCCGAACCGCGCATTCTTGTCTGTGGCCTGAATCCGCACGCGGGCGAAGGCGGTCATATGGGCACGGAAGAGATAGACACCATCATTCCGGTACTCGACGAGCTGCGGGCGCAGGGAATGAAACTCAACGGGCCGCTACCTGCTGATACGCTGTTTCAGCCCAAATATCTCGATAATGCCGACGCGGTGCTGGCGATGTACCACGATCAGGGCCTGCCCGTGCTAAAATACCAGGGATTCGGTCGGGGAGTGAATATTACGCTCGGCCTACCTTTTATTCGAACCTCCGTTGATCACGGCACCGCGCTTGAACTGGCGGGCCGAGGAAAAGCGGATGTCGGCAGTTTTATTACGGCGCTTAATCTCGCCATCAAAATGATTGTTAATACCCAATGAATAATCGAGTCCATCAGGGCCATTTAGCCCGTAAACGCTTCGGGCAAAACTTTCTCAACGATCGGTTTGTGATCGACAGTATTGTTTCTGCTATTAATCCGCAAAAAGGCCAGGCGATGGTTGAAATCGGCCCCGGTCTGGCGGCGCTGACGGAGCCGGTCGGCGAACGACTGGATAAGCTCACGGTCATTGAACTTGACCGCGATCTGGCGGCGCGTTTGCAAACCCATCCGTTCTTAGGGCCGAAGCTGACTATTTATCAGCAGGACGCCATGACCATGAACTTTGGCGAACTGTCTGCGCAGTTGGGCCAACCGCTGCGTGTGTTCGGCAATCTGCCCTATAATATCTCCACCCCGCTGATGTTCCATCTCTTTAGCTATACTGATGCCATTGCCGACATGCACTTTATGTTGCAAAAAGAAGTGGTAAATCGTCTGGTTGCAGGGCCGAACAGCAAAGCGTATGGTCGTTTAAGCGTGATGGCGCAATATTACTGTCAGGTGATCCCGGTGCTTGAAGTGCCGCCATCCGCCTTCACGCCGCCGCCCAAAGTGGACTCCGCCGTGGTGCGTCTGGTTCCACACGCAACAATGCCTTACCCGGTTAAAGATATTCGCGTGTTGAGCCGTATTACCACCGAGGCCTTTAACCAGCGCCGTAAAACGATCCGTAACAGTCTCGGCAATCTTTTTAGCGTTGAGACATTGACGGAAATGGGTATTGACCCGGCAATGCGCGCGGAAAATATCTCTGTCGCGCAGTACTGCCAGATGGCCAACTATCTGTCGGAAAACGCGCCTTTGAAGGAGAGTTAAACATGATCAATTCGCCCAGAGTGTGTATTCAGGTGCAAAGCGTCTACATTGAGGCGCAATCCTCACCTGACGATGAACGTTACGTTTTTGCCTATACCGTAACCATCCGCAATCTGGGCCGGGCGCCAGTGCAGCTATTGGGCCGCTACTGGCTGATTACCAATGGTCATGGCCGTGAAACCGAAGTCCAGGGCGAAGGTGTGGTTGGCGTCCAGCCGCGCATTGCGCCTGGCGAAGAGTATCAGTACACCAGCGGCGCGGTAATTGAAACGCCGCTGGGCACCATGCAGGGTCATTACGAAATGATCGATGAAAATGGCGACGCCTTTACCATCGACATTCCCGTGTTTCGACTCGCCGTCCCTACACTCATTCACTAAAATTATAACAATGGCAACTTATCTCATCGGCGACGTTCACGGTTGCTACGACGAACTGATCGCCTTATTACAGCAAGTGGAATTTACGCCAGATACAGACACTCTATGGCTGACTGGCGATTTGGTCGCCCGCGGTCCCGGTTCGCTGGACGTGTTACGCTACGTCAAATCACTTGGCAATAGCGTGCGTTTGGTGCTGGGGAATCACGATTTACACCTGTTGGCCGTATTCGCCGGGATTAGCCGCAACAAACCTAAAGACCGGCTGACCCCGCTTCTTGAAGCGCCGGACGCCGATGAGCTGTTGAATTGGTTACGCCGTCAGCCGCTGTTGCAGGTAGATGAAGAGAAAAAGCTGGTCATGGCGCATGCGGGTATTACCCCGCAGTGGGATTTGCAGACGGCAAAAGAGTGCGCCCGCGATGTTGAAGCGGTGCTGTCGAGCGACTCGTACCCGTTTTTCCTCGACGCGATGTATGGCGATATGCCGAATAACTGGTCGCCGGAGTTAAGCGGTCTGGCGCGGCTACGCTTTATTACTAATGCCTTTACCCGTATGCGTTACTGCTTTCCTAACGGTCAACTGGATATGTACAGCAAAGCGTCGCCGGAAAATGCCCCTGCGCCGCTGAAGCCGTGGTTCGCCATTCCGGGGCCGGTGAGCGAGGCTTACAGCATTGCGTTCGGGCACTGGGCGTCGCTGGAAGGGAAAGGGACGCCAGAAGGTATTTACGCGCTGGATACCGGCTGCTGCTGGGGCGGGGAGTTGACCTGTTTACGTTGGGAAGATAAACAGTATTTTGTGCAGCCGTCAAACCGCCAGATGGATATGGGCGAAGGCGAAGCGGTCAACGCCTGATAGGTTTATGCCTGATGGCGCTACGCTTATCAGGCCTACATCTGGCGACATCTGGCTCAAGAGTAGGCCGGATAAGGCGTTTCGCCGCCATCCGGCACTACAGCGTTAACGACGTTCCAGAATCTCGAAACAATAGCTGTGAGAATTCTGCGCGTCGGCATCGTGAAACTCACTGAATACCGATTCCCAGTCATCCGGTTCATAATCCGGAAAATGGGTATCGCCTTCGACTTCCGCATCAATATGCGTCAGATAAAGCTTCTGCGCCTTTGGCAGGAACTGCTCGTACACGCGCCCGCCGCCAATGACCATAATTTCCGGCGCATCGCCGCAAGCGGCAATCGCCTCATCGACAGACTTCACCCACTGCACGCGATCGTCGGTGCCTGGCTGGCTGCTGATAACAATATTTTTACGTCCCGGTAAGGGGCGTCCGATGGACTCCCAGGTGTGACGTCCCATGACGACAGGTTTATTTAACGTGTTACGTTTAAACCAGGCGAGATCGGCAGGCAGGTTCCACGGCATGGCGTTTTCCATACCGATGACGCGATCCACCGCTAACGCCGCAATCAGACTGATCATTAATTATTTCCTGATACAAAAAAATTGCCGCCACTATACGTAAAGCGCAATCTTTCGTCGACTGACGAAAAGAGGATGAGCACGAAAATTTTTCGTTCTGCTGGCGACGCCACTCATTTGATGTGGAGCGCCAGCATTACAGTAGTTCAAAAACAGCCAATTAGCAGTAAAGTTTGCAGAACATCACATTTTTTACTTTAGATTGACGGTTTGACCTCGGGTTCATCAGCGGCCTCCCCGGAATGTTTGCCCTCAGCCGTTCCCTGCCAGCCGTGGCGCTGAATCAACGACAGATGCTCCCGGTCCTCGGTAATAATTTCGCTCAACATCGCGCTGGTACGTTTATAGGCGGCGGCGCGAGATAACGGATCGTTTTCCCCTTTCGCCATCTCTTCCACCATCCGGGTATTAAAATGGCGGAACAGATCCGCGCGCTCGCGGGCTTCATAACGCCCCAGCCCCAGCGCTTCCAGCGCCTGTCTCCCGCTTTTGAGCGCGCCTTCGAAGGTTTCACGTTCGGGCATCGCCACACCAGCCTGGCGCAGGCGAATATAATGATCGACATCACGGGCGCGGGCGATAATCTGCAGATGCGGGAAATGCGACTTCACCAGTTCACTCAGTTGCAAATTGGTTTGCGGATCGTCAATGGCGTTAATCAATACCTCCGCCTTCGCCGCTCCGGCAGATTCCAGCAAATCCATACGCGTCGCGTCGCCATAAAAAACCTTCATGCCGAATTTACGCAGCGTTTCGATATGATCGGGGTCGTGATCGAGCACCACCATCTTCACCCCGCTCGACAGCAGCAAACGCCCGGCTATCTGACCAAATCGTCCAAACCCGGCCACAATAACCCGCGGTTGCTCTTCGTCGATTTCATCCGCCTCGCGCGCTTCACCCGTCGCGGTCTTCTCCATGCGCGTCAGCAGCACCAGAAAAATCGGCGTTGCCGCCATCGACAGCGCGACCGCCAGCGTCAGCGCTTTTGCCCATTCCGGCTCAAGTACATCCGCCATTTGCGCCGCGCCAAAAACCACAAACGCAAACTCACTTCCCTGGCCTAATAAGACGGCAAACCAGCGACGCTGTTTTGCCGGTACGCCCAGCGGCCTCGCGACCAGCCACAACATGACGATTTTGATTGCCAGAAAACCGGCCAACAACAGCAGAATGCGCAGCGGATTCTCCACCAGCGTGCCGAAATCAATCGACATGCCGACACCAATAAAGAACAGCCCCAGCAGCAACCCCTTAAAGGGTTCAATATCACTTTCCAGCGCATGACGATATTCCGAACTCGCCAGCAGAACGCCCGCCAGGAACGCGCCCATCGCCATTGACAGCCCAACCTCTTCCAGCAACAGGCCGAAACCAAACACCAGAAATAGCGCCACGGCGCTGAACACTTCCCGCAAACCAGAACGCGCGACAAAGCGCAGCGCCGGGCGCGTAACGTAGCGTCCCAGCAGCACCACCAGCGCCAACGCGCCTGCGACTTTCAACGCCGACAGCGCAAACGCGCCAAGCGTGGTGGATGCGCCGCTGGCGGCCAGCAGCGGAATCATCGCCACCAGCGGGATCGCCGCGATATCCTGGAACAAGAGCACCGCAAATGCGCTACGCCCTACTTGCGAAACGGTCAGGTTACGCTCATTCATTGCCTGCATGGCGATAGCCGTGGACGAAAGCGCCAGCGTCATACCAATCAGTTCCGCCACCTGCCAACGCAGGCCAAGAAACATGCAGAACAGACCAATCAGTCCGCCGCAGATCACCATTTGTAACGCGCCGCCGCCAAATACCGAGGCGCGCAGCTTCCATAACCGTTGCGGGTCCAGCTCAAGCCCAATAACAAACAACATCAGCACGACGCCGATTTCCGCAAAATGCAGAATAGATTCGGCGTCCGTTACCAGCCGTAGCCCCCAGGGGCCGATAATGCAACCCGCAATCAGATACCCCAGCACCGATCCTAAGCCCAAACGTACCGCAATCGGCACAATCAGCGCCGCCGAACCAAGATAGATCAGCGCCTGCAGTAGAGTATGGCTATCCATGATTCACCTCCTGCCATGCCAGTAAACGCTGTTTATACTGACGCGCCTGCGCCTGTAAGGTGTCGTTATCGCAAATGAACGTGCAGTGCATGGCAAACGGCGGCAGCCATTTGAGGCCGCAATAGAGCGCCGTCGCCTGTAGCGGCTGAGAAAGGACGTCAAATCCGGGATGTGAACCGATAGCAAAGTGGTTTTCACCACCGCCGGTCGTTACCGCCCACAGCAGATGTTTACCGTGCAATGCCGTACCGCCATGACCGTAAGCCCAGCCGTGGGTGAGGACTTTATCCATCCATAATTTGAGTAAAGGAGGGACGCTGTACCACTGCATCGGATGCTGCCAGACGATAAGACTCGCGCGCGACAGCGCCTCCTGCTCGGCGGCAACGTCAATATTGAAATCGGGATAGAGGTGATAAAGCGAACGTATTTCGACGTTTTCCAGCGTCCCTGCCTGTTCAAGCATCCGCTTATTCGCATGAGAATGATGCGGATACGGATGCGCATAAATAATGAGGATCATGATTAGCCTGTGATGATCTGTTTTTTATTACAAAGTGTAGTGACAAATTCGCCAGGCTAATAGTGAATATTATTGAGCGGCTAACCAGAAAAAATTGAATTAACGCCAGCCAGGAGTTGACGCCATCCTGCCCCCGGAAGACGCTCTCGAAGGGCCGCAGGCGTTTGCGGAAAAGCGCGATCCGGTGTGGAAAGGTTGGTGATGATGGCAGCCTTAAATCGTTGACCAATCGGTTTAAGGCCTTCTTGTCGGGCGGCGCTGCGCTAAATTTGCCTGTAATGACTGTAATATCAATCCATTACATGATGACACAGGCCCAATAAGCGCAGCGCCAACAGCATCTGAACCTCCAGACACGCTGGATGCCAGATCGCCGACGCATAAATTAACCTAATGGGTCAGGTACTTAGAGCCTGGCCCAGTAGGCGTAATTGTTGAAGCCAGTTTGGGGCCGACCAGCGCGCAGAAACCGGAGCGTACACGTAGTACGTGAGGATTTTGAGCACTGCCCGGTCCCAAAATGGCGAATAAAATAGCCTAATGGGCAGGCTCTTAATCTTTCGCCATGCGGTTAAACTGCTCAATAGTAAGATCCCACGGCTCACGGGCCGCATCCGGCATAAAACTGCCGTCATCCACGCCAATTTCGTCTTTGATAATTTTATTCAGTTTTTCATTCATCGTAAGAATGAGATCCTGATATTTCTGTTTATCAGCAGCAAGGTTATGGTTCTCATCGGGATCATTTTTAAGATCGTAAAGTTCAAGATCGTTGTACTTAATAAGATCCTCCCAGGTTTCCGGCGTATTATGCTCCCTTAGCGAGAAATAACGCGCAAACTTATAACGACCATCGTTAATCATCCGCGTCCCTGAACGATGGCTGAAATCAGGATGCAAATGGGATATTTCCTGCTTGATTTGCGCCACCGTTTTTTGTTTATCTCTTTGTAGCGCGATAACGCGGTGGAGATAATGGGCATCGGTATACAAGATCATGCCATAGCAATATAAGCTGGCATTTCTCACCGCATTAACCGCAACGCCCTCCGGGTTTTTTAGCAATCCGCTAAAATTAACGCCTTTGCGGTTGCCTAACGCCTGGTGCTGTTTTTCTTCCGGCAAACCGGTCAGCCCAACTAATGTCGGCGCGATATCAAGATGACAGGTCAACGCCTGACATTTCTTATTACCGGGGTACGCCGGGTGGGAAATAATCATCGGTACATGGATCTGTTCTTTATAAACGGAAGCGCCTTTACCGTGCATCTGATGGCTTCCGCCTAATTCACCATGATCGGCAGTAAATACAACAATCGTTTTATCAGTTAACTTGAGGGCATCAAGTTCATTTAATATCCGGTCAAGGTGAGTATCACAATCGCGGATACAGTTGAAATAGTAGTCAAGCAGTTTACGCCAACGACGATCTTCATCAGGAAACTGCCCTTCCAGCGCAGCGCGCGCCGTCTGGTATTCAAGATGCGCCGGCGGTCTTCCCTGCTCATTGAATGACTGATGCCTGTTTGCCGGCAGCGGATAGTTCGGCCAGCTTGCCTGATAAAGCTCGTTTTCCGGCGGCTGCGTGGGCGCCAGGGTATTATCATCCTGATCCAACTCGCCACGCCACTGTACCTTTTCTCCCTCTTTATCGGTATCAATAAACATGACGTCATGAGGATTAACGAGGTTAACGGCCAGGAACCAGGGCTTGTGTTGGTCATTCAAGGGCTGCCCCTTGCATCTTAACCAATTTATAGTCTGAGCCGTGGTGGTTGAATCATAAAAATAGCCGCCTTTACTATGGCCTATAATATCGCCGATGCCGTGATAGTCAGCAAAACCATATTTTTCCATAATTTTATGTAATTCTGGTTCAGGAATATCCCCGACATCAATATCCTCATCTTTTTCGTCAGGCAAAGGCTTCTCCAGTTTTTCTGTAAGATGCCACTTACCTTTATAGGCCGTATAGTATCCCAGTTCCCGCATCATATGACCTGTGGTTCCAAGAGCGGGGTCAAGGTCATAAGGCATCCAGGGTAATCCCAGATTATCGAACATCTTTGTCTGGGGCATATGTAAGCCGGTATACAATACGGAGCGGGAAGGCGTACAGACATTACTGGTATTCTGATGATTACAGAATGTCACCCCCGTTTTCATGAGCCGCTCTCTGCCGGGTACCGGGAAAGGAAACGTAGGAAAAAAACGCTCCTGGTCGGTCACGACTAACAGAATATTATATCCTTCTGGCAATTTTTCCGGGATTTCGCCAGTAAACGGTTTATCCCACGCCGGTTTCGCCTTGACGGCGCATTTTTCATCAGCCTTTACCGCGCCGGATAGCATACCGCCTGCGGCAAGAATACCGGCACTGGTTAACAGTTTCCTACGCGTAAGATCCGTCTCTTCTGCGGACAGATTTTTTTTATTACTCATATTATTATACCTGTAGTCAGTAACTTTATCACATATTCATTTATTACTGTACGAGGAAGCGTGGATATGTATCAATGCCTTCCGGGTAAGAATATGTGTTATAAATTGATTTGTATTTCAAATTAGAAATATATTAATAAATAACCATAATTCACTGAAAAATTATTTAGATGAAAAGTTCATTGTTTTTATTTTAGAGATACAACTGCAGACATTACTTCATAAAAAAATACATTATTAAACATACTCTATAGTGCTGTGTTCGTGCCTTTTCCCTTCAGCTACGGTGATTACCCTATGCCGCTACAATAAAATCCCCCCGAAAGAAACACTATCAGTAACAGGCCGCGTAACCATAGACATACAACCGGTAATATCACTCTGTGAAATTAAAACATAACTCAATTCTGTTATGTTGCTTATGAATAAAACTAGCGTATTGCCGTGTGATTCAATAAAAATTCCGTCATTACAAGAAATAATATAAAAATTATTATTTACAGGGGGTTAAGTTTCTTTTTAACTGGCAGCGCATTATTTTACATTGACAACAACATAAATAGGTGACTATAACAAGATATAAGACGGTCACACCAAATAAGGCTATTTTAAGATAATCAACCGAGGTTATTACCCAAAATAATTCGAGTTGCTTAAAGGCGGTAAGGGAGTGAGTTACCAGGAGCATAGATAATTATGTGACTGAGGTGAGCGACAAATCTGCCGGGAGCAGATTTGAACGTCGCGTGCGACGGTCCGTCAGGGCGAGGCCCATGGATGGGCCGGGTAATCCGTAGCCAACACATAAGCAACCTGAAGTATGAAGGGGATAAATAATTTCGTTACGGATTACTGATATTGCGCAAACCTTATCATCAATGCAACAGGAACAGAACTATGAAAAAACGCATTATTGCCGCCGCATTACTGGCAACGGTTGCTTCATTCAGCACACTTGCGGCAGAGCAGGTCTCTAAACAAGAAATCAGCCACTTCAAACTGGTTAAGGTCGGCACCATAAATGTGTCCCAGAGTGGCGGGCAGATTTCCTCACCCTCTGATCTACGCGAAAAACTGTCAGAATTAGCCGATGCGAAAGGCGGAAAATATTACCATATTATCGCTGCACGTGAGCATGGTCCGAATTTTGAAGCCGTTGCCGAAGTTTATAACGATGCGACGAAATAAAGCTCTGATTGCGCCATAACGATGGCACTGGCATGAAATAATAAGAGAGCGCCAGCAAGGTGCCATGTTACGTCACAATCCACTCAGGGCCGTCTGGAAACAGATGCTGGCCCTCTTTTTTATCAACAGTTCATCCGGGGCAGGCAAGCCGTTGGAATGTGCGCGCGCAGGCAGTAAGCCCTTCGTGAATAAGACGGTTTTGCGGGCTGTTTTAAGATGATGTTTAGTGCGCTTTTACCTGCCTGAACCAGTAACTTTCCATTTTCGTTATCCATTTCCCCTTTTTATTTTTCGGTATTACGCCAGCCCAAAGTAATTGCAGCTGTCGGTTATAGGTTCCAATAGCGTGTCCACCATACGCCCCTTCAAATGCTATCACCATGGGTCCCTGCCCTTTTACCCCCTCTTGTCCTTCATGGCAATAAAGCGCGTTGCGGTGAGTCACGTCAAGTTCATACCGTACGTTCAGTTTCACACATTTTTCCCCGCAGCCTTCTACTGGCGGCAATATTGTCATGGTATAAGGCGGGTTATCTGCCGTGGTTTTCCATGTTCCGATCAGGTCTTTGCAGGCGTTTATCTCCGTAGCCCCGGAGGCGGCAGAAAATAGCGCGAGAAAATAAAAAGGTATTAGTTTCAGTTTCATTACAGACTCCTGTTCCTTATACCTCATCATTTATACCTAATCATAAGAATAAATGCCCTGCGATATGTTTTTTTCCGGGAAATGTTGAGCCGCTGTTCAGAGAAATGTTGATGAGGGTAACCTCATGTAAGCGGACAGCGCGGTGGGGAAAGCGGGAACACGGGCGAATGGTCTAACGTATTTCGACGTTTTCCGGCGTCCCTGCCTGTTCAGGCATCCGTTTATTCGCATGGGAATAAATGGATGCGCATAAAGAGAGAATATTATTGAGCGGCTAACCAGAAAAAATTGAATTAATTATCCAGCTCGCTCATATTTTTCAGCTGTTCGCGGTTAATCTGTTCGGTTTTCCCGGTGGCGGCGTTTTTGTAAGACACCATACCGGTATCGTTATCGACCTCGGGTTTCCCGTCGGTGACAATAGTTTTGCCATCCGTGGTTTCAACCGCCTGGTTAGAAGAGCATCCTGCGACGGTGAATAGTGTTGCTGCGGTAAACAGTGCGGTCATAAGACGTTTTTGCATGGTGTTCTCCCTGCTTTTCAGTTGTTTTAGCATGTGACTGTTAACTGTAGCGTTATTGGCGAAAAGCAGGGAGAAATGCAGAACACTCTTAATGAGGGTTATCCGATGGCGTTCCGCGCAAAGTCATGTTTCCGGTCTGTGTTAGCGTCAAGCCGCGAGTTTCCGGGGCAAACATCACCGATACGCCAAGCCCGACTAACGAAATCAACGCGCCAATCAGCATGACGTTATTAATACCGTAACGAGTAATAAAAATCGGTAATGCCCAGGTGGAGACAATGGTTCCGATGCGGCTTAATGACATGATAACCCCCACGGCCGAAGCGCGAATATCCGTCGGGAAGAGTTCATTAGGATAAAGCCATTGCAGTATGCCCGGTCCGCCGGAAAAGAAGGCGTATACCGCAAACGCCACCACGACCAGTATGATGCCCAGATTTGACACCAGCCCCAGCAGCGCCAGCGCGATAGTCATCATGGCGAAGCTGCCAATAAGCAGAGGGCGACGGCCAATACTGTTTAGCCAGAACATCGCCGGTATACAGCCCAGCATAAAAAAGAGGCTAATCACCACATTGCCGAGCGCCGCGTTGCGCCCCTGCTCCCAGCCGAGTAACCCGACGATCTGCGGCCCAAAGGTATAGATAGCGAACATCGGGATTACCTGACAGGTCCAGATAGCCGCAACGAACAGTACAAACGGAAAATGACGGCGGTTAAACAACTGCAGGAAGCGGGTCTCCTGCGGCGGCTCATCGTCAAAGCAGACCGGTTCGCCGAACAGTTTGATCATCATTTGTTCGCACTCTTTTACCCGTCCTTTTCGCAATAGCCAGCGTGGCGATTCCGGCAGGTCAAAGCGGCCAATCAAAATGATTAAGCACGGGATAAAGGCGCTGCCAAGCATCCAGCGCCAGCCGCCTTCCATGTCATACAGCCAGTAGCCCACCAGGTTGGCGCAGGTCGCGCCGACGTACCACATCGCGGCGATAAAACCGATGGAGAACGCGCGCTGGCGGGTGTTGGAAAACTCCGTAATCATGGAAGTGGCGATAGGGTAATCCGCGCCGATAACAATGCCAATTAAAACGCGCATCACCAGCAATTCAAGCGGCGTGGAAACAAACATGGTCGCCACGGAGATAACGCCGATAGCGATAATATCAAGCAGGAACATTTTACGCCGCCCGACTTTATCGCAAATATAGCCAAACAACGAGGTACCGATAAACAGTCCGGCAAGCGTAGCCGCGCCGAGCGCGCCAATCCATTCAGCATCAAGGTGCAATAGCGGCGTCAGTTGTTCCAGCGCCACGCCAATGATCACCAGCACGTAGCCATCAAGGAACGGGCCGCCGCTTCCCCACAGCATAATTCTGCGATGAATGGAGGAGAATTTAAGGTCATCAAAGTTCCTGGGCTGCTGCATGGTGATGTCCTGTTTCAACACGGGCAAAGCGCATCTGTAGGCCGGATAAGGCGTTTCCGCCGCCATCCGGCATTGGCGCCACATGATTGCCGGATGGCGACGCTACCGCATCTTATCCGGCCAACGGGGGCACAACTTCGTACTTATTAGCCGTAGCGGAACTCCACGCCAAACGTCCCGCGCGGGTATTCCCATTTTTCCAGCGCCGTATCAAGGCCGAGGATCCGGCACGTTCCGCACTCCAGGCACCCGGCGTAATCAAAACGAACGCTGCCGTCGTCCTGCTTTTTATACAGTCCCGCCGGACAGGCCTTAATCAGCACCTCCAGCGCCTGTTTATCAGGATCGGTTTTGAGAATGATGTGCGGGCTGTCTTCATCCACATTGAACTTATTGACGCCCAGCTTGACGTCCACATTAACGGGAGATGTCATAATACGGTCACTCCTTTCAGGCCATCTTTCATCAGATTAATGAAGCCCACTTTCTTCGCATGGCGCAGGATTTTTTTACGCATCGGCACCGGAGCGGAGCCATCCACGGTGAACAGGTCGCGCGCGATATTGACCGCCATTTCGGGATAAGCGGTAAACATGCGGGGATTATCAAGAAAAGCCGGTAGTTTCTGATACATGCGCATATCGCGCATCGGACCTTCGTCCAGATGCTGACGGTATTCACCCAGCGACTGCTTGCTAAAATCGTCGCGCTTCATCGCCGAAAGCACCGTCTTCGCCGCCGCTTCGCCTGCGGATATGGCGAGATCCATACCACGGATGGTAAAGCCGAGGTTCATACACATGCCGGCAGCATCCCCGGCAATCAGTACGCCATCGCCCACCAGTTCAGGCTGCATATTCATTCCCGCCTCGGGTACAACGTGCGCGGCATATTCCACCAGCTTGCCACCGGCGATCAGCGGCGCAACGGCCGGATGCTGTTTGAAATCTTCCAGCATTTGCGGGACCGATTTTTTCGCGTCTTTCAGATGATGAAGACCGCAGACCAGCCCCAGGGAAAGGGTTGTTTCATTCGTATACAGGAAGCCACCGCCCATCAGACCATCGGTCGGCGCTCCGGCAAACAGACAGGCGGCACCTTCGTTGCCCTGTAACTGGAAACGATCTTCAATGACCGACTTCGGCAATTCGATCAGTTCCTTCACGCCGACAGCAACATGCGATGCCTCAACACGCTTGGTCATGCCCAGCTTTTCAGCCAGCAGAGAATTCACCCCGTCAGCGAGGATCACGACTTTGGCTTCCAGAATATCGCCATCGGCTTCCACGCCCACGACTTTGCCATCACGCTGAACGACGTTATCGACGCGAATACCGGTGATCAGTTGTGCCCCCGCCTCTTCGGCCTGCTCCATCAGCCAGGCGTCAAATTTACTGCGTAAGACGGAATAGGAAACCTGCGACGCTGAAGCATCTTCACCATTACAGTAGTCGATAGTCATCGCCCCGTTGTCGGTCATAAAGGCGAGTTTTTCGTGGGTGATCATGCGTTCAATGGGGGCCTGATCCGCAAAGCCGGGAATGATGCGTTCCAGGCTATGTGCATACAAGCGCCCACCGGTGACATTCTTCGCGCCAGCAGAATTGCCGCGCTCGATAACCAGCACCTGTGCACCTTCGCGAGCAAGCACCAGCGCCGCAACCGAACCGGCCAGACCTGCACCCACGATGATGGCATCAAAGATATCTTCGGACATACGTACTCCTGTCAGCGGCAGGATACCTTCGCATCCTGCCCGAAATGGTTTATCGCGCTAAGGCAGCCGTCAGCGCAGGCAGGATCTTCAGCGCATCGCCAACGATGCCAAAATCCGCATACTGGAAGATTGGCGCGTTTTTATCTTTGTTGATGGCGAAAATCGTCTGCGCGCCGTTGGCGCCGACCATGTGTTGGATCTGCCCGGAGATCCCCACTGCCAGATACAGTTCAGGCTTGAGCATCAGGTTGGAGATACCGACGTAGCGCTCGTGCTCCATCCACTTCTCGTTTTCCGCCACCGGGCGGGAACAGGCCAGCTCGGCGCCAATCGTCTGGCACAGCGCTTCGGCCAGCGAGATATTCTCTTTGCTGCCGATGCCGCGTCCCACGCTGACCACCAGACGCGCTTTGTCGAGGTCAACGCTGTTGCTCTGACGCGCCTGGGTTGCGGTGCGGGTCACGGCAGTGGCCGGAGCCTGCCACTGCACGGTGTGCATCTCGCCGCTGCGAGAAGCATCCGGTTGTTGTGCGTCAAACGTTCCGCTGCTGAGTGTGATCACGGCAAACGGCGAAGCGATGGTTTCTGCCCCTATCGCCAGACCGCCGTAGACCATATGTTTAACCGCCGCTTTTCCATCCTGCAGGGCGACGTCGCTGGCGTCGTTGGAAACCGCAGCCGACAAGCGAAAGCCCAGTTTTGCCGCCAACAGCTTGCCCCGACGCGTATTCGGCAGCAGCACCGCGCCGCCCTCGCTATGCTGACGAATAGTCTCAGCCATCGCAGCAGCGTAGTCTTCGATCATGCGGTCTTCTGGTTTGCCGCTGAGCAGCCAGACATGATCCGCGCCCAAATGACATGCTGTCGCGCTGTCCGCTTCGTTCAGTACGAACGCGTTAACTTTTTCACCTACAGCCTGCGCGCCACTCATCAGTTCGGGCAGACGAGAAGGGGTATCGCTGAATACCCAGACACTGGAAAATTTGTTCATAACATCCCCTGATAATTAAATGATTTTGCGCAGATTCTCGACAAACGCGGCGATTTGTTCTTCACCGTCACCTTCAATCACCACACGCTGACGCTCGCGCTGCTTCGGTGCGGCAACCTGTTGTGCGGAATACGCGGGTACGCTGTTCAGCCCGATATCCGCAGGCGACCAGACCTGAACCGGTTTTTTCGCCGCGCCAAGAATGGCTTTCATCGAAGGGATTTGTGGGGTGTTAATGTCGGTGGAAACCGCGATCACCGCCGGGAGCGGGATGCTCAGCGTTTCAACTTCATCTTCCAGTTCGCGTTCTACCGTCAATGTGCTGTCGGTAAGAGAGAGGATTTTACTCACGCCGTTAATCGCCGGAATGTTCAGCGCTTCGCCCACCAGCAAACCAACCTGCTGAGCATAAAGATCGGAAGAACCGTCGCCGCAGATAAGTAGATCGAAACCTGATTTTTGCGCCGCGGCGGCCAGCGCGGTAGCGGTGTGTTGCGGCAGCGCCTGCTCAAATTGATCGTCGATGACCACAATCAGTTCATCAGGGCCACGAGAGAGGACATCTTTGCGCCCTTTTGCATTAGTCAGCGCTTTGCCGCCAACGCTCATGGCGACAACCTGAGCGTCTCCCAACTGCTGTTTTAACTGGCAAGCAGCTTCAATTGCATTCAGATCATATTGGCTGATTTTGCTATCCGCTTTGCTGAAATCGAGTGTTCCGTCAGCATTATTAATCGCAATATCCTGCTCATCAGGTACGCATTTGTAGCAAGTAATTATCTTCATTGCATCTCCAGAAATCATGAAGGAAACGTATTTATATCGGCGGTGTTAAATACAGATATCACGCTCTTTAATTCGGAAATAAAACCTTAATCACCAATATTGAAAATGTCACACATTGATATTCGTAACTTTCAATAGTGTTACGCACCTCACCAATATTGAAAGAAATATGCCAAATATGAAAATTTTCAATATTGTTTGCTGGCTCAACAATATTGAACGCCAGATACTTAAAAAAGTTAAAAAACCACAACCAATCAATTGATAAATAAAGCAAAAATCAAAATTTAGACACAAAATAATCAACGCAAAAAAGTGTGACGAAGATAACAGAATCACCCGAAGTGAATACCCATCATGAGTTACTCATTGAGGCGTCCCAGAGGTTAAAAACTTATCAACAAATCATTAATAATAAATAAACAAACGTTCATGGACTGGCACGCTAAATAAATTTCGTTTTCACACTGGAATTCACTTATGAAAAATGAAAAGAAAAAATCGGGAATTGAACCGAAGGTTTTTTTTCCGCCATTAATAATTGTCGGGATACTTTGCTGGCTAACAGTCAGAGATCTTGATGCCGCTAACGTCGTTATTAATGCGGTATTCAGTTATGTCACCAACGTCTGGGGTTGGGCATTTGAATGGTATATGGTCGTCATGCTCTTCGGCTGGTTCTGGCTGGTTTTTGGCCCCTATGCCAAAAAGAGATTAGGTGACGAAAAACCGGAGTTTAGCACCGCCAGCTGGATTTTCATGATGTTCGCCTCCTGTACATCCGCTGCGGTTCTGTTCTGGGGCTCTATTGAGATCTACTACTATATCTCCACCCCGCCGTTCGGCCTGGAACCAAATTCCACGGGCGCGAAAGAGATAGGCCTGGCGTACAGCCTGTTCCACTGGGGGCCGCTGCCGTGGGCAACCTATAGCTTCCTTTCCGTGGCCTTCGCCTACTTCTTCTTTGTACGCAAGATGGATGTCATCCGCCCCAGCTCCACGCTGGTACCGCTCGTCGGTGAAAAGCATGCGAAAGGGTTGTTCGGTACCATCGTCGATAACTTCTACCTGGTGGCGCTGATCTTCGCGATGGGCACCAGCCTCGGTCTGGCTACCCCGCTGGTCACCGAGTGTATGCAATGGCTGTTCGGTATTCCGCATACGCTGCAATTGGATGCCATCATCATTACCTGCTGGATCATTCTGAACGCGATTTGCGTGGCCTGCGGCCTGCAAAAAGGGGTCAGAATCGCCAGCGATGTGCGTAGCTACCTGAGCTTCCTGATGCTCGGCTGGGTGTTTATCGTCAGCGGCGCCAGCTTCATCATGAACTACTTCACCGACTCCGTCGGGATGCTGTTAATGCATCTGCCACGGATGCTGTTCTATACCGACGCCATCGGTAAAGGCGGCTTCCCACAGGGCTGGACCGTTTTCTACTGGGCGTGGTGGGTTATTTACGCCATCCAGATGAGTATCTTCCTGGCCCGTATTTCCCGTGGTCGTACCGTACGTGAACTGTGCTTCGGGATGGTGATGGGTCTGACCGCGTCTACCTGGATCCTGTGGACAGTGCTGGGCAGCAACACGCTGCTGCTGATGGATAAAAACATCCTCAACATTCCGCAACTCATTGAGCAACACGGCGTGGCGCGCGCCATTATCGAAACCTGGGCCGCCTTGCCGCTCAGCACCGCCACCATGTGGGGTTTCTTTATCCTCTGCTTTATTGCCACCGTCACGCTGATTAACGCCTGCTCTTACACCCTGGCGATGTCGACCTGTCGTGAAGTTCGCGATGGTGAAGAGCCGCCTCTGTTAGTGCGTATCGGCTGGTCGGTGCTGGTCGGCATCATCGGTATCGTTCTGCTGGCGCTGGGTGGGTTGAAGCCGATTCAGACCGCGATTATCGCCGGAGGATGTCCGCTGTTCTTCGTCAACATTATGGTGACGCTGTCCTTTATTAAAGACGCCAAAGTGCACTGGAAAGACAAGTAATTCTTATTAACCCAATTGATCAAGAGGCTGAAAGATGGATTTCAACTTAAATGACGAACAGGAGCTGTTTGTCGCCGGTATTCGCGAACTGATGGCCAGTGAGAACTGGGAAGCTTATTTTGCCGAGTGCGATCGTGACAGCGTCTACCCTGAGCGTTTTGTAAAAGCGCTGGCGGATATGGGTATTGATAGCCTGCTGATCCCGGAAGAACACGGCGGTCTGGAAGCGGGTTTTGTTACCGTCGCCGCCGTCTGGATGGAGCTGGGACGTCTTGGCGCGCCAACTTACGTGTTGTACCAATTGCCGGGAGGTTTTAACACTTTCCTGCGTGAAGGGACTCAGGAGCAAATTGATAAAATCATGGCGTTCCGGGGCACCGGTAAGCAGATGTGGAACTCTGCTATCACTGAACCGGGAGCGGGATCGGATGTTGGTAGTCTGAAAACCACTTATACACGCAAAAATGGTAAGGTTTATCTCAATGGCAGTAAGTGCTTTATCACCAGTAGCGCCTATACCCCTTACATCGTGGTCATGGCGAGAGACGGTGCATCGCCGGATAAACCGGTTTACACCGAGTGGTTTGTGGACATGAGCAAAGCGGGTATCAAGGTCAACAAACTGGAGAAACTCGGTCTGCGCATGGATAGCTGCTGTGAAATCACCTTTGACGACGTTGAACTGGACGAGAAAGACATGTTCGGTCGGGAAGGTAACGGCTTCAACCGCGTGAAAGAAGAGTTTGACCATGAACGCTTCCTCGTCGCGCTGACCAACTACGGTACCGCAATGTGCGCTTTTGAAGACGCTGCGCGTTACGCGAATCAGCGCGTGCAGTTTGGTGAAGCTATTGGCCGTTTCCAGCTGATTCAGGAGAAGTTTGCGCATATGGCGATCAAACTGAACTCCATGAAAAATATGCTGCTGGAAGCCGCGTGGAAAGCGGATAACGGCACCATTACCTCCGGCGACGCGGCCATGTGCAAATACTTCTGCGCCAACGCCGCGTTTGAAGTGGTAGACACCGCCATGCAGGTACTGGGAGGTGTTGGTATCGCGGGCAACCACCGCATCACGCGTTTCTGGCGTGACCTGCGCGTTGACCGTGTTTCTGGTGGTTCTGATGAAATGCAGATCCTGACGTTGGGTCGTGCGGTACTTAAGCAATACCGCTAATCGATCCCTTGTAGGCCTGATAAGACGCGGGGCGTCGCCATCAGGCAATCATGCCGGATGGCGCTGTGCTTATCCGGCCTACATACCGCAAAAAATGCCAGGAGAAAAATGATGAATCATTTACCAATGCCAACCTTTGGCCCGCTTGCTGGGGTACGCGTTGTTTTTTCAGGAATCGAAATCGCCGGTCCATTCGCCGGACAGATGTTCGCCGAATGGGGCGCCGAGGTTATCTGGATTGAAAACGTCGCATGGGCCGATACCATCCGCGTACAGCCTAACTACCCGCAGCTCTCACGCCGCAACCTGCACGCCCTGTCGCTGAATATTTTCAAAGATGAAGGTCGGGAAGCGTTTCTGAAACTGATGGAAACCACCGATATTTTCATTGAAGCCAGTAAAGGCCCGGCCTTTGCCCGCCGTGGTATTACTGATGAAGTGCTGTGGGAGCATAACCCGAAACTGGTCATTGCCCATCTTTCCGGCTTCGGCCAGTATGGTACCGAGGAGTACACCAATCTTCCGGCGTATAACACCATCGCGCAGGCATTCAGTGGTTATCTGATCCAAAACGGCGACGTTGATCAGCCGATGCCAGCCTTCCCGTATACCGCCGATTACTTCTCCGGGATGACCGCGACGACAGCCGCGCTGGCAGCCCTGCACAAAGTACGCGAAACGGGTAAAGGTGAAAGCATCGATATCGCCATGTACGAAGTGATGCTGCGCATGGGTCAGTATTTCATGATGGACTACTTCAACGGCGGCGAAATCTGTCCACGTATGACGAAAGGGAAAGACCCCTACTACGCCGGTTGCGGCCTGTATAAATGCGCCGATGGTTACATCGTCATGGAGTTGGTCGGCATCACGCAAATCAACGAGTGTTTTAAAGATATTGGCCTGGCCCATATTCTTGGTACGCCGGAAGTTCCGGAAGGCACGCAGCTCATCCATCGCGTGGAATGCCCTTACGGCCCGCTCGTCGAAGAGAAACTGGACGCCTGGCTGGCAACACACACCATCGCCGACGTTCAGGCGCGTTTTGCTGAGCTGAATATCGCCTGTGCGAAGGTGCTCACCATTCCGGAACTGGAAGGTAATCCGCAGTACGTTGCCCGCGAATCGATTACTCAGTGGCAAACAATGGACGGTCGCACCTGTAAAGGGCCGAACATCATGCCGAAATTTAAAAACAACCCAGGGAAAATCTGGCGTGGCATGCCGTCACACGGCATGGATACCGCCGCCATTCTGAAAAACATTGGTTATAGCGAAGCAGATATTAAGGAACTGGTCGGCAAAGGCCTGGCCAAAGTTGAGGATTAAACGCGATGCGCTAATCGGTTTTCCGGTTAGCGCTCACGCCTGATTTCAGTGGATAAAGCAATATGGATATCGTTGGCGGACAAAACTTACGTCAGATGTGGGACGACCTGGCCGGGGTGTACGGAGATAAAACGGCGTTAATTTTCGAATCCTGTGAGGGAATCGTTCGGCAGTTTAGCTATGCTTCGCTCAATGAAGAGATTAACCGCACGGCGAACCTTTTTTATTCCTTAGGGATCCGCAAGGGTGATAGGGTCGCGCTGCATCTGGATAACTGTCCGGAATTCATCTTTTGCTGGTTTGGACTGGCAAAAATCGGTGCCATTATGGTGCCGATTAATGCCCGCTTACTGGGCGAAGAAAGCGCCTGGATCCTGCAAAACAGCCAGGTGAGTCTGCTGGTTACCAGCGCCCAGTTTTATCCTATGTACCGTGAAATACGCCAGGACAATAGCACTCCGCTTAATCATATCTGTCTGATTGGCGAGCAGCTTCCGGCTGACGACGGCGTGAGTCACTTTACCCAACTGCAATCCCGCCAGTCCACCACGCTGTGCTATACGCCCGTGTTATCCACTGACGATACGGCGGAAATTCTGTTTACCTCCGGTACCACCTCGCGTCCAAAAGGGGTGGTGATTACCCACTATAACCTGCGTTTTGCAGGCTATTACTCTGCCTGGCAAATCGCCCTGCGCGATGATGACGTGTACATGACGGTGATGCCCGCTTTTCATATCGACTGTCAGTGTACCGCCGCAATGCCAGCCTTTTCCGCCGGCAGCACCTTTGTGCTCCTGGAGAAGTACAGCGCCAGGGCCTTCTGGGATCAGGTACGTAAATATCAGGCGACGGTGACCGAGTGCATTCCGATGATGATCCGCACGCTGATGGTCCAGCCCGCCGCGCCAACGGACAGGCAGCATCATCTGCGCGAAGTGATGTTCTATCTCAATCTATCCGCGCAGGAAAAAGACGCCTTTACCGAACGCTTTGGCGTCAGGCTGCTGACCTCTTATGGTATGACTGAAACCATTGTCGGAATTATTGGCGACCGTCCCGGAGACAAACGGCGCTGGCCTTCCATTGGTCGCGTGGGTTTTAGCTATGAAGCTGAAATTCGCGACGATCAAAATCGCCCGCTGCCCGCCGGAGAAATTGGCGAAATCTGTATTAAAGGCATCCCCGGCAAGACTATCTTCAAAGAGTATTACATGCAGCCGGAGGCAACCGCCGGGGCGCTGGAACCAGAGGGCTGGTTACATACCGGTGATTCGGGTTACCAGGATGAGGATGGCTATTTCTATTTTGTCGACAGACGCTGCAACATGATTAAACGCGGCGGGGAAAATGTCTCCTGCGTCGAGCTGGAAAATATTATTTCTGCGCATCCGAAAATTCAGGACATTGTGGTGGTCGGTATTAAAGACGCGATCCGTGATGAGGCCATTAAAGCGTTTATCGTCCTTAATGAAGGTGAAACATTAAGCGAAGCCGAGTTTTTCAGCTTCTGCGAAAACAATATGGCGAAATTCAAGGTTCCCTCTTTTATGGAGATCAGAACCGACCTGCCGCGCAACTGTTCAGGAAAAATAATCAAAAAAAATCTGAAATAAACCTTCCGGCAGGAATCCCTCCCGCCGGGAAACTATTTATCTGGAGATGAACTATGAGTGAGTCATTACATCTGACCCGTAACGGCCCGATCCTGGAAATTACCCTCGACCGACCTAAAGCGAATGCCATTGACGCCAAAACCAGCTTTGCAATGGGTGAAGCTTTTCTTAATTTCCGTGACGATCCGGAATTACGCGTAGCAATCATTACCGGCGGCGGGGAGAAATTCTTTTCTGCTGGCTGGGACTTAAAAGCGGCAGCGGAAGGTGAAGCGCCGGATGCTGATTTTGGTCCCGGCGGCTTTGCTGGTTTAACCGAAATATTTGACCTCGATAAGCCGGTTATCGCCGCGGTGAACGGCTACGCGTTTGGCGGCGGTTTTGAGCTGGCGCTGGCGGCGGACTTTATTGTCTGCGCCGAAAACGCCAGTTTTGCGCTGCCGGAAGCAAAGCTCGGCATCGTGCCTGACAGCGGCGGCGTATTGCGTCTGCCTAAGCTGCTGCCACCGGCTATCGTCAACGAAATGGTAATGACCGGCAGACGAATGAGCGCCGAAGAAGCGCTGCGTTGGGGGATCGTGAACCGCGTTGTCAGCCAGAGCGAACTGATGGATAGCGCGCGCGAACTGGCGCAACAACTGGTCAATAGCGCCCCGCTGGCTATCGCGGCGCTGAAAGAGATTTATCGCGCGACCAGCGAAATGCCGGTAGAAGAAGGCTACCGCTACATCCGCAGCGGCGTGCTGAAGCATTATCCGTCGGTACTGCATTCAGAAGATGCGCTCGAAGGACCGCAGGCATTTGCCGAAAAACGCGATCCGGTGTGGAAAGGTCGTTAATGTGACTATGCCGGATGGCGCTTCGCTCATCCGGCCTACAGCACATGCGCAACCGTAGGCCGGATAAGGTGTTTACGCTGCCATCCAGCAAAAAACCGAGGTACAACTATGAGCTATTACGCCTTTGAAGGACTGATCCCGGTGGTGCATCCGGACGCGTTTGTCCATCCCAGCGCCGTGCTGATTGGCGATGTCATCGTGGGCGCCGGTGTTTATATTGGCCCACTCGCGTCATTGCGTGGGGATTATGGTCGCCTGATCCTGGAGGCAGGCTCTAATCTGCAGGATGGCTGCATCATGCATGGCTACTGCGATACCGATACCATCGTGCATGAAAACGGCCATATCGGCCACGGCGCTATTCTACATGGCTGCGTGGTGGGACGGGACGCCCTGGTCGGCATGAATAGCGTCATTATGGACGGCGCAGTGATTGGCGAAGAGAGCATTGTCGCCGCCATGAGTTTTGTCAAAGCCGGATTTCAGGGTGAGGCAAGGCAACTGCTGGTGGGTTCACCGGCGCGCGTACTACGCCAGGTTACGGACCAGGAGCTGCACTGGAAACGCCTCAACACCAAAGAATATCAGGATCTTGCGATCCGTTGTCGAACGGGGTTATCTGAAACGAAGCCGTTAACGCAGGTCGAAGAAAACCGGCCGCGCCTGAAAGGCACGACGGACGTGAAGCCAAAATCAGCACAGTAATTGATGCCGGATGCGCTCACGCTTATCCGGCCTACGCGTCAATTACCGTTTACCCCGCCAGCAGGTAAACAGACAATTAGCGACGCATACTCTTGGAGAGCATCATCTGCCATTTCTGCTCACGGTTTAGCTCTGTGGGGGGAACGGCAGACAGCCGCGGTGTTTTCGCCACGCTCACTTTTCTTTCCTGCAAATTATGATTCAATCGGCGATAGAGTTGAGAGTCGATACTCACGACTTTCACCAGACGCTGGCACTGGCAGCCTCGTCCTGCAATTTGGTTAGGGATCATCTTCACTTCACAAACAATTTCCCCCACTTCTGACAGAATATAGGAGAGCGTATTAATTGCTTTGCAATGTTCAATATCAAATTGACGGGAAATCTCCCTGGCCGTGATCCATCGGTTCTCTGCCATCATCCAGTCAGCAATTAACAAATAAAGCGGTCTTTCAACATATTTTTCACACATAAGCACACCATTTCACAAATTAAAAATCTGGCTACGGCCTGTCCAAACTAATAAAAACTAAGCCATATTAAAATTGTGGATATGCAAGATAGTATGCGACTTAAATATTGATTAGTGTGAGCAATATCGTGCTTATTACATTGAAAATGTGGTTACGGAAACGGACTTCTCCAGGAATGACCTTACGCAAGATAAAAAAAGGGTTTCTTTACAGAAACCCTTTCAACATTATATTACAGGTCCGGTTAGAGCAATATCCGCCGGACCCTTTGTTTACGACTTTTTGATCTGCGCGTGCATTTCCTGCACCGAGGTTACCTTCTCGGTGGCATCGGCATTGAGCGCCATCGTCGTTGCAAAACCGCCGTTCAGGGTGGTGTCATAATGCACTTTATACTGCAGCGCGCTGCGGCGAATCACCCTGGAGTCTTCAATCGCGCGGCGACCTGCGGTGGTGTTGATGATATAGGTATATTCGCCATTCTTGATACGGTCCTGAATGTGCGGACGACCTTCGTGCACCTTGTTCACCAGACGCGGGTTGATACCGGCTTCGCCCAGCACAATCGCCGTACCGTGGGTGGCATCCAGCTCAAAGCCCTGTTTCAGCAGCTTAGCGGCCAGGTCCACCACGCGCTCTTTGTCGCCTTCGCGAACGGAGAGCAGCGCACGGCCCTGTTTCTTCATGGTGGAGTTACTGCCCAGCTGCGCCTTAGCGAACGCTTCCGCGAAGGTACGGCCCACGCCCATCACTTCCCCGGTGGAGCGCATTTCTGGCCCTAACAGCGGGTCAACGCCGGGGAATTTGTTGAACGGCAGCACCACTTCTTTCACCGAGTAGTACGGCGGGATAATTTCTTGGGTCACGCCCTGCTCGGTCAGCGATTTGCCGGCCATCACGCGCGCCGCCACTTTCGCCAGCGGAACGCCGGTGGCTTTGGAGACGAACGGTACGGTACGCGCCGCACGCGGGTTGACTTCAATCAGGTAGACTTCGTTGTCCTTGACCGCAAACTGCACGTTCATCAGGCCGCGCACCTGCAACTCGAAGGCCAGCTTCTGCACCTGCTGGCGCATCACGTCCTGAATTTCCTGGCTCAGCGTGTAGGCCGGCAGGGAACAGGCGGAGTCGCCGGAGTGTACGCCCGCCTGCTCAATGTGCTCCATAATGCCGCCAATCAGCACCATTTCGCCGTCGCAGATAGCGTCCACGTCCACTTCAACCGCGTCATCAAGGAAGCGGTCCAGCAGCACCGGCGCATCGTTAGAGACGCTGACCGCCGTCTGGAAGTAGCGACGCAGGTCGGCTTCGTCATAGACGATTTCCATCGCCCGACCGCCCAGCACGTAAGAAGGACGCACCACCAGCGGGTAGCCAATCTCTTTCGCCTTCTCAACCGCTTGTTCAATGGCAGTGACGGTGGCGTTGGCCGGTTGCTTCAGTTTCAGACGGTCAACCGCGTGCTGGAAGCGCTCGCGGTCTTCCGCGCGGTCGATGGCGTCCGGGCTGGTGCCGATAACCGGCACGCCTGCCGCTTCCAGCGCGCGCGCCAGCTTCAGCGGCGTCTGGCCGCCGTACTGCACGATAACGCCTTTCGGCTTCTCGATGCGCACGATTTCCAGCACGTCTTCCAGCGTCACCGGCTCGAAGTACAGGCGGTCGGAAGTGTCGTAGTCGGTGGAGACGGTTTCCGGGTTACAGTTGACCATGATGGTCTCGTAACCGTCTTCGCGCAGCGCCAGCGAGGCGTGTACGCAGCAGTAGTCAAATTCGATACCCTGGCCGATACGGTTCGGGCCGCCGCCGAGGACCATGATTTTATCGCGGTCAACGGACGGGTTCGCTTCGCACTCATCTTCATAAGTGGAGTACATGTAGGCGGTATCGGTGGCGAATTCCGCCGCGCAGGTATCCACGCGTTTGTAAACCGGGTGCAGGTCATACTGATCACGCAGCTTACGGATTTCCGCCTCGCGTACGCCAGCCAGTTTTGCCAGACGCGCATCGGCAAACCCTTTACGCTTGAGCTGACGCAGGAAGTCGGCGTTGAGGCCGGTAATACCGACTTCAGCCACTTTCTCTTCCAGACGCACCAGTTCTTCAATCTGAACCAGGAACCAGCGGTCAATGTTGGTCAGGTTGAACACGCCATCCACAGACAAGCCCGCACGGAAAGCATCGGCGATGTACCAGATACGATCTGCGCCCGCATCTTTCAGCTCGCGGCGGATTTTGGTCAGCGCTTCCGGGTCGTCGAGGCTCACTTTCGGGTCGAAACCGGTGGCGCCCACTTCCAGGCCACGCAGCGCTTTCTGCAGGGATTCCTGCTGCGTGCGACCAATCGCCATCACTTCCCCGACCGATTTCATCTGGGTGGTCAGACGGTCGTTGGCACCGGCGAATTTCTCAAAGTTAAAGCGCGGAATTTTGGTGACAACGTAGTCAATAGACGGCTCAAACGACGCCGGCGTACGGCCACCGGTGATGTCGTTCATCAGCTCGTCGAGGGTATAACCCACCGCCAGTTTGGCCGCCACTTTGGCAATCGGGAAACCGGTGGCTTTCGACGCCAGCGCCGAGGAGCGGGAGACGCGCGGGTTCATTTCGATAACGATCAGACGACCGTTTTTCGGGTTCACTGCGAACTGGACGTTAGAACCGCCGGTTTCGACGCCGATTTCACGCAGTACCGCCATCGAGGCGTTACGCATGATTTGGTATTCTTTGTCGGTCAGGGTCTGCGCGGGCGCCACGGTGATGGAGTCACCGGTGTGGATACCCATCGCATCGAAGTTTTCGATAGAGCAGACGATGATGCAGTTGTCGTTTTTATCACGCACCACTTCCATCTCGTACTCTTTCCAGCCGATCAGCGATTCATCAATCAGCAGCTCGTTGGTTGGCGAGAGGTCCAGACCGCGTTCGCAGATTTCTTCGAACTCTTCACGGTTGTAAGCGATACCGCCGCCGGTGCCGCCCATGGTAAAGGACGGACGGATGATGCACGGGAAGCCCACATCAGCGGCAACCGCCAGCGCTTCTTCCATGGTGTGCGCGATACCGGAACGCGCGGTGTCGAGACCAATTTTCTTCATCGCGATATCGAAGCGACGACGGTCTTCGGCTTTATCAATGGCGTCGGCGGTCGCGCCAATCATGGTCACACTGAACTCTTCCAGCACGCCCTGACGCTCCAGCTCCAGCGCGCAGTTCAGCGCCGTCTGGCCGCCCATGGTCGGCAGCACCGCATCCGGACGCTCTTTTTCAATGATTTTGCGTACCACTTCCCAGTGAATCGGCTCGATGTAGGTGGCATCGGCCATTTCCGGGTCGGTCATGATGGTGGCCGGGTTGGAGTTCACCAGAATGACGCGATAGCCCTCTTCGCGCAGGGCTTTACACGCCTGAGCGCCGGAGTAGTCAAACTCACACGCCTGACCGATAACAATCGGACCCGCGCCCAGAATCAGGATGCTTTTTATATCTGTACGTTTTGGCATGGCTCTTATTACTCCTGATTATTTCGCGGACTGACGGTATTGCTCAATAAGCTCGATAAAGTGGTCGAACAGCGGCGCCGCATCGTGCGGGCCCGGGCTCGCCTCCGGGTGTCCCTGGAAGCTGAACGCCGGTTTGTCGGTACGATGAATCCCTTGCAGGGTGCCGTCGAACAGCGACTTGTGGGTCACGCGCAGGTTGGCGGGCAGCGAGTCTTCATCCACCGCAAAGCCGTGGTTCTGCGCGGTGATCATTACCACGTTTCTGTCCATATCTTTTACCGGATGGTTGCCGCCGTGATGGCCGAACTTCATCTTAACGGTCTTCGCACCGCTCGCCAGCGCCAGTAGCTGATGGCCGAGGCAGATGCCGAACACAGGAATGTCGGTCTGGAGGAATTTCTTAATCGCCTCGATGGCGTAGTCGCACGGGGCCGGGTCGCCAGGGCCGTTCGACAGGAAGATGCCGTCCGGATTCATTTTCAGCACCTCTTCAGCAGAGGTTTGCGCTGGCACCACCGTCAGGCGGCAGCCGCGATCCACCAGCATGCGCAGGATGTTGCGTTTGGCGCCGAAATCATAGGCCACCACATGGAACGGCAGGTCATCCTCAGATTTCGCTTCCGGTAAACCGTCTTTCAGCGTCCAGCTACCCTGCGTCCAGCGGTAAGTTTCCGTCGTGGTCACTTCTTTCGCCAGATCCATACCGTTCAGTCCAGGAAATGCTTTCGCTTTTTCCAGCGCCAGCTTCGCATCCGGGCTATCGCCTGCAATGATGCAGCCGTTCTGTGCGCCTTTCTCACGCAGCAGTCGGGTCAGCTTGCGGGTATCGATATCAGCAATCGCCACAATGTTATGCCGTTTGAGGTAAGAAGAGAGGTCTTCTGTGTTACGGAAGTTGCTGGCAATCAACGGCAGATCGCGAATCACTAAACCTTGCGCATGAACCTGAGAAGATTCTTCATCGGCTTCATTGGTGCCGACATTACCAATATGGGGATAAGTAAGAGTGACGATTTGGCGGGAATAGGAAGGATCAGTGAGGATTTCTTGATAACCGGTCATTGAAGTATTGAAAACGACTTCCCCAACCGCCGAACCTGTTGCCCCTATGGCCCGACCGTGAAACTGGGTTCCGTCTTCCAGAACCAATAGCGCTGACTTAATCAAAACACCCTCCAGAGAATATTCACTCACTTTATTTGCATATTAATTCATTCAGTCAGTATGAAGCAATGCAAATTTGCTTACCCGTGGATTTCTGGCAAACGGCGGCATTCTGAAGTTAAGCCGGATAAAAGTCAACTTAAAGAGGGTATTTTTTATGTTATTTTGCACATTATAAGGAAGTTATTCTGTTTAATAGGCAAAAAGATCAACTAAGTGACGATAGAAAACGCTTGCGCTTCCTTGAGTTCGCAAAAAACTGGCTGGCATGATAAAAAGTGGACCAAATGGTCAAATTTCACATTAAAACAACAAAAAACAACGATAAAAATTCATTTAATAGCCACTAATGTTATTAAATGAATAAAAATTCAAAATTAAGAAAATTAACCAAGAAAAGAATTTAAAAATCAACTTGTTATAAAAACAAAAAACAAATCAATCGCATCATAAAATCACAAAAAATAGCAAGTTAAGACAATATAATGATAACTCCAATTTAGATATAAAGATCTAACTTCTTTTTCTTTAAGACAGGCGCATACGATTGGACCACAACCAGCCTCACTACAGCATAAAAAAGCTAACCTATTGAAGCAAAAGAGATAAAACGATCCCGAGGAACAGCACTAGCCCCCCGATGGATATCAGTCTGGTCGAGGTGCCTTTTGCATACGGTAAGCCACTGCGGCAGAACATGTCGTGGGAGAAGAAACTGTCGAAACATGAATGGTGAAAGGCGTTATTTATCTGACCGAATAACCGGGGGGCAAAAAAACAAAAGGGCAATAATATATTGCCCTTTGTAATCAATTAATCTTGATTACCACAACCACATCACGAAGGTATTTAGTCGCTATAATACATCCAGCCCCAGCACATCCCGCATGTCAAATAGCCCATTTTTCTTCGTTTTTAGCCATAACGCCGATCGCAACGCGCCATTTGCAAACGTCATGCGGCTGGAAGCTTTATGCGTAATCTCTACGCGCTCGCCAATATCGGCAAACATCGCGGTATGTTCGCCGACGATGTCGCCCGCCCGAACGGTCGCAAAGCCAATCGTGCCCGGTACGCGCTCGCCGGTATAACCTTCACGCGAGTAGACCGCGCAGTCCTTCAGATTTTTATCCAGCGCCCCGGCGATTGCCTCGCCCATTGCCAGCGCCGTACCCGACGGTGCATCCACTTTATGGCGGTGGTGCGCTTCAATAATTTCAATATCGCTATAGTCGCCCATTACCTTCGCGGCTTTCTCCAGCAGCTTGAGCATGACGTTAACACCGACGCTAAAGTTTGCGGCGAAAACGATCGCAATCTCTTGTGACGCCTCGCGAATGGCTTGTTTACCGGCGTCGTCAAAGCCGGTAGTACCAATCACCATCCCTTTACCATGCTGGCGGCAAAACGCCAGATGCGTCAACGTGCCTTCCGGACGGGTAAAATCGATGAAAACGTCAAAATCATCTTTTACCGCCTCAAGGCTGCTTTGAACGATCACGCCGGACTTTCCCGCCCCTGCCAGTTCGCCAGCATCGCTGCCCAGCAAGGAAGAGCCTTCGCGCTCCAGCGCGGCACCCAGCTGAACACCTTCCATCGCCATGGCGGCCTGGATTAACTGCCGTCCCATGCGGCCACCGGCGCCGGCAATGGCGACGCGGATTTGTGCTTCATGCATAGCTATTCTCTTTTGTAAAAATTGCGTAAACCGTTTTCAGAGTAACCAGCGCGCCCGGAGGCCGCCATCTAAAATCGCCGATAATTAGAAATTAATGATAAACAGGGAGCGATATCAGTAAAAGACATGATTCATCCCGCAGGATGAATCATTGCTGGAGAGAATGAAAGAAGAGAAACTTACTCAGAATAGAGGGAACCGGCAGAAAAATGACTTAAAAACCAGGTCACTGCCAGTAAATCCGCGCTACCGCCAGGGCTTAAGTTACGCAGGATGAGTTCATCATCGAGGGACTGCATCGCTTCAATGCCCCCCTCAACCAATACGCCCCCTTGCCACAACAATTTTTGTGCCTGCTGCTGCACGTAGTAAAGCCCTTCCAGGCCTCCCCGTGACACCAGATTGGTATCATCATTCCACGCCATCAGATGCAACAATGTTTGCAGTAGGGCAAGATGGGTATCGTCATGCTCCTGCACGACCCGGTTAAACACCGGCAAAGCCTGCGTTCTGACGGTTCGAAAACCGCTTTCCGCTTCTCCCCGCGCGCCCGACAGGCCATAACACTGGAAATGGGTTTCACTCTTTGTCAGTTTTCCCGCTTTTTTTGCTGAGAGCTCGTGGGCAACAATATTCCGACTCAGGCGAGCAACCTGGTCGCAGATACGATTTTGCTCCAACGGTTCTCCCCGCGCGAGAAGTCGGCCAATCGCTGCGCTCAGCAGGCCAAAAGCGAAAATCGCCCCGCGATGGGTATTCACACCATTGGTCGCCTGTAGCATATCATTCTCACAGGCCATCCCCAGCGGACGCAGCATCACCAGGACATTTTCTGCCGCCAGCGCCGCCGTGTTGTTGCCCATGATAAAAAACTTTTCCATCCACGGAGCAATGGCGGTAGTGCTACGTTCAAATGCCGCCAGATCCATATCCCTATGCGCTCCCGAATTACGAATATCGACCAGACCGGGTTTTGGTGTCAGCCTGGCTTCCGTCAGCAGCGCTCTTGCAACCAACCCATTAAGTTCGCCAGCCGCCAGCGATGAGTACGCTGGCGTACGCCGTTCAGTCACAACGCTCACGTTCATAGCATTCAATCCTTCGTGCAATTTCATCCAACAAAAGGTCAAGGGTGTGATGCTTGCCCCGGGCACAGAGATGAGCATCCTGCTGGCATATCAAACATGGCCGGGCAGGATGCCCGAGTTCACGGCGTGATAGCGACTTACCGTCGCTATCAATAATGTCGATGTCCCAAAGCCGCCCTAACGGATGGCTCATCTCTAGTGTCGACATGTGCTGTTTCAACGCCATTGCCGGCGCACAGACCGCTGCCATCCATTCCGGGCCGCTGCGTTCATTTACCTGCATTTCCCAGACGCTGACCCACTCCTTCTGTTCGCAAAGCGCCAGTATTTCGGCAATTGCGTAATCGGCGACACGCCGCCAGACCGCTGAGTTTTTAACGGCGCCCGGTGCAACCAGCGTGAGGGAAATCAACGGTAGCCGATAGCAGTTCAACGCCTGACGCTGCCTGGCGGCACGTTTATCGCGCGCTTGTAGCATCTCCTCCAGCGTAACTGCCTGGCCCTGGTACAGCAGGTCTGTGCCCTTCATCAGCCTTTAACCTGGCGAATCACGTCAATCACTGAACCGTCGCGATAACGCACCACAGCCACCACCCGATCGGTAAACTCAATCGGCTGCGGTTTACCGGTCAGTTGCTCAGCGCGCTGTTGCAGTTGTTCGATGGTCGTCAGCGCCACGCCCGCAGCACGCAGGTTATCAAGCAGATCCTGACGCGCGGGGTTTACCGCAATACCATGGTCGGTAACCAGCACATCAACGCTTGCCCCTGGCGTGACGGTAGTCAGCACCTTTTCTACCACGCAAGGAATACGCCCGCGCACCAGCGGCGCAGTGATAATAGTCAGATCCGCACCTGCTGCCGTATCGCTATGGCCGCCCGATGCGCCACGCAGTACGCCGTTTGAACCGGTCATCACGTTAACGTTGAAATTCACGTCAATTTCCAGCGCGCTCAGCATCACCACGTTCAGGCGTTCGCATGCCGCGCCTTTAGAAGCGGGGTTAGCGTATTGATTGGTCGAAATTTCAATATGATGTGGATTCTGCGCCAGCGAACGGGCCGCATCGCCATCGAATGATTGCGTATCCAGTAGCGCTTTGATCAACCCTTTCTCATGCAGATCCACCATGGTGCCGGTGATCCCGCCCAGGCCAAAACTCGCCGTAATGTTGTGGCGACGCATTTTGTCTTCCAGGAAACGGGTGACCGCCAGAGATGCGCCACCGGTGCCGGTTTGCAGCGAGAAACCATCACAAAAATAACCTGAGTGTTCGATCACATTGGCCGCCTGCCGGGCGATCAACAGTTCACGCGGGTTGCTGGACAGACGAATCGCGCCCGCGGTGATTTTTTCCGGATCCCCTACCTCATCCACCTGCACGATTAAATCAACCTGATCCTGCGCGATACTGGCCGGATAATTGGGAAATTCGACCCACTCTTCAGTCAGGAGCACCACACATTTAGCGTACTGCGCATCAACCTGCGCATACCCCAAAGAGCCGCAGCGTGACTTGCCGCTAAAGCCGTTAGCATTACCAAATTCGTCGCAGCACGGCACGCCAAGGAAAGCGACATCAATATTCAGCTCACCGCTCTGAATCAGTTTTACGCGGCCGCCGTGAGAGTGGATCTGTACCGGGTTTTCCATCAGGCCAGCGGAGATCTCTTCCCCTAACTTGCCGCGCAGCCCGGAGGTGTAAATCTGCCGTACCACGCCATTTTTAATGTGTTCGATAAGCGGCCAGTGGGCATCGATTAATGAGCTGGAGGCAAGCGTCAGATCGCGGAATCCCATTTCCGCCAGCTTCGCCATCACCATATTGACGACTTTGTCGCCACCACGAAACGCATGGTGGAAGGATATCGTCATGCCATTTTTAAGCCCGGAACGACGGATAGCCTCTTCAAGCGAGTCACAAATTTTACGCCGACGCTTTTCCGTTTCACTGGCAAGCCACGGGCTGTTCGCTGTTACCCCCTGGTAGGGCTGTAATCCTTCCGGTACGACATATTGCTGGTTGAGCATGGTTACAGTCTCTTTCATGGTTCCTTCCTTAATCACGAATACCGGAAGCCGACAGCGCCACCACTTTGCGCGCGTGGTCGATAATCGGGCCGTCAATCATTTTGCCGTTGAGTGAAACGACGCCCAGACCGCGAGACTCAGCCTCTTCAGCGGCGGCAATCACCTCATACGCATGCTCAACTTCTTTACGTGTCGGAGAATAAGCCTGATGTAACAGCTCAATCTGACGTGGGTTCACTAAGGACTTACCGTTAAAACCAAGCCCTTTCGCCAACTGCACTTCCTTCAGGAAGCCTTCTTCATTATTGATATCCGACCAAACGACATCATAGGCGGCAATACCCGCAACGCGCGCCGCATGCAGCACTGCGCAGCGGGCGTAGAACAGCTCGGTGCCATCGCCCCGGCAGGTGCCCATATCCATCACGTAATCAAATGCCGCCAGCGCAATTGCCACCATGCGCGGGCTGGAGGTGGCGATGTCGACGGCATTGACCACGCCTTTCGCTGATTCGATCGCCGCCATTAGCCTGGTACTGCCGACTTCACGTCCACATTCACGCTCGATCCGTTCAACCTGCGCTTCCAGCTCCAGCACATCGTTTTTGCTGTCGGTTTTCGGCAGACGCACGATATCCGCGCCACCACGCACGACGGCCTCAAGATCGGCCAGACCGAATGGCGTGTTCAGTGGATTAATGCGCACCACTTTTTCAACATCCTGATAGAACGGATGTTGAAGCGCGTGATGGACTAAAAGACGGGCGGTATCTTTCTCACGTAATGCTACGGCGTCTTCTAAGTCGAACATCACCGCATCCGCACCGTAGACAAACGAGGTGCTCAACATGGCCGCATTTGCGCCGGGGATAAACAACATACTGCGACGTGGTCTCATAACGCACTCCATTGAATTTCCGTTTGTTCTGCAGCGCGCAGCGCCGCCGCCTGCACTCGGGCGCGTAAAATGCACTCCAGCGCGCCTTTGTCATCGACGCTAACCAGCGCGCGTTCAACGCCGAGTTTCGCCAGTGTTTCCCGAACCACCTGCTCAATCGCCGCGCCAAACTGCTGCTTCACCAGACTCTCTAGCTCCAGCCGAATTCCTGGCTCGCTGGATGGACCAATCCTGATCATCACATCGCTGGATTCCAGCGTGCCTGCCAGGGCATCTTTAATGATTTTCATTAGTTATGTTCCTTGTTAACGGTGTTACGTCATATGGTTTCAGTGTGTCTGGCGGCATGCCGCTGCAGATATGCCAGGGTGCCAGCAGGCACCAGCGCGCTTATCGCCGGCCAATTACGTTCGCTATACAGTTTTCTGACGCGAGAGGCGGAAATAGCCGCGCCGTTTTTCTCCACCCGAGCCAGCTCGACGACCTCAATAACCGGGCCGCTACGCTTCGGATCGTGCAAAATGTCGTGCATTCGCTGGTTATAGGCACAGGTCAGCGGACAGAACGGTTCACTGCCGACAAAACGATGGGTAATCCCCAGCGCTGGAGCCAAATGTTCACGGAAGAGTTGCAGATCGATCTGGCAATGGCAGTCGTCCACAACCCCTTTTTCTTTGAGGAAATAGCCGGGAAACGTCGCACGCGAGATCATATAAGCGGAGCCGGAATGCAACGTGACGTTGTCAATACCCGCGATTCCTTGTTCGATCAGCGCCCAACGGTCGGTATAGGAAAAAAATGAAGCATCTTCTTTGACCACAAATAGATGCAGCCAGTCACAGGCTGCCGCTGCTTGTTCCACCAGATAACGGTGGCCCAAGGTAAACGGATTGGCGTTCATGACGATGGCGCCGATCGTTTTTCCCGGTTGACGATAAAGCGCCAGTTGGCGACAAAAGCGCGCTAACCGTTCACTGCTGTTCTCCATTAACACCGCCAGCTCACCTGCCTGCGCAATGGGCCAAAACCCCGCGCCAGAAAACAGCAGCCGATTTTGCGGCTTGGTGAACAGGAAAAGCTCGCTGCGGTTTAACTCGTAGGCCAATGTAAGCAGTTCAGTCAGCAGTTTGAGGCTGAGCCCTTCCCCTTGTAAAACCGGGGAAACGGCGATGCATTTCAGTACGTTCCCGGCCAGAGAACCGCACCCGACTATCTCACCCTGCCAATATGCGCATACCGCGATTTCACAATCGTCTTCCAGGGCGAGTCCCACGCCCTCCAGAAACATGGCGACCGACTCGCGACGCAATACATCCTTTTGCAAATAAATGCGTTTAAATATTAGATTCACTCTATTCTGCATCCGTCAGCAAATAACGTCGCATATTTCGCCAGCGTTTGTATTACTCGTCTGGAATAGACATCACACTTTCCCCCTTGCTTTTATAAGCTTTATGGTTTTTATTTCCTTAATTAACCAGAGTTAATAAAAATAATTAAATTAATTAAAAACACAACCATTCAGTGAAGATAGTCACATCTCACGGTTCATTGAATTTATTAGTATGCGCGGGTCTTGTTATCCATCAATACTCAGGAAAATGTTTATGACCAACATGACCCAGGCTTCGGCGACGGAGAAAAAGGGGGCTAGCGATTTACTCAGATTCAAAATCTTTGGTATGCCGCTACCGCTTTATGCTTTTGCATTAATTACTTTATTACTTTCTCATTTTTATAATGCTATACCGACTGACTTAGTCGGTGGTTTTGCCCTTATGTTTGTGATGGGGGCCATTTTTGGTGAAATCGGCAAACGTTTACCGATCTTCAATAAATATATTGGCGGCGCACCGGTTATGATATTTCTGGTTGCAGCTTATTTTGTCTATGCTGGCATATTTACGCAGAAAGAAATTGATGCGATCAGCAACGTAATGGATAAAAGCAACTTCCTTAACCTGTTTATCGCAGTGTTGATCACAGGCGCGATCCTGTCGGTAAACCGTAAGCTGCTATTAAAATCACTGCTGGGCTATATCCCAACCATCCTCGCCGGGATTGTCGGCGCGTCCCTTTTCGGTATCGTCATTGGTCTGTGCTTCGGTATCCCGGTCGACCGTATCATGATGCTGTACGTTCTGCCGATTATGGGCGGTGGTAACGGCGCGGGCGCCGTGCCTCTGTCTGAAATTTATCACTCGGTTACCGGACGTTCTCGCGAAGAGTATTACTCAACGGCTATTGCTATTCTGACCATTGCGAATATCTTCGCCATTATTTTCGCCGCCCTCCTCGATATGATAGGCAAAAAATACACCTGGCTTAGCGGTGAAGGTGAGTTGGTTCGTAAGGCTTCCTTCAAAACCGAAGATGATGAAAAGGCCGGTCAGATTACCCATCGTGAAACGGCGGTTGGCATGGTGTTATCCACCACCTGCTTCCTGCTGGCCTATGTTGTTGCCAAGAAAATTCTGCCAAGCATCGGCGGCGTCTCTATTCACTACTTCGCCTGGATGGTCCTGATTGTTGCTGCGCTGAACGCATCAGGTCTTTGCTCACCGGAGATTAAAGCCGGGGCGAAACGTCTTTCTGACTTCTTCTCCAAACAGCTACTGTGGGTGCTGATGGTCGGTGTGGGTGTTTGCTACACCGATCTGCAAGAGATCATCGATGCCCTGACGTTCGCCAACGTCGTTATCGCCGCAATCATTGTGGTCGGCGCAGTCGTCGGCGCGGCTATCGGGGGCTGGTTGATTGGCTTCTACCCGATTGAATCATCCATTACTGCGGGTCTTTGTATGGCCAACCGCGGCGGCTCCGGCGATCTGGAAGTGCTCTCCGCCTGTAACCGTATGAACCTCATTTCATATGCACAAATTTCCTCTCGTCTGGGCGGCGGTATTGTGCTGGTTATCGCTAGCATCGTGTTCAGCATGATGGTGTAAAAAAACGCACGGCGGTGTCTTGGCAGCAAACGACCTGGAGAAAAGTAGAGGCCAAAGCCAGAGGTGGCCAAGGGAAATCCACTCTACTCCTTAGCCGGATTCACCAGGAAGGCTGTCGTCAAGGCCACCGTCGTGCCTCTCATTATGGAAAATGATTCATGAATGAAGCTGTACTACTGGGTGAAGGTTTCACCCTGATGTTTTTAGGGATGGGGTTCGTACTGAGCTTTCTGTTCCTGCTCATCTTTGCCATTCGCGGCATGTCTGCCGTGATTACTCGCTTCTTCCCGGAACCCGTCGCCGCGCCCGCACCGCGTGCCGTTCCCGTCGTGGACGACTTCACCCGCTTAAAGCCGGTGATTGCCGCCGCCATTCACCATCACCGCCTTAACGCTTAATTCCCGGAGGGATCCATGACCATTTCCATTACCGACGTCGTCCTGCGCGACGCCCACCAGTCCCTTTTCGCCACCCGCCTGCGTCTTGACGATATGCTGCCGATTGCCGCTCAGCTCGATGACGTGGGCTACGGCTCGCTGGAGTGCTGGGGCGGCGCCACCTTTGACGCCTGTATCCGCTTTCTCGGCGAAGACCCGTGGCTGCGCCTGCGCGAGCTTAAAAAGGCCATGCCGAAGACTCCCCTGCAGATGCTGCTGCGCGGCCAGAACCTGCTCGGCTATCGCCACTACGCCGATGACGTGGTGGAACGCTTCGTCGAACGCGCCGTCAAAAACGGCATGGACGTCTTCCGCGTCTTCGACGCCATGAACGACCCGCGCAATATGAAGGCCGCCCTGCAGGCGGTACGCAGCCACGGGGCGCACGCCCAGGGCACCCTCTCCTACACCACCAGCCCGGCCCACACCCTGCAGACCTGGCTGGACCTGACCGAACAGCTGCTGGAAACCGGCGTCGACTCGATTGCCATCAAGGATATGTCCGGTATCCTGACGCCAGTGGCGGCGTATGAGCTGGTCAGCGAAATCAAAAAACGCTATGACGTGCGCCTGCACCTGCACTGCCACGCCACCACCGGGATGGCGGAGATGGCCCTGCTGAAGGCTATCGAGGCGGGCGTTGACGGCGTGGACACGGCGATTTCCTCCATGAGCGCCACCTACGGCCACCCGGCCACCGAGGCGCTGGTGGCGACGTTGGCAGGTACTGAGCACGACACCGGGCTGGATATCCTGAAGCTGGAAAACATCGCCGCCTACTTCCGCGAGGTGCGCAAAAAATACCATGCCTTTGAAGGCCAGCTGAAGGGCTACGACAGCCGCATTCTGGTGGCCCAGGTGCCGGGCGGAATGCTCACTAACCTGGAAGGCCAGCTGAAGCAGCAGAACGCGGCGGACAAACTCGACCAGGTGCTGGCGGAAATCCCCCGCGTGCGCGAGGACCTCGGCTTTATCCCGCTGGTGACCCCCACCTCGCAGATTGTCGGCACCCAGGCGGTGCTCAACGTCCTGACCGGCGAACGCTACAAAACCATCGCCAAAGAAACGGCGGGCATTCTGAAAGGCGAGTACGGCCACACGCCGGTGCCGGTGAACGCCGCGTTACAGGCGCGGGTGCTGGAAGGGGGCGCTCCGGTGACCTGCCGTCCGGCGGATTTACTCAAACCGGAACTGGCTGAACTGGAAGCGGACGTCAGGCGTCAGGCGCAGGAGAAGGGTATTCAGCTTGCGGGAAACGCTATCGACGACGTGCTCACCGTGGCGCTGTTCCCGCAGATTGGCCTCAAATTCCTTGAGAACCGCCATAACCCGGCGGCGTTTGAGCCGGTGCCGCAGGCGGAAGCCGCGCAGCCGGTGGCAAAATCAGAGAAGCCTGCCGCCTCCGGTATCTACACCGTGGAAGTGGAAGGCAAAGCCTTTGTGGTGAAGGTCAGCGACGGCGGCGATATCAGCCAGCTGACGGCAGCCGTTCCTGCCTCCGCGCCGGCCGCTGCCGCCCCGGCAGGCGCCGGCACACCGGTCACCGCGCCGCTGGCGGGCAACATCTGGAAGGTGATTGCCGCTGAAGGCCAGACGGTGGCCGAAGGCGATGTGCTGCTGATTCTGGAAGCCATGAAGATGGAAACCGAAATCCGCGCCGCGCAGGCCGGCACCGTCCGCGGTATCGCGGTGAAGTCCGGCGACGCGGTCTCCGTCGGTGACACCCTGATGACGCTGGCGTAAGGACGAGGAGCGGAAATGGAAAGTCTGAACGCCCTGCTTCAGGGCATGGGGCTGATGCACCTTGGCATCGGCCAGGCCATCATGCTGCTGGTGAGCCTGCTGCTGCTGTGGCTGGCGATTGCGAAGAAGTTCGAACCGTTACTGCTGCTGCCGATTGGCTTCGGCGGGCTGCTCTCCAACATCCCGGAAGCGGGCATGGCGCTGACCGCGCTGGAAAGCCTGCTGGCGCATCACGACGCCGGGCAGCTGGCGGTGATTGCCGCGAAGCTTAACTGCGCGCCGGACGTGCACGCCATTAAAGAGGCATTAGCGCTGGCGCTGCCGTCGGTGCAGAGCCAGATGGAGAACCTGGCGGTGGACATGGGCTACACGCCGGGGGTGCTGGCGCTGTTTTACAAAGTGGCGATTGGCTCCGGCGTCGCGCCGCTGGTCATCTTCATGGGCGTGGGGGCGATGACCGACTTCGGCCCGCTGCTGGCCAACCCGCGCACCCTGCTGCTGGGGGCGGCGGCGCAGTTCGGCATCTTCGCCACCGTGCTGGGGGCGCTGACGCTGAACTACTTCGGCCTGATTTCCTTCACCCTGCCGCAGGCGGCGGCCATCGGCATTATCGGCGGCGCGGACGGCCCGACGGCGATTTATCTGTCGGGCAAGCTGGCGCCGGAGCTGCTGGGGGCCATCGCGGTGGCGGCGTACTCGTATATGGCGCTGGTGCCGTTAATCCAGCCGCCGATTATGAAGGCGCTGACCAGCGAGACGGAGCGGAAAATCCGCATGGTGCAGCTGCGCACCGTCAGCAAGCGGGAAAAAATCCTCTTCCCGGTGGTGTTGCTCATGCTGGTGGCCCTGCTGTTGCCGGACGCCGCACCGCTGCTGGGGATGTTCTGCTTTGGCAACCTGATGCGTGAAAGCGGCGTGGTGGAGCGTCTGAGCGACACGGTACAGAACGGGCTGATTAATATCGTCACCATCTTCCTCGGACTGTCGGTGGGCGCGAAGCTGGTGGCGGACAAGTTCCTGCAGCCGCAGACGCTGGGCATTCTGCTGCTGGGGGTGATTGCGTTCGGTATCGGGACGGCGGCCGGGGTGCTGATGGCGAAGCTGCTGAACCTGTGCAGTAAGAACAAAATCAACCCGCTTATCGGTTCGGCGGGGGTGTCGGCGGTGCCGATGGCGGCCCGCGTATCGAACAAGGTGGGCCTGGAATCAGACGCGCAGAACTTCCTGCTGATGCACGCGATGGGGCCGAACGTGGCCGGGGTGATTGGCTCGGCCATTGCCGCGGGCGTGATGCTGAAATACGTGCTGGCGATGTAATAGTGGATGGGATACGCATGTCGTATCCCATTTTCATCCAAATTTTTTCTGAAAGAAAAGTAAGTATGAACTGGTTCAGGTTCCGGTGATGCCGAATGCAAGAAAATACCGTAATTAAATATTTAAATACCAATATGTTTATACGGGAAATTACACGCTGGTTTGCCAGACACTCGTTTCAAAACCGGATATTTCTACTGATCCTGTTTACATCCACCATCGTGATGCTGGCAATCACCTGGTATCTGACCGATATCACGAAAGAACGCCTGCATTATCAGGTGGGCCAACGTGCGCTTATTCAGGCAATGCAAATATCCGCTATGCCAGAATTAGTTGAAGCCGTAGAGGCGCATGATTTGTCACGCATCAAAGCGCTGATTGACCCAATGCGCTCGTTTTCGGACGCGACTTACATTACCGTTGGCAACGAAAAAGGTCAGCGACTGTATCACGTCAACCCGGATGAGATCGGCAAATATATGGAGGGCGGCGATAGCGACGACGCGCTGTATAACGCTAAAAGCTACGTATCGGTGCGCAAAGGTTCATTAGGCTCTTCCTTACGTGGTAAATCCCCGATTCAGGACAGTACCGGTAAAGTCATCGGTATTGTTTCCGTCGGCTATACTCTGGAACAGTTGGAGAGCTGGCTTAACTTACAAATCAGCTCGTTGCTGTTCCCGATGGCGTTACTGCTGCTGGTGCTGTTGTACTGCGCCCGCCGCTTCTCGCTGCATATTAAAAAGCAGATGCTTAACATGGAGCCGCAGCAGCTTTCACAACTATTAATTCAGCAAAGCGTGTTGTTTGAGTCGGTATTTGAAGGGTTGATCGCCATTGACTCCCATCACCGTATTACCGCTATTAACCAAACGGCTCGCCGCTTACTGAATCTGAGCCAACCGGAGTCTGAACTCATTGGCTATGCAATCCACCATGTCGTGTTGCCGGAGGCCTTCTTTTACGATGCGCCGCAAAAAAACAAAAAAGATGAGATCGTCACCTTTAACCAAATGAAAGTCATCGCCAGTCGCATGGCGGTCATTATTGACAACCAGCCTCAGGGCTGGGTTATTAGCTTTCGCAACAAAGACGATATCAATACACTCAGCCTGCAGTTAAGTCAGGTGCGGCAATACGCCGATAACCTGCGCGCCGTGCAGCATGAGCATCGCAACCTTATTTCCACCATTGCCGGACTGCTGTTCCTGAAGCGCTACGATAATGCGCTGGCGCTGATTCAGCAGCAGTCGGAAAGCCACCAGAAAGTACTCGATTTTATTTCCCATAATTTCCGCGACCACCACCTTGCGGGGCTATTAATCGGTAAATATTATCGGGCAAAAGAGCTGGGGCTGGAGCTGATTTTCGATCCTTCAAGCTTTGTTGAACACCTGCCGTCATCGCTCTCGCATAATGAATGGATTTCGATTGTTGGCAATTTATTGGACAACGCCTATAACGCCACCCTGCTCAATCGCGAAGGCTCGCGACAGATTGAGTGCCTGATCAATAGCGAAGGTAATGAAGTCATTATTGAAGTTGCCGATCAGGGATGTGGTATTGACGAAAATATCCGCCAGCATATTTTCGAGCGTGGAGTGACCACCCACAACAACGGCGATCACGGAATTGGATTATGGTTGGTGCACAGCTACGTCAAGCAGGCCAATGGCGACATTATCGTCGATAACAATAATCCTTTTGGCACCATTTTTACCCTCTATATCCCTTTTACCAGAGAAGAATAACATGGATAGCATTACGACACTCATCGTTGAAGACGAACCGATGCTAGCGGAAATCCTGGTGGACACCATCAAGATTTTTCCCCAGTTTTCAATCGTCGGCATCGCAGACAAACTGGAAAGTGCGAAGAAGCAAATACGCCTCTATCAACCACAGTTAATTCTATTGGATAATTTTTTACCCGATGGCAAAGGGATCGATTTAATTCGTCATACCATCAGCACCAACTACACGGGGCGAATTATTTTCATTACCGCCGACAATCATATGGATACCATCAGCGATGCCTTACGCATGGGCGTATTCGATTATCTGATTAAGCCGGTACATTATCAGCGCCTGCAGCATACCCTGGAGCGGTTCACCCGTTACCGCAGTTCGTTACGTTCCAGTGAGCAGGCAAACCAGACGCACGTTGATGCCTTATTTAATATCCAGGCCAAAGAACAAACCGCAGAACCGAATAGCGGACTGCGGGGAATTGATGAAAACACCTTCAACCGGGTACGACAAATATTCGCCGACCCGCAGGCAGTACATACAGCAGACACTCTGGCGCAAATTCTGGGCAGCAGTAAAACCACTGCCCGACGCTATCTGGAACAAGGCGTGAAAAATAACTTTCTCGAAGCGGAGATCAGCTACGGGAAAGTGGGCAGGCCGGAGAGGCTCTATCGCGGCAAAGTATGAGATTATGGCGCCAACATGTAATTACGGCGCATAGGCAAACACCTCAGCCACCCACTGACGAAAACCGTCCACATCCAGCGCCAGCGCCACCTGCGCGTTGGCGGGCTGCCCCAGACGCCCTTCAATATCCACCACCGTGGTACCGGCGGTATATTGCCCCTGCGTTTCTACGGCCACAAAACAGGATTGCAGGGTAAAAAGCTCCGGACGCACCAGCCAGGCGATCGCGCAGAGATCGTGCATCCGGACGCCAGTGCGCATACTACCGCTGCGATAATGGTTGAACAGGCTGTGCAACATCTTACCGGTGCGATTCAGCGCGGGCAGTTTATTCAGAAAATCTGGCGAGAGCATTGCCTGATTCGTGACGTCCAGCCCACACATCACAATCTCCAGACCGCTGCGGAACACCAGCGCCGCGGCCTCCGGATCGACAGCAATGTTAAATTCAGCATTAGGCGTAAAATTGCCGCGCCCTGCGGAACCGCCCATCAACACCAGACGGCGAATGTTACACGCACACTCCGGATAGTGCATCAGTAGCAACGCAATATTGGTCAATGGCCCAATCGCCACTAATGTCATGGGCTCCGGGGCGTTCATCAGCACATCCCGGATAGCGATAAACGCAGGCTTCGCCAACGGTTGGCGCTGATGGTCGACAAAATCATAGCCTTCCATACCGGATTCGCCGTGGACGTATGCCGCATCGCGTAACGGACGCAGCAGCGGCGTCGCGGCCCCCTGGGCAAGTGGGATATCGCTGTTCCAGAAATGCAGAAGCTGCAACGCATTACGGGTCGTTTTTTCAACCGAAACGTTGCCGGCAACGGTGGTTATTAGTTGCAGATCAAGCTGGGGGGCGAACAGCGCAGCGGCAATCGCAGCCGCGTCATCAATGCCCGGATCGGTATCAAGAATAATGTGTAGGGATGCTGTCATTAATGCTCTCCTGACCTATTGTTTTATATCTTCATACTCAGCGCGACTGATACAGGCATCAGGCACATCGTCATCCGTCACCAGACGCGGACTTAGCTTATCACCTTCGACAAACGGAACTAATGGGCAAAAACGCCCTGGCGATGCTTTGTTTTCCTGCCACTGAATCTCAAGAAATTCGGGCTCAGCGCCGGGTTTTTCTGCCTGAATCACGGTACGAACATTACCGGTTAGCCAAAAAGATTGACACGTCCCATCAAGGCTAAGAGGCGGCGTCAAATGACCATTTTTACGTACTAGCGGATAAATAATACGCCCATCAGCGTAGGAAGGTGTCATGTAGCAGTTATACATTTTGCCTTTACTGATCACAGGCTGAAAGTAGCTTTCACCGCGATCGATCAGTTCAATCGTTTTTCCTTTCCAGCGATACACATTGACGCCATGGCTGCAGCAACCGCCGCGCCAATAGCTGACAATCTGTTTATGTTCAGCATCGATCTCTGGTGAAGTGATTTCCTGATAAGACGCTGGCGCATCAACATAACGCTGTTTGGCGGGGTCATAGAGCCATGTTTGAACTGGAGCATCCGGCCCAGCAAGTAACTCTGTTACAATCGATAGATCCGGGTAGCCATCAAAATTGACATCCCCCCATTGAGGCATAAACGGGCTACAAGTGCCCACCGAGGCGGTATCTAAGGTCTGTATGAGTTTACCATCACGGTATAATTTTATCGCCGAAATGGCCGGCGTATTGCCGCAATCAATCTCTTTGGAAGGGTCGTAACCCCCTGCATCATTCGTGTTCGTGACCAGCACAATATCAGGGGAGTTTTTAGGTTTGTAATAGATAAGGGCAACAGGAAAATGTCGTTTTTTATCTGCGGACGTCCATTCGCCTTTAATCTCACTGCTGGAGATTTCCGCATTCCAGTAACCCGAAAGCGCCTTTACGCGTTCTTCAAGATGCACCTCTTTATCCTGGAGTGAGCCGCGTAGAACAATCACTGCCTTGTGCTGATTGCAAGGTTCATAGCAGTAATACCCATTAAGAGAGTTACCAAATCGCGTGATATTAACGTTTACCGGTTTCCCCGCGATAGTCCCGGTATAGTTTCGCTCCCAGGCAGGTAGCTCCAGCACCGTAGCGCTTGCCGCGTCCATCCAAAAGCCGATGGCGAGTAACGTTGGCAATCCATATTTTATTTTGCCCATTTCCCTTATCCCTGTAGGCATTACAACCCAAAAACCAGCAACGATTGTGCTGGTTTTTCAGATGAATAGCAAAAAGGTGGGGCATTAGCAACGGATGACGACTACGCCTTATTTTTCCTGTCGCACATTGAATATCAAAAGAAATCCTTAAGATCTGGTCAACGTAGCGTCATCGGGCAGATTTCTGAATTGTGAAATCTTATTCGACTTCACGAACATCCACACGCAGCTCTTTCGGCACTTCGAAAACAATATTTTCTTCGCGCCCCTCAAGCGTGACGGCTTCGCCGCCGCCAAACTCGCGCAGACGCGCAATAACATTCTGCACCAGAATATCCGGCGCGGAAGCGCCTGCGGTGACGCCGACGCAGGCGGCTTCTTTCACCCACGCCTCCTGGATATCCGCCGCATCGTCGATAAGAAACGCGGTTCTTCCCATCCGTTGGGCCAGTTCCGCCAGCCGGTTAGAGTTAGAAGAGTTTTTCGAGCCGACCACCAGCACCACGTCAGCCTGCTCCGCCAACGCCCGCACCGCTTCCTGACGATTAGTAGTGGCATAGCAAATATCGTCTTTGCGCGGGCCGACGATTTTCGGAAAGCGTTTACGCAGCGCATCAATCACATCGGACGTATCGTCCACGGAAAGCGTGGTTTGCGTCATGAAGGAGAGCTTGCCTTCATTTTTGACATTCAGCGTCCAGACGTCCTCTGGCGACTCAACCAGGTACATCCCCCCTTCCGGGTTGCTGTACTGACCCATGGTGCCTTCCACTTCCGGGTGCCCGGCGTGGCCGATGAGAATAGATTCTTCACCGCGACGGCTGGCGCGCGCCACTTCCATATGGACTTTCGTCACCAGCGGGCAGGTGGCGTCAAAAACGGTAAGATCGCGGCTTTTCGCCTCGTTACGCACCGCCTGGGAAACCCCGTGAGCGGAGAAAATCAGAATGGCGCCATCCGGCACTTCGCTAATTTGCTCTATAAAGATCGCCCCGCGCTTGCGCAGGCTGTCCACTACATAGCGGTTATGCACGACTTCGTGCCGAACGTAAATTGGCGCGCCGTAAATGGCGAGCGCATTTTCAACAATGCTGATAGCGCGGTCTACCCCGGCGCAAAAACCGCGTGGGTTGGCCAACAGGATCTGCATGTTTATGCCTCCAGCGCCGGATCGATTTCCAGCACTTCAATATCAAAGTGAACGGTATGCCCGGCCAGCGGATGGTTAAAATCAACGGTAATCGAGTCGCCGTTAATTTCGCGAATCACGCCAGGCATTTCGCTGCCATCCATTGCGGTAAAAAGCATAATCGCCCCGACTTCCGGTTCGCCCGCCGCCATAAACTCACGGCGCGAGAAATACTGGATCAAGTCCGGACTGGGGACGCCAAACGCGGCGTCAGGCTCCAGAGAAAACGCTTTCTTTTCCCCTTCTTTCAACCCCAGAAGCTGCTGCTCCAGACCTTCGGAAAGCGAGGTATCGCCAAGACGAAACAGGGCTGGCTTGCCGTTATTGCGGGTAGATTCCGCCGTTGAGCCATCATCCAGTTTCAGGGTGAAGTGAACGAGGATCGCGCTGTTGCTCTGTACGGATTTAGACATGCAAATTGCTCACGTGTTTTGCCCGGAGGCACAAAGAACGATAAAACCGTAGGCCGGATAAGGCGTTTTCACCGCCATCCGGCACCACGTTTGCCTGATGGCGCTGCGCTTATCAGGCCTACAAAACCGGATAAGCGCCACCCGGTATTTACGCTTATGCCTGTTCTTTCGCTGTCGGCTTCGGCAAAAAGCCTTCCAGTACAATCAGCGCCGCGCCGATACAGATCGCGCTATCGGCAAGGTTGAACGTCGCGAAATGCCAGTCGCCGACGTAAAAATCGATCATATCGACAACGAAGCCGTGCCACAGACGATCGAACAAATTACCCAGCGCGCCGCCAATAATGAGCGCATAAGCGATGTTATTCAGCTTCTGCGTCGCTTTCGAGCGATACATCATCACCAAAAGAATTACGCAGATCCCTATCGCAATCCCGGCAAAGAACCAGCGCTGCCAGCCGCCGCTATCCGCCAGGAAGCTAAAAGCCGCGCCGTAGTTACGCGCATAATGCAGATTAAGCGACGGGAACAGCCCTACCGTATCCCCCAGAGCGAAATTCTGGAGGATCAGGTATTTGCTGCCCAAATCGATAATCAGCACGACTACTACCAGCCATAGCCAGCGTAGTCCTGTTGAACAGAGTGGTTTACTCATCAGGCAAATTTACGTTGTTCGCCATTACCGGCGATGTTGCTGACACAGCGTCCGCAGATATCTGCATGTTCCGCCACCTTGCCGACATCAGTAGTGTAGTGCCAGCAGCGCGGACACTTATCACCCTCGGCACGCGTTACCACTGCCTGAACTGTCGTATTACCAGCATTGTACTGAATATTTTCATCATCAATACCCCCCGCTTGCTCAGAAATCACGAACTGGGAAGTAATGAAGATAAATCTGACCTCTTCGCCCAACAGTTTCAGCTTCTTGATCGTACCGTTAGCATCGTCAGCATATTTCAGCGTCACTTTTGCTTCCAGGTTCGATTTGATGCCATTGGCTTTCTGATTTTCCAGCTCTTTGTTGACCTGGTCCTTGATATAGCGGACATCGTCCCAGAATGCGTCATTAAATTCTTCATTCTCTTCCAGGCCAAACAACCCGTCGTACCATTCGCCGGTGAAGACATATTTTTCACGCTCGCCCGGCAGGTAGCCCCAGATTTCATCAGCCGTGAAGGACATGATCGGCGCCATCCAGCGAACCAGCGCCTCTGCGATATGATACAGCGCAGTCTGGCAGCTACGACGCGCGACGCTATCGGCCTTCGCGGTGTACTGGCGGTCTTTGATGATGTCGAGGTAGAACGACCCCATTTCAACGGAGCAGAAGCGCATCAGGCGCTGTACCACTTCATGGAAGTCGTAAGCTTCGTATGCCTTCAGAATCTCTTGCTGCGCCGTTTTCGCGCAGCCCACCGCCCACCTGTCCAGCACCACCATCTCTTCCGGTTTGACCATATCGGTGGCCGGATTGAAGCCATTAAGGTTCGCCAGCAGGAAGCGCGCGGTATTACGGATACGGCGATAGCTGTCGGCAGCACGTTTCAGGATTTCGTCAGAGACCGCCATTTCGCCGGTATAGTCAGTAGACGCTACCCACAGACGCAGGATATCCGCGCCCAGTTTATTCATCACATCCTGCGGCGACACGGTGTTACCGATGGACTTGGACATCTTGCGCCCCTGACCATCGACGGTGAAGCCGTGAGTCAGTACCTGGCGGTATGGCGCTTTGCCTTTCATCGCCACGCTAATCATCAGGGAGGACATAAACCAGCCGCGATGCTGGTCAGACCCTTCCAGATACATATCGGCAGCATGGCCGGCGAATTCCGGACGTGCATCAACCACGGAGTAACTGGTGGAACCGGAATCAAACCAAACGTCCAACGTATCCGGAACTTTCTCGTATTGATCGGCATCTTCGCCGAGGATCTCTTTCGGGTCGAGATCCCACCACGCCTGGATACCGTCAACTTCAACGCGTTTCGCCACCTCTTCCATCGCCGCCAGAGTACGCTCAATCGGCAGCAGCTCCTGCGTTTCTTTATGCACGAACAGCGACATCGGTACGCCCCAGGTACGCTGACGTGAGATACACCAGTCAGGACGGTTAGCGACCATTGATTCAATACGCGCCTGACCCCAGTCCGGGATCCACTGAACGCCTTTGATCTCTTTCAGCGACTGTTGACGAAGCCCTTCTTTATCCATGCTGACGAACCACTGCGGGGTCGCGCGGAAAATGATCGGCGTTTTGTGACGCCAACAGCACGGATAGCTGTGCTGCATTTTTTCGACATGCAGTAGCGCGCCTTTTTCTTTCAGCAGTTCAATAACGATATCGTTCGCCTTGAAGACGTTAACACCGTCAAGCGTTGGATATGTGCCTGGCAGGTAAGCGCCGTCCGGGCCAACCGGGTTAGCCGTTTCCAGACCGTATTTCTGACCAATCACATAGTCGTCCGGGCCATGGCCAGGTGCGGTGTGAACGGCACCGGTACCAGCATCCAGGGTGACGTGATCACCGAGGATCGCCGGCACGTCAAAGCCCATAAACGGATGGGTAAAGCGCAGCAGTTCCAGCTCCGCGCCTTTAACGGTGCCGAGAATGGTGTATTCAGCCGCGCCAATACGCTGCATGACGCTTTCAACCAGATCTTTCGCCAGGATCACCGCCTGACCGTCGATCTGCACCAGCGCATAATCAAAGTCCGGCGCCAGGGAGATGGCGCGGTTAGCCGGCAGCGTCCACGGCGTGGTGGTCCAGATAACCAGCGACACAGGGCCGCTCACGCCCGGCAAACCAAACTTCGCTTTCACCGCATCCTGATCGACGGCACGGAACGCCACGTCGATAGACGGCGACGTTTTGTCGTAATATTCAACTTCCGCTTCCGCCAGCGCGGAACGACAGTCAACGCACCAGTGCACCGGCTTAGCGCCTTTGTGCAGATGACCGTTTTTGATAATTCTGCCCAGCGCGCGGATGATGTTGGCTTCGGTTTTGAAGTCCATGGTCAGGTACGGATGCGACCAGTCGCCCAACACGCCCAGACGAATGAAGTCTTTACGCTGGCCGTCAACCTGCGTAGCGGCATATTCGCGGCACTTGGCGCGGAATTCAGCGGCGGTGAATTTCTCGCCCGGCTTACCGAACTCCTGCTCGACTTTCAGCTCGATAGGCAGACCGTGACAGTCCCAGCCCGGCACGTAAGGCGAGTCAAATCCAGACAGCCCTTTGGACTTCACGATAATGTCTTTCAGAATCTTGTTAACTGAGTGACCAATATGAATGCTGCCATTCGCATATGGAGGGCCATCATGCAGAATGAAGGTTTTTTTGCCTTTTTTGGCCGCACGAATGATGCCGTACAGATCATCATCGGTCCAACGCGCCAGCATTCCCGGTTCACGCTTGGCGAGGTCGCCGCGCATCGGGAACCCTGTTTCCGGCAAATTCAGGGTCGATTTATAGTCACTCATCAGATTCTCGGTTCCGTATTTCGGTTTGATAAACACCGTCAGGGTTACACCTGCCCGGCTAGCCCAAAAAACTTGCGGGCCGTTAACTCATCGCGTGCGATTTGCGCTTTTAGCTCATCAAGCGACGCAAATCGCTGCTCATTACGTATCTTTTTACGCAGTATTACATCTATATGGCGACCGTAGAGGTCCATTACAACATCCAGCAGATGCACTTCCAGTTGTTGACGCACGCCAGCCACCGTTGGACGAGTGCCAATGTTCGCTACGCCGGGTAACGGCTTATCGCCAAGCCCGGTGACTTCCACCGCATAGACCCCTTTGACCGGGGAGACCTGACGGCGCAGCGGTAAGTTCGCCGTCGGGAAGCCAATGGTACGTCCCAGCTCGTCGCCATGAACGACACGCCCGGAAATAGTAAAGGGATGTCCCAGCAGGCTTTCGGCAAGCGCCAGGTTATCCTCCGCCAGCGCCTGTCTCACTGCGGTACTACTGATACGCACGCCGCCTTCACAAAAGGTTTGGGTGCTGGAAACCGCAAAACCATACTCCGCCCCCGCCTTCTGTAATAACAAGAAATCGCCCGCGCGGCTAGCACCAAAGCGGAAATCATCGCCGACGGCAAGAAATTGCACGCCAAGTCGCTCTACCAGCAGTTCGCTGATAAACGTTTGCGCCGTCAAAGCGGCAAAGCGGCGATCGAATTTCACGCACAGCACATAGTCCACGCCGCACTGCGCAAGGTAATGCAGTTTTTCACGCAGGCGCGTCAGGCGAGCGGGCGCTTTATCCGTCGCGAACAGCTCCAGCGGCTGCGGTTCGAAAATCATGACCACCACCGGCAGACCGCGTCTGCGTCCTTCTTCCTGCAAACCCTGCAGTAGAGCGCGATGCCCCCGATGTACGCCGTCGAAATTACCAATGGTCAGCACACACCCATGCGGGGCCTGACTGAGATTATGTATGCCGCGTATCAGCTTCATGTCTGACTCAAAACAGTGAAAATCGCAAGAGTATACCTTGTACAGCGGTCAAGGTTAACCGACTATTGCCCTGATGAAACATAAAGAAGATGCTTTTCATCGCCATGCGGCAAACTCCGCCCCAAAACCCGCCGCTTAATGCAATTTTTCTCATGGAAAGGCTGTATTCACAGCACGCAAGCTGGTAGAATCCTGCGCCATCACTACGCAACGAGTGCTGCAATTTAAACGGCGCTTATTTGCACAAATCCATTGACAAAAGAAGGCTAAAAGGGCATATTCCTCGGCCTTTGAATTGTCCATATAGAACACATTTGGGAGTTGGACCTTGGCTAATATCAAATCAGCTAAGAAGCGCGCCGTTCAGTCTGAAAAGGCTCGTAAGCACAACGCAAGCCGTCGCTCTATGATGCGTACTTTCATCAAGAAAGTATACGCAGCTATCGAAGCTGGCGACAAAGCTGCTGCACTGAAAGCATTTAACGAAATGCAACCGATCGTGGACCGTCAGGCTGCTAAAGGTCTGATCCACAAAAACAAAGCTGCACGTCATAAAGCTAACCTGACTGCACAGATCAACAAACTGGCTTAATCGCCTGCTTGTTATCAGCTTTGTAGAAAAACCCGCGTAAAGCGGGTTTTTTTATGCCTGCTATCTGCCGTTTTGCTCGACAACCGCTGGCTCTGACCTCACTCGTTCACGCTCTTCCTGACCAGCCTATTTTTTCAGCTACCCCTCCCTTAGTCACGTAATACTTGAAAGTTATTTTCTTTCACTGTTTTCCTTTTCTTATTTCATTACTGAAAAAACTGTGACCACCTTAGCAAATAAAAACATCGCTCATTCAAAAACTAATAAACGCAATCCTGATGTAAGATTTAATAATTGATTGATGCCGTCGGGTTAACTACTTTTCATGTACACCTTACTTACTCATTTTAATCTGAGGTTAAATTCAAAAACGACATAAAAATAATATTCAAAACTTGCTTAGAAAGTAGAGGTTGTTTTTCTGGGCGTATCGTACCAATATCGGAGTTATCATTATGAGTTCTGTCATTGAGGATACCCAGCCTTCCGGGTCAGCATCATTGTCTTTACTACAGCGTATTAGCTACGGCTCTTTGGATGTGGCGGGTAATCTGCTGTACTGCTTCGGTTCAACGTACATTTTATATTTCTACACAGACGTTGCGGGCATTAGCCTTGCCGTAGCAGGCGTTATCCTGCTGCTGGCGCGTATTATCGATGGCATAGACGCCCCCATATGGGGGATCATCATCGATAAAACACGTTCACGCTACGGTAAATGTCGTCCCTGGTTTTTATGGTTACCGCTGCCTTTTGCGGTATTCAGCGCACTGTCATTTTGGTCTCCTGATATCAGTATGACAGGAAAAGCCATCTATGCAGCAATATCTTATATGATTGCCAGCATTCTATTTACCGGACTTAATACACCACTCAGTGCAATATTACCCCTGATGACCTTATCTCCCAAAGAAAGACTGGTTTTAAATTCCTGGCGAATGACCGGTGGGCAAATTGGGGTTTTATTAATGAACGCGACCGCCTTGCCGTTAGTCGCTTTTTTAGGTAACGGTGATGATCACGCTGGTTTTATTTATACGGCAATTACGTTTGCCATTATATCCTGCGCGCTAACGCTCTTTGCGTTTAAAAACATTCGTGAAATGGATACGGATAAAATACAGCATGAACCTAAGTTGCCGATGAAAAAAAGTTTCGCGGCGATGAAAGGTAACTGGCCGTGGATCCTGATGGTGCTGGCTAATCTGATCTTCTGGATTGCCCTACAGCAGCGCAACACGACCATTGTCTATTATCTGACCTACAACCTCGACCGTAAAGATCTGGTACCGCTGATTAACAGCCTGGCGACGATTCAGATCCTGTTTATCATCGCTATCCCCTTCTTTAGCAAATACCTGGCTAAAACCTGGATATGGGTAGGCGGTCTGCTGGTCGCCACGTTTGGCGGCGTCATGATGTGGCTGGCAGCGGACAACATTACTTTCCTCATCGCCGCCTGGATACTCGGCAATATCGGCAGCGGTATCGCCTGCTCAATGCCGTTTGCCATGCTGGGCTTCGCCGTCGATTTCGGCGCCTGGAAGACCGGTATTAAGGCTACCGGCATTCTTATCGCCTTCGGCAGCACCTTCTGCATCAAGATGGGTAGTGGCCTCGGCACCGCTTTCGCCGCCTGGATCATGAACAGTTTTGGCTATGTCCCCAACCATGCCCAGAGTGCTGCGGGTCTGGAGGGCATTATCTGGGCCTTTATCTGGGCACCCGCCCTACTCTTCGCGCTCGCAGCGATCCCACTACTTTTCTTTCGCAAATACGAAGCGATGGAAGAGAAGATTCGCCACGATCTGGAAACCGTCAACTCATAACGTTCTTTACCTTCACCCTCGAATATGGGAGGCACCACCATGCCATTTATGCAACAAGACCCGCGTCGTCTGGTCTGGCAGCAAAACGATCGCTATTTATGGATTGAACCCTGGGGCGAGAACAGCCTGCGCGTACGCAGCGGCCGTCATCTGCCGGTAATGAGAAATGAAGACTGGGCATTGACTGAGCCAGTCGCAGAAAGCCAGTGCCACATTGATTATGAGCACCACCAGGCAACGCTGACCAACGGCAAAATTATCGCTATCGTCAATCAAAAAGGACAGGTTACCTTTTACCGCCATCCACACAAACCCCTGTTGCAGGAGTTCTGGCGCCTGCGGGGCGAAATTGGCGAGGATGAATCATCTCACGGCCAGTACGTCAGCGCACTCAACCTTGAGGGACGCGAGTTCCGCCCTATTCAGGGTGGGAAATATTCACTGAAAGCCCGCTTCGAAGCCACCGAAGGGGAAAAAATTTATGGCATGGGGCAGTATCAACAGGCCAACCTGGATCTCAAAGGATGCGTGCTTGAGCTGGCGCAACGTAACTCCCAGGCCTCAGTACCGTTTATGCTCTCTAGTCTGGGCTACGGATTTTTATGGAACAACCCGGCAGTCGGACGCGTAACCTTTGCCCAAAACGTTACCGAATGGGAAGCGCAGGTCAGCGAACAGCTGGACTACTGGATCACGGCTGGCGATACCCCGGCAGAAATTAGCCGGGCTTACGCGCTGGCTACCGGCACGCCGCCGATGATGCCGGACTACGCCATGGGCTTCTGGCAGTGCAAACTCCGTTATCGTACGCAGGAAGAGCTGCTGGAGGTCGCCCGCGAATATAAGCGCCGCAATCTGCCTATCTCAGTGATCGTTATTGACTTCTTTCACTGGCCGAATCAGGGTGACTGGATGTTCGATGCGCGCGACTGGCCCGATCCTGATGCCATGATTGCCGAGCTGAAATCGCTGGGAATTGAGCTGATGGTCTCCGTCTGGCCGACGGTGGATAACCGTACCGAAAGCTATCGGGAAATGCGCGAAAACGGCTGGCTGGTACAAACGGAACGTGGCTTGCCGATCAATATGGATTTCCTCGGCAATACTACTTACTTTGATGCGACTCATCCGGGCGCGCGCGACTACGTCTGGGGCAAAGCCAAACGCAACTATTACGATAAAGGCGTGAAGTTATTCTGGTTAGATGAAGCCGAACCTGAGTTCAGCGTTTACGATTACGACAACTATCGCTACCATGCCGGGCCGGTACTGGAAGTGGGCAATATCTACCCACGTATGTACGCTAAAACCTTTTTTGACGGCATGAAAGCCGATGGCGAAGACCAGGTTATCAACCTGCTACGCTGCGCCTGGGCCGGCAGTCAGAAGTACGGCGCGCTGGTCTGGTCAGGGGATATTCACTCCTCGTTTAGATCGCTGCGCAACCAGTTTGCCGCCGGACTCAATATGGGAATCGCGGGGATACCGTGGTGGACGACGGATATCGGCGGTTTTCATGGCGGTAATATTCACGACCCGAAATTCCATGAATTGCTGATTCGCTGGTTCCAGTGGGGCGTCTTTAGCCCGGTGATGCGTCTGCACGGCAACCGCGATCCGCAGATTTTACCCGCACAACCATACCGGGATGGTATCGCCCAGTGCCCTACAGGTGCGCCGAACGAGGTCTGGAGCTACGGTGAGGAAGTATGCGAGGTACTGACAGGTTGCCTGGCGTTGCGAGAAAAACTCAAGCCCTATATCAAAGCGCTGATGGAGGAAACCCATAAGCACAATTCGCCAGTGATGCGCCCCCTGTTCTTTGAATTCCCCGAACAGGAAACAAGTTGGACAATCACCGACCAGTATTGTTTTGGTCCTGACCTGCTGATCGCCCCCGTCATGCATGAAGGTATGCGCGAACGTGATATCTGGCTACCGGAAGGGGAAACATGGACGGATCTTGCGACCGGTGAAAGCTATTCAGGAGGGCAGACGCTGCAGTACGCTACGCCACTGAACAGAATTCCGGTGTTTATCCGCGAAGGTGGGCAGTACCGTAGCCTGCTGAACTTGTAGAATGATTCCGGCTGCGGGTTAGTACCGCAGCCGGAAGTATTACGGTAGGTATGTCGACTGTAGCTTAAACAATGCCGAGTAGTCCGCATTGCAAATACGCTGCACCGCCGGATGCTGGATCATTCTCTCGGCAAAAATCGCATGATATTCTTCCATGACATTCTCCACGCGCCCAATCTCTATTACCGACTCATCGGCATAAAAATCCAGCGAATAAAGGCTCGGCGCCACAAAAATCGCATCGTGCGTCGCGCCAAACGCCTTCATTAAGGCCGCGTCATCAAATTCACCGAGGATCTCAACCTGTAGCCCCTGCGAATTAAACCAGTTCAACAATTTACGCCCCAGCATCGAGCGCCGTCCCGGCACCAGCAACCGTCGCTCTTCCAGGCAGGCAGGGAACGCTTTTTCAGGAAGCGGATTCGTACACCAGAAACTGACGCTGCATTCGCCGATTTTGACTGAGAATAGCCCCTCCTGCTGCGTGGAATCTATCGGGCAGTCGGAGATAATCATATCCAGCTTGTGCTGGCTGAGCTGTTCGAGCAACATTTCGTGCGTGGACTCGAAGCAACGCAGATGTATGGGTTCGTCCACCACCACCGCCGCATCCAGAACGCTGCTGACCAGACGCTTGGATAAAGCATCGGCGACGCCGACATCAAACAACAGGTTTGATTCTTTGCGGTAATTGACGATATCCAGCATCTCCTGGCTTAGCGTAAACATTTTGTCCGCATAGCGAAAAACCAGCTCGCCCAGTTCGCTGGGCTCAAGACCGCGTCCCTTACGTTTAAATAGCTTCCCCTGTAAACGCTCTTCCAGGGCTTTAATTTGACCAGTAATGGTTTGCGGCGTCAGAAAAAGCGCCTCTGCGGCACCCACGACAGAACCTTCTTTATAGACATGCCAGAAGTAATAAAGATGGTTGTAGTTAATATGAGACATGCTCATTCCTCTCCCTGTTCAATGTCGCAAGGGAGCGATACATCGCTCCCCCTTTCCTTCGTACTGATTATGCCGGCGCGTTCAAACGCGCGCGCAACCAGCTATACCCCACCACTGCGGAGAGCAATGAACCAATCAAAATGCCCAATTTCGCCCAGTTAATAAGTTCCGGATCGACATTGCCAAATGCCAGGCTGGCGATAAAGATGGACATCGTAAAGCCAATGCCACACAAAATGCCGACCGCCATGATTTGCTGATAAGTGGTCCCTTGCGGCAGATGCGCCAGCTTGAAATGCAGCGCCAGCCAGCAAAACAGGCTAATCCCCAGCGGCTTACCAATCAGCAGACCGGCAATAATTCCCAACGGCAGCATGGAGGTCAGACCGTCAATCGTGACGCCCTGAAGAGAAACGCCGGCATTCGCAAAAGCGAAGAGCGGCAGGATCAGGTACGCGACCCACGGGTGCAGAACATGCTCCAGACGCTTGGCCGGCGAGCGACCGTGTTTTTCTTTCAGCGGAATAAAGAAACCGACAATAACGCCTGCCAGCGTCGCGTGAACGCCGGACTTCAGTACCGCCGTCCACAGCACTGCCCCGACCAGAATATATACCCCAGTCCGTCTGACGCCGCACAGGTTCAGCAGCGCCAGCACGGCAATCGCGAACGCCGCCACGCCCAGCGAGACGATAGAAAGATCGCTGGTATAAAACAGTGCGATAATAACGATGGCGCCGAGATCATCGATGATCGCCAGCGCCATCAGGAAAATTTTCAGCGCCAGCGGAACCCGGCTGCCCAACAGCGCCAGCACGCCCAGCGCAAAGGCGATATCCGTCGCGGCAGGAATAGCCCAGCCCTCGCGAGTGACCGGATCGGAGTAGTTAAAGGCCAGATAGAGCAATGCCGGTACAATCATCCCGCCGATGGCGGCAATCACCGGAAAAGCGGCCTGGCGCAGACTGGCTAACGAGCCTTGCATCAGTTCGCGCTTAACTTCCAGGCCAATCAACAGGAAAAACACGGCCATCAGCGCATCGTTGATCCACAGCAGCATGTTTTTGTTGATCTCAAGCGCCCCAACCCGTAGCTGAACCGGCGTCTCCAGAAAATCATGATACCATCCACTGGTCGCGCCCATATTGGCCATCAGCATAGCCAGCGCAGCGGCGATGATGAGAATGATGCCCCCAGAGGCATCGCTGCTAAAAAATCGGTGCAGATGTTTCACTTTTTATTCTCTCAATCAGGTGAATTCTTCGGATCTACTATCTTACCTCGCCTGACTCATCGTTAAAATTAGATTATATATGATGAATAGCTCGTTTTTTACGAAATGAAGTCCGACTTACGCCGGACCTTTTTAGTGCAGTCAGTCATTGATGATAGACCGCTACGCGTACAGATCCATTTTATACACCCGGAAACTGGTAATATCGTAGCGATAGCCTTCCCCGTTCGTTTCCGCGTTTTTGTAGTAACCTGACGTCATGGTCGCTTCAAAAAGCACGGTTTTCTCCGTAGGCGCAATCTCCTGTAAAATTAGCAGCCCCATCGCCTCACTGCCCGCCTGCGGATCGATAATATCGCTCTCGCCAGGCTGGCAAGAGATGGCGCGGCCATAAACGGATTAAGAATAATCAGCGCATTTTGTACTGTATTACTTTCTGTAATCTGGCTGAGGCTGTGCTCATAAATCGCCGTATGGTTGAGCACCATCGCATTTTGCTTATCAATCCTCTGATTGACGGCAAGACACGGGGTAGGAAGCGTATTCTTTTGATGTTTGAACGGCCCCATGATCTCTCCAGTATATCGTTGTCGTTCCTTGCTGGAACAACGAAATAGATACGCTGGAGAGGGTTGTACTGATAATCAAAAGCCATCGACTCAGCTCTATCACACGGCATGCGATGCGTTATCCGACCTTACGGGATTGATTATATTCATACTTCAGATAATCCAGCGTTGCCGTCACATTTGCCGGTGACAGACGATTAAGCTGCGCCAAAAAAGGATGCGCATACAGATAATTAATGAACGCCGTCGCGCCTTGTAACGTAGCATAGCGTTGCTGGGTAATTTTTTTATTACCGGTGAGATTACACACCGCCATAGCATAATCGCGGGTAGAAAAAGTACGCCAGACATTGTTACGGATACCGCCGCTTAAAAACAGGCGTGGCGGAATATCTTTTTGCAGCGGCGTCGTACCGCGTTCTTTGACAAATGAAATATGGCAACGGCCCTGATGGACATGCGGCATATTCGCCATCATGCATCCCCCCAGAATAAAGCATTCATGATCGAGGTAATGCTGAACGTTTAAGGAGCGTTCGTCCGTCAGCATCCGCACCAGTTCAAAATGGCGGTAGGCAGGCAACACCGGCTTTACGATCATTCCGGAGTCATTCTTATATAACGAGGCCGGACCGTAGTCGATATCAAATAAAGTTTCGCGGCGCGCTGTAATCGCTTCCTTACGTTGCACCATATGCGCCAGCGTACCCGGAGGTAGCCGTTCTTCATAATACGACTGATACTGCCAGGCTTTATCCAGCGGCTGTGCTGAATAATTTGACGAAATCGCCACCACCCTTCCGCTTTGTTCTTCTGCCGTCACCAGAACATACAGGCTGCTGTCTCCACCGTTATAGTTCACCCTGAAAGCGCGGGTGCTGAGTGCGATATCGAAGGCCGGAAACTGCTGGCATCGCTCTGCAAGGTTTGCATTACGGGATAGTTTAAACAGCGCCCGGTTAAGACCTGTGCTGTCTAATTTCAGCTGTGAGCGGATCCCGGCAAGCGACGTCCCTTCCTCAATTAGGGTTGCCAGCTCGTCCTGTCGGCAATCGCTTTTTGCCTTTTCGGGGACGATGAACGTTTTCCGACACTGACTACACGCCATGCGGTGTTCGCCCTGAGTCGAGAAGCCGTATTTCTTTAATGAGGTGCTGCCGCAGGCAGGACACTGTTTGACCAGGCCTTTCCATCCCCGGTTTACCGTGTGGCGAAAAAGATTTAACGCCCCAGCGGAAATAACAGGAAACAGGAAACCACATTCCCGACAAAGAACATCTTTTCCCTGGCGGACATAATCCGGACTGTTCAACACGCCCAGATTTTTACATCCCGGCGTTTTACAGCAGTCCACATTAATATTGGCAAACATGCGTTCCTCCTTGAGCATTACTTAAAAAAAACAGACCGGATCTCCGCCGGTGACAGGTTATTTACGTAAAGGGTTTTCATCGCTTTCATCATTGGCGCGGTATGAGAGAAAAAGCACTGATAGCCGGCACAAAGATAGTTTTGCTTCATCGGTCCGCAAGCCGAAGGCAAAAAGCGGTGTTTAGGGCAACCGCCATAACAGGCGAATTGCCACGGGCAGGTATGGCATTCCTGCGCCATCGTGCGGCTTTTATCGAGACCAAACTGCTGGTTTTGCGCGCTATTATTCATCTGACGCAGCGGCGTGTCGTTAATATTGCCGAGCTTATATTGCGGGTAAACGAAATGATCGCAGTTATACACATCGCCATTCATTTCCATTGCAAAAGCGCTACCGCAAACGGGCGCAAAAACGCAAACCTGAGGGGGGAGTCCACACCATGCCGCCAGCGTTTGTTCAAAGAGTTGAATGCCGATATCACCAATATCTTCGCGGATCCAGATATCAAAAATGGCATTCAGGAACTTTCCAAACTGTAATCCGTCCACTGACCAGGGGGTTACTGCGGTTTGCTCGTCCTGCGGATGCGCCAGCATTCCGTCTTTATTTGCCGCTCTTTCCACTAGCGGAATAAACTGCATATAGCGGCTGCCGATAGATTTCAGATACGCATAAACCCGCTGCGGGTGCAGCATATTGCTCTGACTCACCACCGTGAGAGTATTAAATTCAACGCCATGACTCGCCAGGCATTTTATCGCCTGTTCAACTTTATGATGGGTAGGTTGCCCTGCGCGAGTTACTCGCCATTCGTCGTGCAGCGCCGCATCGCCATCAATCGAAATACCAACCAGAAAGTCATGCGCCCTGAAGAATCTCGCCCATTCATCATCAATCAGAATGCCATTGGTCTGAAAAGTATTAACGATGGCTTTTCCATTAGCATAACGTTGCTGGAGCGCTACAGCCTGGCGGTAAAATGGCAGCCCCATCAGCGTCGGTTCCCCACCCTGCCACGCAAAAATCACTTCATCCACGTCCTGCGCCGCAATATGCTGTTGCACAAACAACGCCAGCGTTTCTTCCGTCATCTTGTAATGGTTTTTTCTATCGGGATAGAGCATTTCCTTTTCCAGATAGAAGCAATATTTACAATCAAGATTACACACCGACCCGGTCGGTTTGATCATTACCTGACAGCTTTTCCGTTGCATATTTTCCGTATCCCTAAAATAAAAGAACCTGACTCAGCACGAGGGCGCTGAATCAGGCGGGCAGAGCCCTAAGTGACATACTTAATTTTTTATAATTATCCTTTTAGCCCCAGGTCACCGGCGTTGGTTTGTCGCCACGGGCTTTCATTAACGAGTCGTTATCGATGTCCTGTTTCATTTTCAGGAACTTGCCATACAGCTGTTTTTCAATTTCAGGCTGTTTGCCAATTTGGTTCAGCGTTTCGAACCGATCTTTTTTCAGGTTATAGAGGTATTTAGGTTTATTTTCACGATCGATGATCATTTTCCAGTCACCGTCGCGGATCGCCCATTCATCGGTCGGATCATCCTGGAACGGCATATCAATACCGAAGATCAGCGGCTTATTACGTTTTAACGTTTTCTGCTCCAACAGCGGAACCAGCGATTGCCCGTCGTATGTACGATCAGTAGGCAGTTTGAAATCCATCATGTTCGCCAGCGTCGGCATCCAGTCCAGACCATACACCGGCGTATCGGTAACGACGCCCTGTGGAATGTGTTTACCGTATTTGATAATTGCCGGAACGCGAATACCGCCTTCCCACAGGTTATCTTTACGTCCGCGCAGACCGTCAGTCTCGCCTGCGAGGTTCAGCTCGTAGACTTTACGCGCTTCACGCGTCACCGGGCCGTTATCACTGGTGAAGATGACAATGGTATTATCTTCTTCCCCCATCGCTTTAATTTTATCCAGTACTTTGCCGACTTGCGCATCCATATAGCTGATATTGGCGTAATATTCACCGGTACCGCGCCACGGTTTATCCGCCCAGTCGCCGTAGAACAGATCGGGATGCTGCTTCTGGTATTCGCTCATGTATTGTGAATACATATCGAGGTATTTTTTCGGCGAGGCCAGCGGGCTGTGAACTTCCGTAAAGGCAACGTATAAGAAGAACGGTTTGTCGTCTTTCTTGTTATCTAGCCAGTTCACCACTTCAGAACTGACAAATTCGCCGCTGATGCTATCGGCACGATCAATATGTTTGCCGTTACGCATCCAGCCGGTTGGGTGGACGACGCCGTAACGCGGGCGCTCTTTGGCATTATCCAGCGTAGCATCGGTCACAAAGCCAGCCGGGTTCACCAGAGAGTAATCAAAACCTAACTCTTTCGGCTGCGGCTGATCGGTACGATCGCCCCCGGCGTTGAGATGCAGTTTACCCATCATCGCGGTATCGTAACCCTGCTGTTTCAGCAGATTGGCTATGGTCAATTCGTTACGTCCAATAGAAACATTAGTACCTTCAGGGATCCAGGAGCGTACACCGGTGCGGAAGGGCATACGGCCTGTTAACATCCCGGCGCGGGAAGGAGAACACAAAGGAGCCGGCGCATAGTATTCAGTGAATTTGACCCCTTCTTTCGCCAGGCGGTCAATATTCGGGGTTTTCACTATCTGGTGACCGTAAGTCGCCAAATCACCATAGCCAAGATCATCTGCCACAATAAAAACTAAGTTCGGGCGTTTTTCGGCAGCCGCGTGCACGACAGATAACGTACTTGTCGCACAAAGCGCCAGTCCAATCATGCTGGCAATGACTGTTTTTTTCATTTCAACTCCTTTGATTTTATTTAAAATGAATATCCGACCATATAAATCATCTGGTCTCCATATCCGTCATAACCTAGTTTGTTCGCGAAATAACGATATGTCACAGTAGCTTTCCAGCGGGGATAAAATTTCCATGCCAGTGTTAATCCACCATTTAATCCATTTCGACCGAATTGCTGCTCCGTATAAGCGTCATTTCTATCTAGTTCGATTTCATTCCAGTCAGATAAAACAAAATCTTCACCAAATAAATTAAAATTATAGGCTGCAGTCCAGCCAATAACATAGCCATTCCAGCCGCTTGTCTGCCCATATTTCTGCGAGACATAATCACCAGATTGATTATGCAGACCAATATAGGGTTTGAAGAACCCCCAACTCCCGCTCCAACCTAAATACCCCGCTCCATAAAACATATCGAGGTCATCGCCCCATGAGTTATCCCATTGACCATATATCTTACCGAAGAAAGTATAATCTGAATCAAAGAGTCGTACATGAGTCATGGCAGAAACAGTATGATTTCTTCCAGCAACAGCGTGATTTAACACGTTGCTTTCAATAAATGAATAGAATTCTGCCTCTTTGAAATTGACACCAAAGTCAGCAGTTACTTTCCACACCTCCCCACGATGTACATTGACGAATCCACTATTCCAGTCAGCATAACCGGCATTAATTGATCCAAATGAATTCTTATATTCCAGTGCATGTACAGAATGGCTAAAAACAGTAGATATTGTAAGTAAGAGACTAAATAATACTGTTCGCTTTATCAGAGACATTGAATATATTTCCCATAGTTATATTTTATTCATCAATGAATATGTTTTACTCCGGTGTCGAAGTTTAACCAAATCTAGTTATAGAATAGTGATATAAATCTCACATCACGCAGGATAAAAGTATTTAAAAATAATGTGTCGAGAAATGTTTTTTTATAAAAAATAACTCAATGTTTATTATTAAATCAACACTTCATCTTTTTAGGTCATACCGCAGATTTCGTGTTGTACTAAGCTTTACCTTTTGGATAACTGATAGCAAAGATTGATGTGATTTGCCCCGCTGTTCCGTAACTCAGGGGGTGATCCGAAACGGTCATTTCCCCCTCAGGAGTGCAACTCTATCGCTGTAAGCAATACCTGAAAACCTGCCAGCACAGCCATCACAACAACGGTGCCCTCCATCACACCATTATTGATATGACGATGATTACCTGCTCGGCGATGTTCTGAGTATGTATCCTTTTACTAACGACGTAATGAACGTGGAAATTAGCGGTAAAGATCTGAAGGCGATGATGTCTCATGCAGCCGATCCGAAGAACGGCATGCTGCATGTGTCGAAAACGGCCAAATTCAAACACTACAACACAAAACCGCTGGGACAGCGTATTGTCGAATTTGATATCAAAGGTAAACAGGTCGCAGACAAGACATTCAGTACCGTCGCGCTGACTCCTTTATCGGTAAAGGCCGTGGCGGATTTGACTTCACGAAAGGTAAAAATGTCAAAGACATTAAAGGGCTGTAAACCTCGCAGGCAATTGCTGATTATATGGAACATATCAATAACATCGTTCCGGATCACACCATGCGTGTTGACGACATCAGTAAATAAAACAACTCTCATGCGATCGTTACCTGGTGGCGGCAGATTGATATTATCTTCGCGGAAACGGTAATTACCGTTGTCAAAAACCAGAAACTCCACGATACCCGGTTCGCTGCTTTCAACTCAGACACCAGGATAAAGGCTTAACGGCGCGGTGCCATAAGGATTAAGGGTAATAACGGCATGTGTATATGTATTGTCCTCACGAATTTGGTCGAGGAGCTGTTGGTATATGGCGTTATGGTTTTGCACCATCGCGTTATCGGTATCAATTTTCTGATTCATCGGCGCTCTTGGTGCAGGCATGGCGAGTGAGGACTGTTGGTTTACGTACATAATGCTCTCCAGACTATACGTTATGAGACTTCTGCAATGCAGAGGCAATTTCTCTGTCCGTCCAACGTAATATTTCGAAGATGTTCAGCATAGTTATCATGTATAACGCAATAACAAAAAAATCATAAAAATATTTTATATCGCCATCTGCTCATAAAATTTCATCCTGAGAAAGCAAGTCATCATCGAATATTTATTTAGTTCTTTTTACCTATATCCTATAGCATCCATAAGACCGACCAATAGGCCGAAATAAAAGTTACACCAGATAACATAAATTATCATTCAAGCACATAAAAAATGCTTAACCTAAAATCATAGCACCACTTAATAAAATTAATCATAAACGGTGGCAAAATATTATTTTTATGTCCTTTTTTGTAACTAACCGCATTTTCAAATTAATGAATCACAACAGACAATTCTCATCAACTGAATAAAAAATAATGACATACATATTATTTACCGCTCAAAAACATGGTTTGAGAATCCTTAAACGACACGTTATATGCATACCTCATTAAATATTGATAAAACAGAATCAACATGCTTATAGAAAGAACACAAAAACAATAACACAATAACATTTATTTCACTTAAACAATTTAGCCAATTTAATGACAGTTGATTTTTCAGGCCTGTCGCCCCAACCTATCCTTGCTCATAGCATAGCGGACACGTTGCAACGATGCTGACTATACGGAACAAGTGGGATGTCATGGCCTGAAAGCACAAATGGAGTAATCATGAGACAGCATAAAATAAATAATGAGTTTATTTACAATGAATCATTAAGGGAAATCACGTCCTTGCGCAGCAATGCAGCGTTCAAAATGACATTTATGCGGGCCTGGTGCCTGAGCTATTTAATAGAAAACGCACATCAGGAATTGATTATCCGTGAAGGTGTCGCGTACGCAGTTTGGGGAGAGCGAAGTCAATTTGTTAGCGATGCTAATTTGACGCAACTTCTTTATCTGCTGCGACGAGATTTACAACAAATCGGGCTTTTCGAACTGTTTGTTACGCTCCCCAGGCAGGGGATAAAAATCGATGAAAGATTTATCATTGACGCTGCTGACATACCGCCACAAGCTATTCAATATCATACTCACCGATGTAATAAAATTATATCCATTGGTATTCCCACTCTTTTTTTATTGATCGTGCTTTTCTTTTTAGCGCCGTTTATCTGAAGATAAAGTCTGTAGACCGTGTCCCGGGAAGGTGAGAACATTTTTCATAATATCCTCACACGACACTGACGGGACACCACCTGCGGTCTGCTACGCGGTTCAGTCATAGACAATGCGTAGCACTGTTAATTGCTTATCTTCATCCAAATAATCTCGTTTTACCGTTGCATGAGGAGACGATATCGGCGTGATAATATTCTCGACAATAATATAACGTTCAACTCCATCTTTATTATGGCATTGAATTTCTAAGGTTCCTACGTCATTCCAGCAGCCTGCCTCAACAACCGATCCCATAAAATGAATCTGAGCGGTCGGTTTCGCTGTCCCTTCATGAACGATAAAGGAAAGTAAAATCACCGGTATGACGCAACGCATAGACTTCATTTTACTTTCACTCCTGTGCGTTCTCCTCTGAGCGAATATCACCCCTTCGCTTTCTGAATCGCCATTTGCAACATATCCTGAGTCGTGCTTCCCGGGATCACGGTCACCCGTTTTACATCACCGTCTTGCGTCTGAGGCATGACGACAAAAGCAGGCGTGCCGCTAAAGTCCATATGCTGCGCCAGTGCCTGGTTAGTGAGGAGCGCATCATGTACTGCACCGCTGCTTTGCGCTTCTTTTACGGCGGCCAACTGCGTCGGCGTTAGATAATGTTGCGCCAGGGTGTAGACATCGTGTTCCGTTAACGCGCCTTCCACCTTCCCTGTGGCATAAAGCGCATTATGCCAGTCGAGATATTTCGCCCCGCCCTGTGTAAGCCATACCTGTTCGCCGACTCTGGCCGCCAGTCCGGATACCGGCCAGCGGGAGGAAAAAATAGGAAACTCTTTGAAAATAAACCGGGTATCCGGGTTCGCCTTAATCAGGTTTTCGACCACAGGCGCCATTTTGCTGCACCACGAGCACTGGTAATCAAAGAACATCACCACCGCCGCTTTTGCCTCGTTGGGCCCAACGGAAGGACTGCTGCTACTGAGCAACTCAGCACGATACTGTAATGCCAGTTGAACATACGCCTGTTGTTGCGCAATCTGCTGACGCTGATGCAACGTCTCGCTGGCGGCGACCAAAAATTCCGGATGTTCGGCCAAATACGTTGCCACGACCTCTCCCACTTTATCCGGATGACTGACGATGTAGGCTTCCGCCGTCGGACCAATTTGCGACGTCGGGGCAGAATCGGCGGCGATTGCCGAGGCGGATACGGCAACGCCTGCCAATGTCAACATCGCCAGTCGGGAAAGTTTTAACGCGTGATAATACATAATAAAAGTCTCGTTCGATAAGTTCGGAAAGCCTCCCGCTATCGGGAGACGCCTGAAAAATAGGTTAATGAATACGCGTCAGATCCACGGTTTGCGCTGTCATTACCCGCCCATAGTCATTAATACTTTGCCAGCGCACAGTGCAGCGAACCGCGTGCCGGCACCAGTCCGTTTGACGCGTTGCAAAGGGAGCCACGACCCCGGCGTTGTCCTGGGCGCGCTCGTTAGCGCGTAATAAAAAGAGCGTAACGTAATAGGGTGTCGGATTGCGTACCGTCGCGCCATCGGGGGTAAGCGACCAGATCAGATGCCGGTAGGCCTGCTGCGGATTGCCGGCGAGTCCCTCAGGGCGATAGAGCAATTTTAAAGCCGAACGAAACGCCATTTGTACACGGTTCGCTTCCGGTTTACCGGAGGGAATAGCGGCGATACTCAAGGTAAACAGACTTTCCCTGTCGGCGGGTAGCGGTGCGCCGGTATAAACCACCCGCATTGAGTTTTCCTGGCGCGCTGAAAGCATAAATAATGGCGGCGTGACTACGAAGGGCGTGATATTCCCTTCGTTTTTGGTTCCGGGCCAGCGGCCGCCTGGTAAAATATGCGTATCGATTAACCAGGACGCTTCTGAATGGTTACTTACCGGTACGCTTAATGCCGGGGCGCCCGCATGATAGATAAAGCGAGTACCGCCAATTACCACGCCAGCCTGCGCCCATGATATGGGAAGCAAGCACCAATATATCGCGCAGCGTAAAAAGAACTTATTCATAGGCAAGAATGAAGGTTGCGGAGGCATTGGCGTCCCCGGGCGTTACCGCGCCGCCATCAGCAAGATAACGCGCGTAAAATTGCAGATGCGCCGACGCCTGGCCCGGACTGAGCGTCACCACATCACTCTCCTGCCCCAGTGGGATTAAGGTTTTATTTTGATCATAAAGCGCAATCCCAATGCCTGAAGCGTCGCTTTCCCCTGCGGTAAGCGCCAATAAATCCGTATTACGACTGTCCGCCGCACCGCTAAAACTGACCGTTACGCCGCTGGCAGTGCTGCCGCAGTTCTGTAAATCGATAGCAAAAGGTTGCCATGCGGAACCGTCGCCTGCGCGATAAAACTGCCGTTGAGAAACCGCGCCCATCGCCACGTTAATATTTTCCGAGCCAGGAGAGAGCGAACACGTATTGTCCGTGATGGTTCCGGAAACATAGACCCGGCCATCGTGCGCCTGGACGCCGGATGCCGCCAGCAGCATCCCGATGCCGTACAGGATATCGTTACGCATAATTACGATGGCTCCTCATTCATACTGCATATCGAAATACATGACCGCCGTCGCGTTCCCGGACGTGACCGTCGGCCGGGTCGATTTATAGCGAATATAAAAAGACAGCGTGTTGCGTCCGGCTTTCAACGGATAGACCACCGAGTCGGCATTATTGATACTGATGGTATCCTGATCATCATTCAGAATTTCCACCCCAACCCCGCTTGCTAACATGTTTCCGCTTCCCATCCCGGTGTCGGTTATCGCCAGTAGCGCGGGATTGTCCGGATCGGGTTCGCCGGTAAACCAGATCTTCGCCCCGGCAATTCCTCGGGAACAATTTTTGAGGTTGATATTAAAGGGCTTAAATTTTGTCGTTGTTCCTGTCGAAGGAAAGTCGCCAACCGCAAACTGTCCTAAATCAATACTTTGACTGAGGCTGGAGATATCTATGTCGCAGGTTTGCGCCACAATAGTGCCGGTAAATTCGAGGTTATAAGCGAGGTCGTCAGCGCTGGCATTGATTTGTGGACACAGCATTAGTCCCATGGCAAAAAGAGCGCAGTGTGATCTGTTCATTTAGTCAAAGTCCACTCGCAGGCTGGCCAGTGCGGTAAACGCCCCTTCCGCTGGCGTTTCGCCTGTTGTACTCACCGGGTAGGCTTGCAATGTGATGTTAGCGCGTCCGGCGCTATCGGTGATAAAAGGCGCGACGCTCTGTACATCATTGGGGATAAGCGCGTTTCCTTCATCGGTTTCGACCACTACGCCGACATCGGCATTATCCGAAGCGATAGCCTGGGGAACGTGGCTATCCGGCGTAGCGATAAGACGCATTGTTAAATTGACCTGCGAATCCAGACCGCTGCACTTTACCGGTACGCTGAATTTTTTCGCTCGTACCCCCTCCGGCTTTTGGCCTGCATGGTTGAAATTGCCGCTGTATAATGCGCCGAAATTTACCAGAATCGTTTGTCCGGCGTTGATTTCACAGCTTTGCGGTACGGTCACCGTTCCACTATAAAGAATGCTGTACACGACATCTGTCAGCGGATCGCCTGCGGCGGTCATGACATAAACATTGAACATAGTCTTAGGACTAATATTCACCGTGCCGACGAACGGTTTAACAATTTTGAGTTGAAACTCCAGATTTGAGTCACGAACGTAAAACGGTTGACCCGCTTTCACATTTTCATCATATCCCATCAGAACGTTGTTCATTGGCGGATAGATATCGCCCGCCGAAGAATCCTCAATTCGCATTCCGCCTTCAAGGTAGTCCGGGTCCAGCTTTAAATATTTCCAGTTACCGCTCGTTTCTACGACCGGATATGGCGACACATAGGAGCGATAAGTCTGGCTATAGGTCGACGCGCCGGCGGGACACACCGCCTGTACATTAACTTCCTGGCTTTTTTCCAGTTGAACCGTCTTTCCCACCTGGTTTTGTTCTGCCGTCAGAGTGGTCGTTAAATCGTAATTAATACTGGAAGGCACGCCGTTAACGTTTTTACACACGTCTGCGAAGGCGTACTGCGATACGACACTTCCCGCCAGCAGAGCAAATAAAAGAGGTATTTTCATTTAATGACACTCCGCATGTTGTCGACTCAGAATCTGACGGGAGGAAGAGAGATGATAGGACGCGACACACTGTTGATCCGGCAGGTTCCCCCAGCGAACGTGCAGAACGCCTTGCGCTGACAACCCGGAAAGATAGACTTCCCCGGCCTCGTCAACAATCGCCTCCGCATGGCGATCATTCACCGTCACCGTTGCGCCAAAGGGTACAGGCTTACCGTTATGATTCAGCGTTACCAGGGCACGCGCGCCGACCCGCGCTTTAAAGCGGGCCAGAACCAGCGCGCCTTCGGTCGGCACAACGCGAGTCACCGCGTCATCAATATCGACATCATCAGCCATGGCGTTAACGTCCAGCGCCATACGGTTTTGGCGATATGTCGTCGCATACGGCACCACCGCATAGCCACGCGCGTCCGTATGAATACCCGGCTGGTCGACAACGCCGACGTTGGCTGCGCCCGGCGCGGCAATCAAAATATTGGTATTGCCTAACGGCTGGCTTAGCGTCACTCCATGCGCGTGCGCCACCAGGCCGCCGCTCAGGCCATAATTCACCTGCTGGTAATCGCCGTTATCGCTAACGTTATAGCCAATGTTGGCATTGCCTTTCGCGCCATCGTATTCCAGGCTGGCGGCGCCGCTTTCGCCAATACCGTGATTCTGATAGCCTTGCTGTATGTTGTAACTAAGATTGTTTTCGTCCAGTAGTGTGCCGCTAAGGCCCGCATTCTGCGTAACGTTATGCTGTTTGTCCGTACTGGTGCTAAAGGTAGCGTAAACATTGTGATGGTGCGTGACCTCATCATCGTGTTGCAGCCATTGACTTAGCGGCACCGAGATATTCAGGGCGAAAATTTGATCGCGCTCCGCATCTCCTGCGGATTTGTTATTGTTGTAAGAAACGCTCCATGCAATACCCGCCAGCGTATCGCTGTATCCCACCTGCAACAAAGAATCCTTTTCATCAGTGTGCCAGTAACTTTGCTGACTGCCGGTAATAAAAAGCGATCCCAACCCGCCTAACTGTTGGTTGATATCGAGTTGTACTTTGCCCCTCCTGGTATAATAAAGATTGTAATAATCCGCCCATTCCGGCCTGCTTTTATCGCTGTCAGTCCGATTGTCATCGTCATAGCCGCTCATCCGTTTCCACGTGGTATCATCCAACGTGTAAAAGCCCGAGGTTGAATAGCGATAGCCCATAAGCTGTAAATTGGTTCCTGACTGTGCAAGCGATTTGGCATACAGGAAACGCAGCGATTGCCCCTGGTAGGTGTTATTATCCGCCAGCGTACTGGTAGCCTGGGTGACATCCAGCGACACCGCGCCCCAGTCGCCCAGATTTGCGCCGCTGCCGATCGCCAGCGCGTGATAATGACTGGAAAGTTGTGTTCCGCCATACAGCGTAAAACCATGCGGTAACCCCCATATCAAGGTCGCCTGACTGAATTTCACCTTCTCTTTTTGACTACTATCGCTACGATACTCCGCCACCGTCGCCGCATACTTCAGCCGCCCTTCTCGTTGTAGAATCGGCACGGCGGAATAGGGCACGTTATAGCGATTAATAGAACCGTCGGACTCTTTGACTTCCACAGTCAAATCGCCGCTGGCGGCGGTAGGATAGAGATCATTAATAGTAAATGCCCCGGGCGGCACATAGCGCTGATTGATGATGTAGCCGTTTTGCCGAATGGTCACTTGCGCGTTGCTTCTGGCAATGCCGTGAATGGTCGGTGCGAAGCCCTTCATGCTGTCTGGCAACATATTGTCGTCAGACGCCAGTTGTAGCCCGCGAAAAGGAAGGCTGTCGAATAATGCGGAGGGGGTATAACTATCGCCTGCCGTCAGTTCTCCCTGCAAAAAGACCACATCACGTTCCAGATAAGTACTGATGTGCTGCCAGTCGCTGTCGCTATTCTGATCGCCGCTATTCGCGTTCCATGTGGAGTAGTCGCGTAACCGCCAGGCCCCCAGATTAAGGCCGCTATTCAACCCAAGAAAATAGCTGTTCTCCGCACTGCCGCCAGGGCTCCGATCCTGACTATTCGCGCCGGTAAAGGTGTAATTCAATAGCAACGCGTTAATACCTTCATCCCAGTATTGCGGTGGGATATAGCCTCTGGCGCTGGCAACCATCGCCGCCTGCGGGATGCTAATGTCGAGACGTTGCTGCGCAAAATCAAAGCGGGTACGGGCGGCCGGTATCGCACTGGCGAGATCCGGACAACTTCCCGCCGCCGCCTTCGCCAACAGTGGAAATGCCCCGGTGTTTACCCCCATATTTTTAAGCATTTCAGGCGTCAGGCAGGCGCGTAATCCGCTGTCATCGGTTGGCGCGCTTTTTCCCGTCGTCTTCACCGCCTGGAAGGCAATGTCTCTGGTCGCGAGAAACGTATTGTTCAGGTAAACGTCAACGCGATACATTCCCGCCGCCTGGGCATTACGGGAAAAGGTCGATAAGTCGGCCACCGCAGACGGGTCGTCAGACAGAAATGCCGGGTTGAAATAGTTTTCCGCCCACCCCGGCGCAGGCGCCAGTGCGATAGCCAACGCCAGCGGGGTTAATACGGGTTTAGCTACGCTGGAGTAATATCGCGTCATGAAAAGCTGATTACGCATAACATCATGAAGCTGGACAAACGCGTGCTGGCGTCGTTGCGCCAAAATCGTTTACCGTGCGCAAAGATACCTGGCCGGGCGTCGCCGGGAGAGTGATCGCGCCTTTCGGCGGTACCATAGTATTCGGCAGTTTTTTCCCCGCGCTGTACAGTTCAACCATCGAAACGTAGTACGGCGAAGGGTTAGTAATCGTTAGCTGGCCGCGCTCGTTACGGCAGCGAAGCGTTGCCGGGGCATGGGCTGGCGCCTCCGCCAGATTTTTCGGGCGAATAAATAGCTTAATCACGCTTTGCGTCGCAATTTGCAGGGAGTTGCCGGTCAGTTTATTTTTATCGACAGAGGGTATCGCTTTACTGTTTAAATAAAACACGCTTTCGCGATCGGTCGGTAATGACGGCCCAACATACATAATACGTAATATATTTTCTTTTTTAGGCTGGATCACAAAGAGAGGCGGCGTAATGATAAAATCCGTCGAGCGTGAACCATCGGCATTGGCGACCCATGACTGAATTAAAAAAACATTGCTGGCAGAAGAATTAATAATCGGCAAGGAGGTTTGCTTACTTCCCTGCGGATAAATCACCCTGGTCGCGCCCAGCGCAATGCCTCCCGCCTGCGCGGCAAACGACAGGCCGGCCGCCGACAGCAGTAGCAATAATCGAAGGAAAATCGGTACGTTTTTTTTCATCTGCGTAATATCCTGATGCCGTCGGTTTGTTACGCGCAGTGACGCGCGTAACGCCCCTTTCTCGCCTCCCAACAGACGAGAAAAAAATCCCGATAAGGAATCAGGAATAAACCATGCTAAATGTCGCCGTCGCGGTAACATTACCGGCAGTCGCCGTACCGGTAGCGATATAATCCACGCTAAGCGGAATAACGTTTTCGCCATCGTTCAAAGTAACAGTACTGGACGATTCACCGATATTCAGCGCCTGGCCATCCGGTCCATAAAGTTGTAGTGCCACATTCGTCGCCGAACCTGCCCCAGCGGTATTCGCCAGCGACCCCGGCTGGTTTGCGTCCTGCTGGCCATTAAAAATCACCGCCGCATTCTGGCTGGTCTGAGTATCGCAGTCTTCCAGTTTAATGGTGAAATCTTCTTTTTGATTCGCCGCCATACCGGCCTCGGTTAATTTACTGGCGCGAACCTGGCCTAATGTCACGGTCTGATCGACAGAGTCAGCGGAAACAGAACAGGCAGCGTCAACGACCTGTCCGACAAAATTTACCGTACCGCCAGTGACGGTTGTAGTATCCGCTTGCGCGGTGGACAACATTCCGCCAAAGGCAATGGCAGAGACCATTAATGCTAGTACAGGCTTTTTCATTCAAGCTCCTTTTAAATATAAAAATGAGGGTAATCAGATTTTTTAACGAAACGGCTGCTGATATTTCTTCACAGCAATATCACGACTTTTTCTTATGCGAAAAAAAGTGTCTTCTTGTTCTGATATAAATGTCAGAAGCAATAAAACAGCCACTCAACGTCGTGAGTTTATCTTTACGTTATAATGAGATAACGATGTTATTAATTATTAACAAGCCAACGGCAAGTTGCAATCATCGACATTTGGTTTTAAAGGACTAGATATAACCTGTTGTTTTATATTAACTTTACACCAGTCATTCGGTCTATCCTCTTTAGCCATGTTGACTTTTTAAAAATAACCTGCGTAACATCTTTCAATAAAACATTCTATTAACGATACCTGGCAAATTCAGTCGAGATATGTAAATATATCGTTGCGTATAGTGCATTAATACGCCACTGGCAGTTTTCCGAGCGCCGCCAGCCGCCCATTATCAATATGGATATACCCGCCTTTTTTTAGTTCAGACAGAATCTTCATAGTCCGACTGCGCGATATCCCGGTACGCCGTTGAATAAAATTCAATACGATAATGTTTTCCCGGTAGGCCTGTGGATAAGCCCAGATTTCAATCAGCAGCGCCCGAACTTTCAGATAAGAATCGACGCCGACTAATTCACGATCGCGCGCGCTCATCACCATCAGACGGTAAGCCAGACAACGAGCCACATCGTGCCACAAATCGCATTCATCGGCGATTTTTATAAAATCCGGCAGGCGAACAAATCTACCGCTACAAACCGTTTCTGCGAGCAAAAAGTGTTCCGGGCGCGCGGGAACGTTATAGGTAGCGCCATAGCTGTCAACCATACCCACGACCGATGGCGCAAACGATGAAGATATATGGAGTCGGTTGTCATCACGACAGAAAGAAACAACGCCTGACTCCAGTAATACAATGTAGTGTTCATCATTGGCCTGTAAATAAAACTCATCGCCGATACCCAGCGTAAACGGTTGACCAAATGGCAACAAGGCCGAAAATAAGGCATCAATCGCCGCGTGAGGTTTAGCCTGCTGAGAAAAAAGAAAAGAGTGTAATAAATTCTCATTATTATCTTTAGCAAAAGCGTCGTTCATCATTTTTTTCATTAACGGTTGTCTACTCAATGTAGCGCCACAGTATAACCTCTCAAAAAGTACTTAAATTAATAATAAATAACATCGCTATGCAGTATTTCTGTATTCACAACGCACTAATACGCAATATTTTTAAGATTAAGACGATTCTTAATACAAATTGATTACAGAAAATTAATAACGAATTACGCATAAAGAATGAGAGGTCAGGGGGCGCAGGAAAAGAGATTCGAAAGAACGCGCCTTCGAATCTCAAACTAATAGTCCAGATTAATGCAAATAAGCAGTGATATTATCTAAAATAGCGAGGGGCAGCATAATACTCTACCATTTTATCCGCCAACCAGCCGCCGTCTTCACCGTTAGAATGGATTGTCGTAATACTGATAGTAGAACCACCGCCCCATAAGATCGAAAAGACGTTAAAGTCCGGTAGATTCAGCGCCTGCATCTGGCCCCAGTCATACCCCTTATCTTTACGTAAAAAGTCGCCGACGGTCGGGACGCCGTAAGTCGCGCTATTTAAGGCCGTATTGAGTAGCTGCAAAGAGAGCGTGTCAGGATCGCTGCCAATGCGGGCGTCACCCATAAAAAAGGTTCCGCCGGATGCGAAGTGCGCAGCGCTGATTTTGCTGACGCCCTCTTCTACTGTAGGCATATGGCCGCCAGGGATTTGCCACAGCATGGCGGGCGTCAGCAGCGCTTTCGTCACCTGTTTTACCATCGCCAGGTAATTAAGCCAGCATGTCGCATTCCAGCCATAGTGGGCAAGCGCATCAGGACTGAAACAGTCACGCTCAAATTTATCAAACGCAATAAAGTCCGGCGCATATTCTCCGCTATAAACGCCCAGTTCATGAATAAATCCGGCGATCGCCTGCCCTTCAGCTACCGGATCAGCGGTATCGCGCAGCACCCAGTCCGCCGTTCCTGTCGCCCAGACATTCGTCTGCCAGCCAAAAGCCACATCCGGGGCAAACTGACGAACAAGATAGTTCACCGCCTGAATATAACCGTAGAGATCGTCGCTAAACGTCGGCAACGAAGGCGCGATAAAGCCAGCCATCGCCGGTAATGCTTGTATCGCCGCCGCCAGTTGGGCATTCACCGGCACACTGTTTTTTTGCCGTACTACGGTGTAGCCATACGGTCCTTGCTGTAGCGCCCCCAGAAAATCCGGGTTAAGCACAAAGGTGGCCGGGACAGGATGCGTCTCATCTTTGTATGACTGCGCCGCCAGACACTGGGTAATAAAGTTACCAAAATGGTTACGTAGCTTTTGCGCATCCTGTAAATCCGCCAGCGCGCTACCGCCGCTGGCATTCGCGGTATAAATGACCATTACCGGCATGACGCTACGCCCGGCTTCTTTTTCTATCTGGCGCACCAGCGCAACGGTTTTATGGATTGGTAACGTCGCGTAATCCAGAAAACCATCTCCGTTCACGTCAACCTCCGCGGCCGGCACCGGATCGCCGCCGCCGTCAAAACCATCGTATTTAAACAACGCGCTAAACGGTATATCGCGATAAAGAGAAACCGTCTCTGGCGCGTTAACCGTCACGCCGCCATGAGCAAGGTAATCAGGCCAACCTTTTACCTGTAGCGTCACGCCGGGCAGAAACTCCAGCGCCACATGGTTGACCTTTTGCAACAAGCGTAGCGGCCCGGCCTGTTCACAGCGCCACGGCACGCTGTCGATGAAAATGTCGTCCGTCTGAACATCATACAGCCCGGGCGCAAAGCGTAATGCCAACGTCTGCCGATCGCTGCCGCTCTCCAGCATTAATGAGTATTGATATTTACCGCTGCTGAACAGATAACGCTGCGGCGCGACGCCATCGGGCAGGCCCAGTATAGTGGCATCTACCGTCACGAAACTCGCCGTGTCGAGCGCTGACTGTTGGTAAGCGACCGCAACCTCGGCAACCTGCGCCGCAGCAGGGATAAAACCCGTAAGCTGTATGGGTGCCGATATAAAGCGGTTATTAATCATTGCAGGCTGCAGATTGACCGTATAATGATGCCCCGCCAGTAGCCGGGTGATTAACTGCGGTTGGTTGGCGATAAGCGTGACGGTACGCTCATCCGCTTGCGTAGCATCGGCGATTTCAACGGTCAATTTCGCATTACCAAGCGCAGGGGCGTCAATCATCAGACGCGCGCTGGCATAACGGACAATTGGCAGACAGGATACCTGGACCTGCGCGGCGGCATCGCCGGATTGCAGCGTAACGGTAAAAGAGGACTCGACTGGCGCGATTTGCATCTCATCATTCGCCAGTACCGGTACGGTAAGCCGATACGTTCCTGCGCTAAGATCGCCTATTGTCAGAACCTCGCCCCACTCACCGACAAAGCGCCGGGTTTCGCCGGCAGGAAACAGTAGCTCAATCGCCGGTTTGAGCGCCACGGTCTGCGTCATGGCAGGAAAGTGAACGCAAATTTTTCCCTGGCGGGCAGGGTCATGGGCCAACGTCGCGTTCAAATCGCTGATGGCAACTGGCGTCTGCGTGGCGGCCAGATAGCACTGTAATTCGGCAATATCCCCTGCCGCCAGCATCAGCGCACCGTCATGATTAATGGTGATGGTATTCTTCTCGATGGGCCATCCCCCATCGCTGGCCAGCGTCACGGCCTGATTCCCCAGCATTGTTCCCTGAAACGGACTGTAGGGATCGGGGTGCGCGCTGGCCGTAAAATTCAGTTGAAGCTGATTGAGATCTACCGCCTGGGCGTAGAGGTTGGTCAGCGTAAAGGTGACGCGTTGATACCAACTCGCGGCATTCAACTCGCTAACGTTAAGCGTAAGGCCGCGTTCCTGAAGGTCATTGTCCTTTTCCGGCACATCGGGTTCGGCGGGTTGTTCGTCTGCGGCGGGTATCGCTGGCGTCTCCTGATCGGATGGGGTTGCAGACTCTGCGTCTTCGGATGACGATGACGCCAGCGTCAAGGTGACGGCGGACATTTTTACCGGCACCTGCGTCGCCGCGAGGCTGAAAGAGAGCGTTCCGCGTTCGCCCGGCTGAAGAAGTAATGCATCGCTGTTATTAATGATGATGTTGTTAGTTTCCAGCGTGCCATACGAACTATCATTCAGCGTAAGCGGCAGGTTCCCTTTGAGCGTACCGCCGCTATTTCCCCATGGATCGATGTGCCCGGAAGCCGTGAATGATATTGCGGCATGGTTCATATCGACCGGATTACCGCTCTCATTGATGAAGGTTAAGGTGATTTTTTGATACCAGCTGTTGACGTCAAATGCGCTGGCATGGATGGAAATGGTCATGGTCTGCTCTTCCTCTGTCCCTGGTGGAGAAAAGCCCCGGTAAACCGGGGCTTGAATCATGAAGCCCAATACATCGGCTTAATACCGTGTATTAGTAAGCGCCAAGATCGGTCCATGCACCGCCGACACCGCAGTTCAGGTCAGGCTGGTTGCCCATAGACCACCATTTCACCTGATAGTTATGGCCTTTCCAGCTAACGATTTCGAAAGAACCCCAGTTTGCGCCATAAACGGTAGAAGCATCCCACTGCGCGTAAGGTGACGTTTTGTCATCTGCTGACGTGTCATCCTCAGCCGGCGTGGTCTCTTCTTCCTCGTCCGGTACAGGAACGATAATCTCTTCTTCCTCTTCCGGTTCCGGTTGAACCTGAGATAGCGCAGGCACCGCCGTCAGAACAAAGCGCTGTTGAGAGGACGGTTCGTTGTAGCAGTCGCGTACAAACAGGGTGAACTGAAAGGCTGTTTTTTCGCTAACTTCCGGTACCATAACCTCAATGATTTCTGCCGTTTTGTCTGCCACATCGATTTGAGAAGGCACGCCCCAGCTAAAGGACAGCTCATCGTTATCTTCATCAGAAGAACCTGCGCCAGACAGCTGTACCGTCGATCCGCCTACAACCATCAGTTCAATAGCCGCTTTCGGCGCGTGGTTGACCTTCTGCGCGTCGTCGCTGTCGCTCTGCTCTTCATCTTTTTCTACATTGATACCTTCGAAGTAGAACGGTTCCATATCGATAACTTCAGATTCGATTTCATAACCCAGACCTTCACGCACGGCGTTAACCAGCACGCCGTTGTCCTGATCGATAGTCCAGGTAAACACGCCGCCCAGGCCCAGTTTCGCTGCATATTCGCCTTTTGCTTTGACAGTACGCGGCGTATCCAGGGATAAAAACAGTTTGGATTCCGGGCTATACAGGTAGTCAGCATCAGCGACCTGGTCGGTGTAAACGTTGAAACCGTTACGGCCTTTCTGGTTTTCCAGATCCAGGTAGCTATAAATGACGTCATACCATTCGCTGGTGCCGGATTCGAAGGAACCGGTAGTATCGCCTGAACCTGGGTTGTAAGAACCTTTCAGCGGCGACAAGGATTCAATTTCTACCTGACGAGCGTTACGGGTATAGCCGGCATAACCGATGTTGATACGGTCAGCGGAGAAACCTTCCGCCAGCAGGTGATCAACGATGGTTTCGACAGCCCAGCCGCCCTCTTCCAGCGCTTTGCGGTTAGTGTGGTGGCCCAGCGTTTCCGCCCACGGCGTACCGAAGAAGTCATAGGTCATCAGGTTGATGCCGTACAGGCCAGCAGCCAACAGATCTTTTACTTTAGCGTGATCAAAAATCGTGGTCACCGCGGAGGCCGCGATAGAGATCTTCACATTGCTCAGACCCGCGGAATCCAGCTGTTTACGCAGTTCGGCAATCAGCAGCGCGTAGTTAGCGCCATCTTCCGGACCAAACGGGTTGCCCGCCCCTTCATCGTTCGGGTATTCCCAGTCAATATCCACTTCGCTGAACATCGGGAACTGTTTGAACAGTTTCACCACGCCTTTGGCGAAGGTTTTACGAGAAGAGTCAGAAGCGGCGGTTTCGTGGAACCCGTTACTCATGCTCCAGCCGCCGATACTCATGGAGAGCGCCAGCGTGTGACCTGCAGCTTTCGCTTTTGCCTGCATATCACGCAGCGCGCCCAGCATACCTTTGGCGTTAGCCTGGGTCACGGTTTTCGGATCAACATCCCAGCCGCTGGTTTCAAAACCCAGGTTGATATAAGACTGGAAATCGCCCCACGGATCGAGGAAGGTCGGCTCATATTTCACTTTGCCGCACAGCGCTGCCGCTTCTGCTACGACATCGCGGTCTTCTGTATCAATTTTTCTGAAACCGGTGATGCCAACAAAGCCAAAAATCAGTTTGTCATAAGCCGTCGGTGAAACTTTGGTTAAATCATAACCACGGCCCGGTTGGGACATATTGCCTTGCAGACGGCTGTCATACTGTGACCAGTCGGTGTAATAACCGAATACCTTCGGTTTAGTCGTGGAATTTTTATATTTATTGTATACCGGTTTCGCAACACGAGCGGAAGTATAGCTTATTTTATCATCGCTTGTTGCAGGGTCAAAACCATTCGCTGCATGAGTAGTTTCAGTAATTGTATCGCCTTGAATCAGTTTGCTTGTAGCCATTTTCAAATTTCCTTTTACGTTTCAAAATTGTCGCAGCTCGTTCTGCGGGGTCCATAATCGCTACAGGCATAAAAAATAGCTAATCACAAAACATCACCTTTTTAGATGATATAAAAATCATAAAAATGAGGTTAACAACACCGTCTGACGAAGAGAAAACAACACCTCTCAGCGCCCGCTTAGTCCGTTCTGGTGAGAACATAGTAAATATCATTTATCATGTAATTAAATATCATTTAATTACAATGAAATAATGTGATTACACTCGCTATAGACAATGACAATACAATAAAACCAGTGACATTTATTGGATTAAGACATTTCTCATACAATATAGTCACCACAGACAACCAGGATGTACATTTCTAAAGGAAGACGTTATGAAAACTTATATCATTAATAGCAATTGCATTTACAATGAAGGTAAATATGAACTGAGGACGGTCTCAAATTCACAGGTTATTAAAATGACTGCGATGAGAGCCAAATGTCTCAGTTTCATCATCGAGAATGCTCATCTGGAGATTATCGAGCGACAAAAAATAACCACTGCGTTATGGGGAAGTCGAAGCCACTATGTTAATGATGCAAATCTAACGCAGATTCTCTATTTAATCAGACGTGACCTTAAAGCGCTTGGTATTAACGATCTTTTTATTACCATTCCAAGACAGGGTCTCAAAGTGAATAGTGATATCGCCATTATCGCGACGGATAGCGAAACAAAGGGAAGAAAAAAACAGATTGTACGGCAAACCATCGCTGCCCTGACGACCGTATTTTCAGTAACGTTAGGTTCTCTCATGTATCTGCATATTCACTAAGCGAAGGAAAGGGAAGATGAATCCAATTATAGATGGAATTATTGCGCTTGAAGGCGGTTACGTATTTAACCCTAAAGATAAAGGCGGCGCCACCCATTGGGGCATTACTGAAGCCACGGCGCGAGCGCATGGCTATGCTGGCGATATGCGGGATCTGACCCACGCTGAAGCCTACGCGATTCTCGAAGAGGATTACTGGATCAAACCAGGCTTTGATGTCATCTCGACGCTATCGTGGCCAGTCTCATTCGAGCTGTGCGATGCGGCAGTCAACATAGGCGCTTACCACCCCAGCGCGTGGCTGCAACGCTGGCTGAACGTCTTTAATCACGAAGGTAAACGCTACCCGGATATTCATGTGGATGGCAATATTGGCCCGCGGACGCTTGCCGCTCTCGAACATTATTTGGCCTGGCGAGGCCAGGAAGGGGAAGCCGTTTTGGTGAAAGCCCTCAATTGCAGTCAGGGCATGTACTACTTAAACGTTGCTGAGAAAAACCACAATAACGAACAATTTATTTATGGCTGGATCAAGAACAGAGTGACCTAGACCAGGCTGAAAAAAGACGCGTAAAAGGCTCACGGATGAGCCTGATATTGCGAATGACAATTAATCTGAATTATTTCCTCCGATAATTTTTTTAATTCGCCGCCCAAGAATTTTTAAGATCGGACTCGCGAAAACACCGCCTAAGCCTGCCGCCAACAGAACAATATTGAAACTGCATTCTTTTTCGATCGCAATCGCGCTTAACAAAAAGCTGGTGAAGCAGGAAATCACGATCTGCGTTAAGCAATATTTAATACTTTCATGAGAACTATTATATTCTGTCTTATCTTTGCGTAAAAGATAGCTAACAAAGCCTCCCCACGCGCCAATCGAAATAATAGTGAGTAAGATCTCTAGCTCCAATAGCACAACTTCCGTTGTCGATACATGGTTGGGAATAGACATTTTAACACCCCGAAATCATTATAAATGAATAATTAACACAAGGAGTGTAAGCGCCCTGTCAGAAGGGTAAAAATCAAAGCACATCATTTAAAACCATATTAAATCAAAGCGTAAAAATGAGGTGTGTTAGCGACGGAAGGAGGAAAGTGTTTGTAACATACTTACCATCTCATTAATCGTCGATATATTTCTACTATTTTTCTTCCAGGATGCATAGACCTGAACTGACTTCAAAGCCAGTTCGGGCGGAGGCTGAATAAATTTAATGTCATATTTACGATGATTTTTATAAAAAAGCGCTAATTTCAAAGGCATCAATGCAATCAATGAGGTTCGTTCGATCATGCTCATCAAACCGTTAAGTGAATCACTACGATAGCCGACAATACGCTTGCCAGTATAGTAAAGCTCATCCTTAAATAACTCGCTATCATGATATATCACTGAAGCCCCCATCCCCGGCTGATATAACGCATGACGCGAAGAATAAAAATGATGTAGCGACAGTTGCGAGAGGGTACTCAGCATGTGTTTACTGCTACAGATACAAACAAATGATTTAAAACTATCAATAATTTGATTCTCTATGCCGGACTCCAGCAAAGGTTCGGCACTAATCAACAGATCGCCTTGCGCAGTAAACAGAAGTTCGCTGATATGCTCCCGACTCATATTTCTGACAGTGAAATGATTTATCAAAATACGGTCAAATATATCGCTGTTATAGAGCTGAGAAAGATAATAGCTTTCAACAATATCACTGCCTAATAACGTTATCTGGAACGCTTCATCTTTTTTGCTATTACAGAGAAATGTGTCATCCACCAGTTTCATCACCTGACTGAAATTTTGGTGAATGTCGACAGCCTTAGCTGTGGGGATGAGCCCGCCTTTCCCTCTGCTAAACAGTTCTTCCGGGTAATAACTCTGCAGGCGCTTTAACGCCAGAGAAACGGCAGCCGGTGTAATGCCTAACTTTTTTGCCGCCATAGCCGCATTTCCTGACAAAATAACAGCGTCAAGAATTTTGATTAAATTATAATCAAAGCTCTTGTTGGCACCTTTCGATCCCATTCGCTGTCTGCCTCCGGAAACTAAAAAAAGCAATATAGATAATACTCAAGATAAATCAATTCACAGCATCTAAAAAAGCAATCATTAATGTCATCACATCACGTTTTTTTAAAGAATAAGCGTATACAAAACTGCTGATTAACATCAATTTGTTTATCAGTAAAAACAAAATATCAACAAATGAGAGGATACGATGCGTTTAACAGAAGCCTGGGCGCGTACAGGCAGAAATAAATATCCTCCGGCATAGCCGGAGGTTTTTCAGATGCGCCTGTAAGGCTCTCTTACCAGCCGCGCCCTAACAGGCGCATACGATCTGACATTTGCATCAAACTTCGT
>NZ_SNMT01000006.1:0-255203 GCF_013350575.1 Salmonella sp. SG203
CCCCTGAATGCCATATCGCTGCTGGGCCTGTTTATAGGTCATCTCGCCTTTTTCGACCTGCTCAACGACGGCTATTTTAAAGGATAGAGGATAATCGCGTTGGGTGCGTTTGAACTCAGTCATCATCACGTTCTCCGGATTTAAGTCTGGAACGTGTCAACGCTATTCAGGACGGGTCATACGCAAAAAATAAGCCTGCGTAAGGGAGATTACGCAGGCCAAGGAGGTGGTTCCTGGTACAGCTAGCATTTATGGGTTATGTTTTTCAGCGCGTTGAATAATACCCGCATTGAGCGAAGCGGTATGTGATCAATTTCTAAGAATCTTCCCGCCATGAAAAAATAACCGCAATTAACTACTTAGCATGGGGGTTACGCGTTGATTCGCCTGAGAAATTACGCATCAATAGTGCGTAATCCAGCGTAACGTCCTGCGGGACGGGCATCCAGACGGTATAGCCATCGCCAGGTGCCACCGGCATAGCGTCGCCTTTGGCGTTCTCCATCTGTTCCAGGGTGAAATTGATATTTCCCTGCGGTGTCATCAGCTCCAGACTATCGCCAACGGAGAATTTATTTTTCACCGCCACGGCCGCCAGTTGGCCTTTACGCTCGCCGGTGAACTCGCCGACAAATTGCTGGCGTTCGGAAACGGAGTACCCGTACTCGTAATTCTGGTAATCGTCGTGCGTATGGCGACGCAGGAAACCTTCGGTATAGCCGCGATGAGCCAAACCTTCCAACGTTTCCAGCAGCGTAGGGTCGAAGGGTTTACCCGCGGCGGCGTCGTCGATGGCCTTACGGTAGACCTGCGCGGTACGGGCGCAGTAATAAAAGGATTTGGTGCGGCCTTCGATTTTCAGCGAGTGGACGCCCATTTTCGTCAGGCGCTCCACGTGGGCGATAGCGCGCAAATCTTTTGAGTTCATGATATAGGTGCCATGCTCGTCTTCGAACGCGGTCATGTATTCGCCCGGTCTTTGGGCCTCTTCTATCATAAACACTTTATCCGTCGGCGCGCCGATACCGAGCGTCGGCTCAACGTTCTGTACCGGAATCGGTTCGTGCTTATGCACGATGTTGCCGACAACGTCTTCTTTTCCTTCCTGCACGTTATATTCCCAACGGCAGGCATTGGTGCAGGTGCCCTGGTTCGGATCGCGTTTATTGATGTAGCCGGAAAGCAGGCAGCGGCCGGAATAGGCCATGCATAGCGCGCCGTGGACGAAAATTTCTATTTCCATATCCGGCACCTGCTGGCGAATTTCCTCAATCTCTTCCAGCGACAGCTCGCGGGAGAGAATCACACGGGTCAGCCCCATCTGCTGCCAGAATTTTACCGTCGCCCAGTTTACGGCGTTAGCCTGTACCGACAGGTGAATCGGCATTGCCGGGAAGTGCTCGCGTACCAGCATAATCAACCCTGGATCGGACATGATCAGCGCATCCGGGCCCATCTCGACGACGGGTTTCAGGTCACGGATAAAGGTTTTGAGCTTGGCGTTATGCGGGGCGATGTTCACCACCACGTAGAATTTTTTTCCGAGCGCGTGGGCTTCGTTGATGCCAAGCTGCAAATTTTCGTGATTGAATTCGTTATTACGCACGCGTAAAGAGTAGCGCGGTTGGCCCGCATAGACGGCATCGGCACCGTAAGCGAAAGCGTAACGCATATTTTTCAGCGTTCCCGCCGGCGAAAGAAGTTCTGGTTTAAACATCATTTTCTCGTTCTGATGACAGGTCAGATCCGCCTCACCTGATGAGGCGGCTTGAGGAGAGTCCTCACTTTAAGGGCGGGCATTGTACGCTTACGGACAGGCCGAGTAAATATTGCGAGAGTATATTGGCGCTAATAGAACACCGGATGTTAATGGGGAGCCAATGATGAAAATGAGCCGCACGGCCATCGCGCTGAGTTTGCTGGGAATGGCCGCGCATCCCGTTTGTGCCGCTCCATCGTTTGAAGAGACGGCGAGACAGGTGATTATCGCTTTTCAGCAGCGAGATAACGCGAAAATTAATGCCCTGATTGATAAAAAAGTCGGGATGTATGTGCTGTACCGAATTGGGGCTGGGCATGATTATGAGTGGATGAAAAGTTTTGATATTAATAAGCCGATACCCGGTTTTAACTACCTGTTGGGGCAGGTAGGTTGGTTTTCAGAGCATATTCCTGTGGATAACGAATTTGATCACCACACGGAGGTTGAGTACGTTTGTGAAAAGGGATGGGATCACGCCGGTTTTTTTGTCAGCTATACCGGTTCTGATAATGCGCTGCTGACGTTTAGCATGGTGAATGGAGCGGATAATGGGGATCAGGCGTCTGATACCCGTATAGCAAACGCCAGGCGGCTTGAGCTGCAATCAGAGCGAGTGGTGGCAGTGCCGAAAAAATGGGGTGATGGTTTGATTTTTCATCTGAGCGAGCTTCATGGCTTGGGCAAAGGGTGGAGTTTAACGCTGCTGGATTTGGTCACGGAAGATTGTAGTGCGTGAGGCATATATGTTTAATCAGGGTAAATGGCTGCTTATTTATATCTTTCTGCTATCAGGATGTTATGGTACCCCCTCAATATTCAGAATTTAAATAAAGCATTTCCTGAATATGAAACTAATTCACTAAAAAAATAAAGGTGAAATCACCTCGGCAACATGCATTAAAGAAAATACAAAAGGTCATTTGACTTATTATAGCGTCAGTGATCCCGTCTTTGACTAATTTGGCTCACGTTATGTATCCACTATGGGGAATCTTTATATATTCCGAAAAAAAACACAGTGATATTCTTAATGCAGATAAGAGAGTAATCTTAGGGTGTGCAGGTTTGTAAACCAGGGTATGGCGGTAGCGTTATTTTTTAACGAGATATCATCAGAGGTAGAATTAACGATCGCAGACGATACTCAGTACTAAGAGGAAATCAGGTTGAGGTTGATCAGAAAATGATAAATACGTATTGATAAGATGGAATCCATTGAATCTACTTATTAGTAGATTTTATTATGAAAAATATATTTTTCTTGATGTTTTTTACGCATTGCGCAATAGCAAATCCTTGCCGCCTTGATGCAACTTGAGTGATTTTGTGTATAGTGTGACAATGCTGAATACTGAATTGATACCTTCTACATATTAAATCAGGGGTTAGTGGTATGGGCGATTTTATAAAGTATCTGTTTATTTTTTCTTGCTTATGGAGCGCAAATTCTTTTGCGATGACTCAAACCCAATGGGATGGTAACTTTAGAGTCGAGGAACTTGGCGAGCAGTTAAATGATGGGAGTCAGGTTTTTTTACAATATAATTTAAAGATAGATAGTAAAAATAATCGTGCTTCTTTATCTATGACAACCTGGCATGCGGGGATAACATGCATTGGTGACTACTCTTTAAAAATCAATTCTGGTGTTTTGGCATTATACTATAACGGCGACGAGGAAAATGCATGTCCATATCCATCACCGCAATTTGAGATAAGCAATAAAGGAAAAGCATATTATATAAAAGGGAAAATGTTTTCATATTCTCAGCCTGGTGAGTGGTTGCCACTCAAACGTATCACACTAAAATAATTCTATATTTCATAAATTATGATGATGAAGTTGATGATGGTATGAAATATTAATTGGATATGTCGTGAACATATTTTTGTTATATGTTTTCAATGTGTATAACAAGAAAGTTTGCATGAAAACATTATATGAGACGATTTGAAAGATGAATGAAGTTTACATAAAAGCAAGGTCATTCTAAAACGAATTTGTTAAATTTACTGAATTATATATCAATAATTCCTGACTATCGACAACAATGTAAAATCGAGTACAAATTCACGGATTCTCTTTTGCTGATGGTTTGTGCAGTAATTGGTAGGACTGAAGGTTAGGGGAGTATATAAAGAAAACAATATTGTCTTTTGTTCTGTGCTTTTTTGTGAATTTTTGTCTTGCAGATATGCGTATTTTAAAGATAAATAAATCACACTATATGCGCTTTTTGCCATAAAAATGTGTAATAGCACATCAATTATAAAGAATAGAGAATATGGCGGGTTAGTCTGTAAAACCTATAGTAATAAATGTATTGCAACTGAAGCTAAGCAGGGAAGCTTGGTTGGTTTTTCTCCGTCAAATAGCTCTTGTCCTTTTGGCTCGACTAAGGTTGGTGATTATCATACACATGGCTTTTACTCTGATCTAAAGGGGAATCCAGTATCACCTCAATATGAGGCATATGACTCTTTACATTTTTCACCGCAAGAAATTTCTGGGATTGCAAGTGATGGTATAGGTAATCCTGATTATACTGGCTTTTTGGGGACTCCAGATAATAAATATTATAAGTTTACCCCTGGAACTGGAAAAAACTGAGGGAATGAAATGAAATATATTATTTTTGCATTTGTTTTTCTAATTCCGTTAAGATGTATGAGTGAAAAACTTGTTTTTTTAGATGAAGTACAAACAAAAACTATGAATGTTGCTTTTTCACATTTTAGAGAGCATACAAACTGGGGCTTATTTAATACCATGATACAGGATGATGATGAAAATATTAAAATCGCATTCTATTGTAAATCTCATCTGGAAGAAACCCGTGGTGGCGGTATGGAGCAAATTATTTATATAATTTCAAAAAAAGATTTTAAAATTGAAAAAATAAACAAAAGTTATAGCAAATGAAATGATATAAATTGTTGAGTAATTGGTGAATATTCTCTGGTGTTACCCCCGAGCAAATGGAACAAGTACAGCGAGCTATTGACTATGGTTCAACGAAAAGTGTGACTGTAGTTTTTACAGGAGCAGGAAAATGACATTTATATTTGATGTAAATAAAGAGTATCACGCGGGTGCTAACCTGACAGATAAGTTTTTATGTTTAGAAACTTATTCGGGATTGGGGCGCTATTCTTCAGATCCTGATTACCCTTGTCAGTTATTATCTATTGATTCGGATGATGTATGTATCGGTCATGAATTATTACAAGCATTAAAAAATAGCAGAACTTACACCCCAGAAGAGAGTGAAGAGTATCTTTCTTTAGAGAAAACACAGGTGGAGTATGATGAGTGGGTCACTGTATTGATGGCAAAATATAATTATAGAACCAGGCGTGCATTATTTAAAAACATGAAGTATTGCTCAATTATATGCGTGAATAATATTATTAAGATACAACCTACTCGACATACTAAACTTGAAGGGTGGAGCTGGGCCGGACATGACAAAGATGTAATTAGATTGCCTGTTACCAGCGAACCAGAGAAAATTGGAAGTGCATTGAGACAGGCATTTGAATGTTGTGATTAATAGCCTGATGATAGGTTATTTATGTTTGATAGAAATAAGACAATAAATTTACAATTGTTGTAAGGTCTGATTGATGTTAAAAATGGTTATGCTTTTTTTGATGTTTTTTCCCTGTTATTGCTTACCTATGGATATTAAAAATATAAAAGATTGTAAGTTGGAGGAAGGTAATAGAGTTAAATTAATTTCATTGAGCACTGTTGATGGTAGTACGCCATACTTAATCTTTGACAATGTTATTGTTAGCGCATTTCTTGATGGTAGTATCTATTCTGGGGACATTATCCTCTCAAAATGTATCCATCACTCCCTCATTTTTGCGCTGAATTACGGCGCTCCTTATATGAAAGGCTGTTTGATAACGGGTTTGAGTGCCAGTGCTGAGAGAAGCTATAAACCCAATGGCTTTTGTTTTGCGGAAAGAAATATTCCAGAGTCTGTCTGGTTTGGTGAAGATCATACGTTAATTATTATTAAAAATAATAATAGTGTTGGGGAATGGCGTGGTAAGTATATTATCTATGATAGCCGTGGAGATGAGGCTCAAACATTTAATAAATTGCCTGACACTAAAAATTATAAAATTTATCGATTAGATTTGAGTAAATGAAGTTCTCGGATAATTGGTGCATAATGACTGTGTTGATAAATGTGTTATATCTCTGGGAAGTGAAACTATGAAAATTAGATTTATATTATTTCTCATGCTATTTTTTCTGGGATGGTCGTCAGGTTATGCGAATTCAGAAAAAAGCATTTCTAAAGAACTTCTTAGTGAGTATAAAAAATTTTCACTTGCTGAGTGTATTGAAAAAAATTATGAAAAAATGGGCGTTGTTTTTACTAAGCTACCTTTAAAAGATAATACAAGAGGATTTATCGATTTGGATATAGGTCTTGCTTTTTATCGGAATAAAGATAATGTCTTAGCTTTATTTATAGAAAATAAAACGGGGGATTTTTATAAGCCCAGACAGGCTTATGGTGATTTGGCATCTGTAAACATGGTTATATATGACTGTATCGATTTTTATCATTCAAAAGAATTGAATGTGTTTTTACGCAAAATAATTTCTGAAAGAAATATTGGAAATGAGAATAATTAACTTAAATAAAATGTTTAATTAAGTCTCAAATCTATTCTATTTCACCCGAAATGAATGAGATATATCAGATGTATAAAAAGGTAGTAACATTAGTGATTATGCTTATTATTATATTTTTCGGCGGTGGGTGGTATATGCATAAATCACAACAACAAATGGCAATCCTTGTTATTTCTAATAGTGAAAATGACCTCGACTATCCGAATAAACGTAAATGGTTTGATGCCAGTAGATGGCTCAGCACATCACAATATATTAAAATAGATAATTTTTATCTTTTAAATCTTAAGCATCATCCAGTTAATAATATAAATGATGCGGGGATTATTGTAATATTACACTTTGCAATTCGAGATGCGATAAAGAAATTTTCAGAGTTATCAAAATTAAGCCAGATGGATAATAAAGAATTTTTTCATTTCATGCAGCATAAACTTTCTAACGAGTATCTTAGAACCAAATTCAATGAAGATACACTGGAACCTACTGATGACTATTTTTTTGTTCTTTTTTACTTATAATGAAATATCTTATGAGGTGGAATTATTACGGAAAGTTACTGAGCATGGTATTATGTTTGTGCCTTATGGATATCAAGTTAATAAAAAAGGGGATTGGCACAGAATGCATCCATCTACACATTCTTGTTTTAACGATAGCCAAAGTAATTAATGAGACCTTACGAAAGCTTTTTAACACCATGGATGATGAGTCGTTTAATGTCGCTTTTGCAGCATGTAGCAGAGGATTTAATAATCCTGTCTGATATGGGAGGGGGTAATTGAAACATATGAAGCATTTTTTCTAATCCTTTTTGGGATTTCTTCTCCATTTATATGTTTGGCTACTTCTCTTGAATTTAATGTTACAAAGGGAATAAAAGCATCAATCACTTGGGTGGATAATAAAAAAGTTGAGTATGAAATTACAGGTAGTGATCGTGTGGCAAAGAGAGGATATTATGATGTCGATACGGAAAATAATATCCATGTTAAATATGGTGATTATAATTTTGATGGTAAAGAAGATTTTTTGATTTGGTATGCAGATGATGGTATGGGAATTTATGATATATATAGGGTTTTTCTCTATTCTGAGAAAGTGGCTGACTTTAAAGAAATAAAACCATCGTGTGGCGATGATTTTATAAATTTAAATCTTAATAAGAAGAAAAGAGAGCTTATTAGTCTGTATTATTCTCATAATGAGGCGCAAAGATGTATTACTAATGTTTTTGTTGACGAGAATAAATTAAAGTGACAAGTGGTGGTCTTTTATTTCAGGAGATGATTAATTGAGATTTATTTTATTCTTTTTGGGATGCTTATTGGTTAGTTCTACTTATGGTGAAGAAAATTATAAAAATATTCATTTTAAAAACGCAACGATAAATATTCCTGCCAGATGGGTAGCTAATAAAAAAGATGATTGTTTATTGATTAGTAAAAATCATATAAATTTGTTCAGTTATCTTTATGTATGCACAGATGCGGCAACGAATAAAAATTCTTTTTTTACAAAGAATGATGATGGAGAATGGGAGGCCGTTACTGATGGCGTCCCTGTTTTAGCTGATGTAAATATTACGCCAAAATTTACTGGCATGAGTGCAATCGTTTCATGTAGGTACAAAGATGATGCTGGGTATCATATAGGCCAGTGCTTTCAGGCAGTGATAGTATTGTCAACAAACATAATGTTTGTTTTTATTGGTAGAGGCGATTCATCCTTATTTAATAATTATAAGGAAATATATCGCTCATTCAAGGTTAAATAGCATGTGATTAATTGATGGGGATTGGGTGAATGTTTTTCATTAATTACGACTGTGTAATTCTTCATAATGAGCAGACTGGATATGGAATTAATCAATCGATGAGAATATACTTTAGATGAAGTGGATAATTATGGTTTTAGTTTTTTCTTTTTCTAATGTTTATGCTGAAGACTGTTCACAACAAGACTTTGATAAAGCGGATATGGCGTTAGACTCTCTTGCGTCATGGAAAGCTGTCGATGACTTTTATTCCCGACATAGTCAATGTGATGTGGACTACCTCCGGGAAGGCACGTCAGAAAAAATTATCAGATTGTTAGTGGATAAATGGGAAGAATTGAATGAGTTATCTGTGCTTGTCAAAAGAAAGCCAGCCCTTGGAGATTATGTTGTTGATCATATTGGAGAAATACTCGATGTGAAAGATGTTGAAATAGTGAGGGATTATTCAGCATCTCATTGCCACATTGATAGTAAAGATCTATGTAAAAAACTGCACGATGCGACTATTTATATTTTACCGTACATGTCTTCTCAGTATCAATATCTTAATAATTGACGCTTATTTAGCAATCATATCATGAGTTTTTAAGAAAAATACAACAATGCATGATGACAATATTTTATTATATAGTTTTCTACATATAACCCAATATTAATGCCGACTATGAATAGTTATAGATTAACTTTTTCTTTATGTTTACTGCGTTCGGCCATATTGTTTGGCATTATTTTAACAAGTGTTGGTTGTAATAATCAAAAGAGTAAGGCGTTGCTTCTACCTGTTGATTCTACGCAGTTTGCACAATTGGCTTGTTATTATAAAGATATTAATTTCGATGATAATGTAATGGAGTTAAAATTACCAAGTGAATATAAAGAGAAAACTAACTTATTTAATCAACAGGAAATTAAGGTGCCGGTAAAAGGTGAGAATTTTCTTTCTCCGTATATTGGTGATGGTGTCCGTTATTATGAATTAGGGTACTTTGAACATGATGGTAATACTTACAAATTGATAATTTATAATAAAATTGGAGAGTCTGATACGTTATTGCTTAATGTACAAATAAATAGTTATGATGCAAAAGGGAACCTGGTGGATGCTTTATTGCTTAGTAGTTTTTTTGCTTATGAAGATATCGTGCGTTTTTCTGATTTTGTCATCTGCCAGGATTACACAATAAGCATTGATAGTTATGTTATATATAGGTGGTATGAGAACAGTAAAGATGGTCATCTTGTAACTATAAAGTTTAAAGATCAAGTGCCTCAGATTTATATAAAGGAACAATATCAAATGGAAAATGGTCGGTTCAAATTGATATCCAGAAATGAAGTATCACAGGGTAAAAAAAGAAGCGAGCGTTAAATATACCATGCTTACGACATTAATAATTGTAATGGAGGTGTTAAGGTAATATGGATATCAGGAAAGAATGAGGAACGTTATGAGAATTATAAATAGATTGTTAATTTCAATTGAACTCAGGTTAATCATAAAATTTCAGTTTCCGCGCCAGATTTATTCAACGCGCAGATAGTGCCCGTCGGCGCGGACATTTGCGCCAAAACCGCAGTCCACAAACGTATCGGTGCTGGCATCAATGGTTTCAGAAGAAAAAGCCAGCGAAATGTCGCAGTGAATATCATCGCCTTCCCGAAGCGCCACGATGGTTTTATCGTTTTCCAGCGTTACCGTTGCGGAGAACTCGCCGATATTGGGGCCGAAGTAGATCCCCATTAAACCGAACCAGTAACCCTGAAAATTAACCTGATAGCGTGATGGGGTGGGTAATGCCTTCACGCTAAGCACGTTCCAGGAGGCGCGCCCGGCATAGCGCCAGTATTCACCCGCCGCAAAAACCGGTGGCGGCAGGGCCGATTGCTTATCTTTGATCAGTTTCAGGTTGTAGATCGACTTGCTATCATTCGGCCTTAGCATCAGCCAGGCGCGGGCTTTACGCCACTCGCCTTCGCGTATCCAGGTTAGCGCCACGTTGTTGTAGGCCGTCGCGATGGCGCTGTCGTCAAGGGCGCAGCTTTCGCTCCATGCGGCCTGCTGTTCAAAAGCGTCGCGCGCTTTGGCATATTTTTGGGTCTTGTAAAGCTGTTCGCCCTGGCTGGCCAAAACTGGAATTTTTGCGCAGTCGGCCTCGATCTGCTGCTCCGTAATTTCAGCCCTGGCAGTGGCGCAGAGTAGAAGCAGGGCGCAAAGAAATAGAGATTTTCTTTGGATTATCACCACCTTACACCATTGAGTTGACCTGTCCCGGCAGCTCTGAATTCGGGATACGGACGGTATACCAGGCGAAACGAAAGCGTTTCCAGAAAGAATCGAAATGCAGGTGGTCCAGGCAGTCCATAACGATTTCATTATCCGGGTAAAGCGTGAAGGCAAAATGCGCCCAGCGTGCGCTTAGCTTCATATTAAACAGCGTTCGATCGTGTTTATTACCATGCAGGCGCGATAGGGTCACCATAGCGTGTAGCGTGCCTTTGTTGGCTTCTTGTTGCACCAGTTCCAGATGCTTATGCGCCAGCGTAATATCCTTCACTTCAAAAATATTCAGCAGGAACAAGCCCCAGGCCTCTTTATGCCCGTACTGATGCGCCAGCCAGAGATTATCGAGCAGTTCTTTTTCATAAGCGGAACGTTTTTCGGTATCAGGTTCCTGTTTACTCAGACGCTGGTTGCAGACGCCAATGCTGAAATGAATATTTTGCAGGTCATTTTCATAGTCGGTATAGCCTCCGTTATCTATTAATTTGTACGGAGTGCTCTCGTGCAGCGCTAACTGCCGGTGCAAAATCTCCGCCGCGCGCTGAAAATACCCTAACGCGATGGCAGGATCGTAAGGTAGTAGGCCGTTGTTCTCTTTATTATTGTGTTCAAGGCCCAGCAGGTTTAGCGCGGCGGGTATATTTCTTTGTGCGCCCAGCTCTGCCAGCGGCACAAAATGTTCCGGGAGCCCGAACCAGTTGAAATTTTTAATCGCCGCCCGCCAGTTATGGTTATATTGAATGTCGGCGACGCTATCGAGCCAGGCGAGGCCTTGCGCCTCATCCTTTTCGAAACCCAATAACCCGGCGTACTGAAAGTAGCCACGACGGATTTTCGGCACTGTGAATTCCGTTTGCTGCGCATTCTGACAGAGAAAATTATACATCCACCAGGTGTCAGGAAAATCGCGCAGGGCGAACTTTATCGTGTCATCAGAGAAGTAATTGTTGAGCTTAACTTTTTCCGCGATCGAACGCTGAAGGGTTCGCCAGAGCGCGTCATTATCGTCCAGATCGCTATAGCAGACCCGCAGCCACTTCAGCGCGTTGTGGCGAGATTCCTGGATATGCGCTCGCAGGCTAATCTCTTCGGCTTTGGCGATAATGCGTTCCTGTTCTGCCGGGGAGTCAACCTCTTTGATGCGCAGATCGCGGTGAGCGTCCCACCAGATCAATAGCTCCAGATGTTCACGTTCTGCGGCAGAAAGGTGATCGCATACGCTTGATTCCAGAAATTCGCGGATTTCCTCGTGAGACCCTCCCCAGCGCGGCATACGAAACGGGATATATTCATCCAGCACGTAAAATGCCGTCGGGAAAATAGCCAGGCAGACGGTGAGCCAGTATTTTTGCCCGGCATCGTCATTGCACTCCGGCAGCACGGACGGGCGCGGCAAATTTGGGCAAACCGCGTCGGCAAACGACAGCCCGGAATGGGCCATCAGCGCGTCCACCTCCTGCGGTGAATGGCGATGATATTCAGCCAGATCCTCCATTAATGGCTGCCCGGCAACATCCGCGCCCTCGAGGAACTCAACCAGCCAGTCGGGCTGGCCGAAGACTTTTGAGTTGGTGCTGGTCAGGGCCGCCGCCATCCACTGGCGCGGTTCACAGTCGATAGCATTGAGCGCGGCGATGACCATCCGTTCGTTGCAGGCGGCGGCGCAGATCCACATCGCTCGGGTGGTTTCTCTCGCCCAGCCATAGCTGCGATACAGCCACGCACGGTGATTCCAGTATTGCGCCTCGGCAAGCCAGGCGTGAGTGGAGCGGGGGCGGGCGCGCTGCCAGTTTTTGATCAGCGCTAATCCTTGTGGCCCAGCCTCAACCAGCGTGTCCATATCGTAAAAAGGGTTGTCCATTTGATTCCAGGCGAAGAAATAGCGCTTTTCCGCTTCGCGGCTGGTAAAGCTCTCCGTCAGCGCCTGGTTGTAGCGTTCGTCCAGTTCGTCATAGCGTTCTTCGCGCAGTAGGCCGGGAATATCGGCGATATGCCATTCGCGTTGCCCGTCATTGAGGGGATTTTTGTGGTTGCACATCTCAAACATAGCGTTGAGCAGACGATCATCCTGTTCCATAAATAGTCCTTTAAATCGGCTCGAAAATTTTGAATTCATTCCACGGCAGTTGTCGCCAGCGGCTGACAGGGTCTTGCAGATAATGGGTGGCTTCCTGTAAATCCCGTCCGGCAAGCGCTGTTGGCGTGTCACGTAGCGTGAGCCATACCCGGCGAGCGCGAACGTAGGCGGTGGCGTAATCCTCCCAGGAATCAAAACAGTCCTGAGCGCGCTGGGCGTTGAGCAATAGCACCAGCCAGGCCTCGTTTTCGTTACACCAGCCGAGCCCGGCGATACAGCGGGTCAGAAAGGTGGTGCGCATACAGTCGAAGGCCAGCGCGTCGCGGACCTGGCCCTGGGCCGCCAGATGATGATAAAACGTGCGCGGCGAGCTGCCGATGCCCGCAGGCCAGCGGCGTAAGATATCCTCAACCTTGTGGCGTAACGCCGCGCCGTCGAGGTTTTCGCTCAAGCCCAGCTCTTTTTTTACCTGCTGTGCCAGATAGCGGCGTTTGTCATCGTCAAGTTTGAAGACCAGCTCAACGCCTTTGATCGGTAGCCCGTTGCGCCGGGCGAGGATATCAGCTAGCGCCAGCGCCCATTGCCGCCGTCGGGTATCGCGACGCAGATCCTTCAGACGATCTTTTTCTTTCTCCTCGGCGATACGGGCCGCAATCAGCGGTTTGTTTTTTTTGTAGTTGCGCCAGCTAAAAAATAGGGCGGCAATAATAAGAACAATCCAGAACATTAGCGCTCCTCCCTGGTTGCAGAAAGATAGCGCGTGGTTTGTAGCGTCAGGCTTTCAATTTCGAAAGGTTCGCTACTGGTGTTTTTCCCGGCAAGCGTAGGGTGCCATTCATGCTGCGGAAACAGCATTTCCGCAGCCGTCGCCACGTTAGGATCAACAACCTGAAGGTAGCGTAGCGCCTCCGGGGCGCTGTGCAGCAGCAGCCACTGTAAAGCTACCGGGGGAGTGGGGAAGTGTTCCATTAAATGAAAATTGTCATGCAGCACATTGAGCAGAAAATTGAGGTCATGAATATGAGTAATAAATTTCCAATCTGAATATTCCGGCGTCGATTCATAAACTATTCCCATCCCTTCGCAATCAGCGTGGCGCTCAGGAAGTGGTTGCAGATGGCGTAACAGAGATAAAACATCGTTAGCATATTTCTTAATAGGATGGCGATTTTGCTTACCTTTAATCTGATCAATACTCAGGCCGTTATTACCAACCACCAGGCTTATTGTGACGTGGGGAATATTATTGTCGTCGCGCAGGCTGAACAGGCGAAGTTTTTGTTGTTCCATTTGCCGGGCGTAGTAATCGCCGTAGCCGCCGGAAAGCGCGCCTTTATTATCAAAATCTCCGACGCAGTGTTGCATATGCCAGGATTCATACGCCATCTCACTGCGCAGGCCGGGGTTTGTTGCATCAAGCTCAACCAGTACGCCGTTATTCACCGTCATCACCGGTTTTAGCGCCTCGCTGTTGGAGGGATACCAACCTTGTTCACGCAGGCGCTGCATTTTTTGATGCTCCGCTTCGCGCATTGCCAGCACGGTAAAGCAGTTGATACGCTGTAGTTTAGTTTCCAGCCGCGTTCCTTCCTGCCGCGAAAGAAATTCCACTAAATCTCTTTCCATCGCCACAAGTTGCGGGTGCTGAACGTTAAGGTAGTAAAAGCGCTCATCGCCACCCAGCTTTGGCGCCAGCCAGGCGGGGATTTCTGCATCAGCGCTAAAATAAACGGCATAATCGGCGACGGAGCGCACAGGATAAACATGAGGAAAGTCACCAATGATCCAACGATAAAAATGGTTGCTTAACCAGCGCTGGATAATTTCGCTGTCGCCGCGTTGTTGGCTCCGGGAAAAAATAGACGATTTTACATTTGGCGCATTTATTATATTGCGTGGTTTATAGCGGTGAGATGACGTTTCTGTCATAAAAATCCATGTATAATTAAGCTGGTATTATGTTTATGTATTTTTAGATTCACTTAATGAATTAATGCGCAATAAGTTTAAAAAACTACTCACAGTATATCGGTAAACTAAAAAGAGCGGCCAAATAATTTATTGTCCCCGATCGCGTTCGTCGTGGTTTTCGGGATACCGCTCGGCCAAAGGAAAGAGGGCAGTGTGTTAATTCCGCCAGAATAGCGTTGGCGGAAAATATCGTCTTACGACCTTGTTATTGTTATGCCAATAATCATTATACCAGGCGACACGCATCCGCTTCCCAGCGATATCCCACCCCGTAGACCGCGCGTATAAATGACTGTTCGGCATCCAGCGATTCCAGTTTACGGCGCAGGTTTTTAATATGGCTGTCGATGGTACGGTCGGTCACCACACGGTAGTCGTCGTAGAGGTGGTTTAACAACTGCTCGCGGGAAAAAACTTTACCCGGTTCAAGCGATAAGGTTTTTAGCAGACGGAATTCAGCGGGGGTTAAATCCAGCGCTTTACCACACCAGGAGGCCTGAAAGCGGCTTTCATCAATCATTAACGGGCTTTCGGCATCCTGCTGCTGGAGTTCGCGCTGCGGTTTACAGCGGCGCAAAATGGTTTTCACGCGGGCCACGACTTCGCGCGGGCTGTAAGGCTTACAGATATAATCATCGGCGCCGATTTCCAGCCCAAGCAGCCGGTCGATCTCTTCGATTTTGGCCGTGACCATCACAATGGGGATGTCGGAAAAACGGCGAATCTCCCGGCATAGCGTCAGACCATCGGTACCCGGCAGCATCAGATCCAGCAGGATCAGATCCGGCGGCGTTTGACGCACATACGGCAGTACCTTGTCGCCATGATTGATGAGCGTGGGGGCGTAACTCGCCGCGCGTAAGTAGTCAATAAGCAGCTGTCCCAGCTTGGGTTCATCTTCAACAATCAAAATGCGCGGCGTGTTTTCATCAATGGGTAATTCAGTCATACTTCTCTCTGTAAATCGCGATCCAGCGGTAACTCTACTGTAATGCTAACCCCGCCAAAAGGCGAATGAGCGGCGTGAAGATGACCGTTATGCGCGTGTACAATATTGACGCATATTGCCAGCCCCAGTCCAGAACCGCCGCTGGCGCGGTTACGGGACACTTCCGTGCGGTAAAAACGGTCAAAAAGCTTTTGTAACTGTTCATCGCTGACGCCCGGTGCAGAATCGGCAAAGGTCAGGAATAATGATTTGTCGCGTTGTTCGGCGGAAATATGCAGGCCGCCGCCGCTGTCGGTGTAGCGCAGACTGTTTTCCAGTAGATTATTAAACAGTTGCATCAGGCGATCCGGGTCGCCGAAGACGGTCATACTATCCGGCAACGCGTAATGTAGCGTTAGCCCCCGGCTGGTAAAGCGCTCTCTGAACGCGCCGCCAGCGACTTCCAACAGGGGAACAAGATCGACGGTCGTTTTTTGGTAAGCCAGCGCGCCCTCGTCAGACAACGACAGCTGATGCAGGTCGTCAACCAGTTTGGTAAGCGTACCGACTTCCGCCTGTAGCGAGGTAACCGATTCTGGCGTGAACTGGCGAACGCCATCCTGAATGGCTTCAAGTTCGCCGCGCAATACCGCCAGCGGCGTGCGCAGTTCGTGGGAAATATCCGCCATAAAGTCGCGGCGCATCTGCTGGTTTTTTTCCAGCGTGCTGGCAAGCTGGTTAAAGTCCTGCGCCAGTTTTCCCAGCTCATCAGCGCTGGTTGGAGTCACGCGCGTGGTAAAATCCCCCGCCGCCAGTCTGTGCGTACCCTCGACCAACCGTTTGACCGGGGCGAGCAGGCCACGCGCCAGCAAAAATGTCGCCAGCGCGGCCAGCAACGTTGATAACGCCACGATCATCCAACTGGCGCGCCGCTGCTGCATATCAAAATTAATATCCGTATTGCGCGTCAGCCGCTCGACAGGAGAGGCGATAATCGCGCCGACTTCGACGTCATTGACCAGAATGGGACGGCGAGTACCGTCATGCGGCACCGGACCGCGTGGGCCGACCAGCACCCGGCCATTTTGATCGACGACCCAGAATTGGGTGCGCCAACCGTGCGGCGGCATACCGGGGCCGGGTTTATCGCGGTCGTTGTCATGCTCAAATGAACGCAAAATCTGGAAAACGAAGCGATCGTTGTTGCGTAAAAAACGCCAGTTGCCGTGTTGCTGGTACTGGTCGCCCAGCGCATCGCCCAGCATTTGTAGCCGCTGCTCGTTGCCGTGTTTGATATAGTCAATAAATCCGCGTTCAAAACTGACGCGCACGGCCCAATGCATACTGATCAGCAGCACGATGCAGGTGGCGAAGATCGCCAGAAACAGCTTGCCGGTGATTCCGGGCCGCCAGACTTTCATTACAGGCTCCTTTTACGCCGTGAAATGACCATGTTTTGCTGTGTATCGTTCGGCACGCGGGCAAAAATTATCGCTGGTAGCGCGATAATAACCGCCATACATAACCAGGTGTACATAAAGACGTGATGTGTGGCGCTACTGTCTATCCCGATATGCTGTTGGCCAAACATACCCAGCAGCATTCCGGCAATAGTGACGCCGATACTCATCGAGAGCTGCATAATCATCGATAATAAGCTATTGCCGCTGCTGGCCAGCGTATCGGGAAGGTCTTTTAGCGTTAAGGTGTTCATGGAAGAAAAGCGCGCCGAGTTCACCATTCCCTGCAAAAGCAGTACCAGCGGCAGGAGATAATACCAGCCGAGCAGCGCGACCGACATAAACAACAGGCTAACCAATGCCAGTCCGAGCGTAGTCGCCACCAGAACCCGACGATAGCCAAAACGGTTAACTATCTGCACTACAATCCGCTTCATTCCCATGCTGCCCAGCACCATGGGGATCATCATCAAACCGGCATGAAACGGTGAAAAACCAAGACCAATTTGCAAAAAGACCGGCGTCATAAACGGCAGCATACCGCTGCCGATACGCCCGGCAAAACTGCCCAGCAACCCCAGTGAAAACGTGGGCGTGCGGAACAATCGCAGGCTGAATAACGCGCCTGAGTTTTTTTTGGCATGGAAGAGATAGAGCAGAATGGCTGCCGTGCCACCCGCAGCAAGTCCGGCTAATGTCCAGGGCGAAATCCCCATGCTTTTACTACCGTCCAGCGCCAGCGTGAGTACCGCCATGCCGATAGCTAACAGCAGGAACCCCGGCAGATCAAAGCGCCGGGTCTCTATGGTGTAGTTTGGCATCAGCATAAAGGTCGCCATAGCGCCGACAATTCCCACCGGGATATTGATCAGAAAGATCCAGTGCCATGAAGCATATTCCACCAGCACCCCGCCCAGCGCGGGGCCGAGTAACGGCCCGATCTGTCCCGGTAGGGTGACGAAGGTCATCGCCGCCATATATTGCGCGCGCGGCACGATTTTCATGACCGTCAGGCGTCCGACCGGCACCATCATCGCGCCGCCTACGCCTTGTAAAACTCGCGCTAATACCAGTTGATTAAGCGTACCGGAGAGGGCGCAAAACAGCGAACCCAGCGTGAACAGCACAATGGCGGCAAAGAAAATATTACGCACGCCGATTTTGTCTGCCAGCCAGCCGCTGGCGGGGAGCATCACGGCGACGGTAAGAACATATGACACCACTACCATGTGCATATGCAGCGGGCTTTCCCCCAGGCTTTTCGCCATGGAGGGCAGCGCAGTGTTGACGATGGTGGTATCCAGCGACTGCATAAAAAAGCCGAATGCCACAATCCAGAGTTGCCAGCGGGTGTTGTCAGGAAGTTCTGTCATATCTCTACTACCGGTTTGCTATTTTTACGCGAAAAACGTAGCCGCAGACGATCGAAAAAGAGGTACACCACCGGCGTGGTATAGAGCGTCAGGAGCTGGCTCATGACCAAACCGCCGACAATGGTTATCCCCAGCGGCTGCCGTAATTCCGAACCGTCTCCGCCAGATAACACCAATGGCAGTGCGCCGAACAGCGCCGCCAGCGTGGTCATCATTATTGGACGGAAGCGTAACAAGCAGGCCTGGAAAATGGCTTGTTCCGGCGTCAGGCCGCCGCTTCGTTGCGCTTCAAGCGCAAAATCGACCATCATAATGGCGTTTTTCTTCACAATGCCAATTAATAGCATGATCCCTATCAGGGCGATTAGGCTGAAAGGGGCATTGAAGAGTTCCAGCGCCAGAAGCGCCCCAACGCCCGCCGATGGCAGAGTAGAGAGAATGGTCAGTGGATGGACGTAGCTTTCGTACAGTATCCCCAGCACAATGTAGACGGTAGCGATCGCCGCCACTATCAAAATAAGCTGTGAATTCATGGTCTGCTGGAAGACTTGCGCCGTTCCGGAAAAACTGCCGCGTACCGTCGAGGGGACGCCAAGCTGCGTCATGGTGCGATTAATGGCCTCTGTCGCCTGCGATAACGATGTGCCGGTCGGCAGGTTAAAGGCAATCGTGGACGCCGCGGAAAGTCCCTGATGGTTCACCGACAGCGGCGCATTGGCGGGCCGCCATTGGGCGAAATAAGAGAGGGGAATCGCTTTTCCGTCACGGTTGATAACGAACATTTTCTCCAGCGCGCTGATATCCTGGCTATAGCGCGGATCGACTTCCATCACCACTTTATACTGGTTCATCGGCTGATAAATGGTGGAAATTTGCCGCTGGCCGAAAGCATTATTTAACAGACTGTTTGCGGCCTGAACATCAATACCCAGCCGTGACATGGTGTCGCGGTCGTAGATAAGGTTCATCTCCGCGCCGTTATCCTGCTGGTCGGAGTTTACGTCCGCCAGTTGCGGCAGGGCCGAGAGCGCTTTGCGTATTTTCGGCTCCCATTCGCGCAGCGCCGCCAGAGAGTCAGACAGCAACGTATATTGGTAACTGGCGTTAGCCTGCCGCCCGCCGACGCGAATATCCTGTACCGCCATCAGAAACAGCCTGGCGCCAGGTTCTTTTGCCAGTTTGACCCGCAGTCGATCAATGATTTGCTGCGCCGTCTCTTTGCGTTCGCCGCGCGGCTTCAGCGTAATAAACATCATGCCGCTATTCACCCTCGATCCGCCGGTAAAACCAGTGACATTATTCACCGCCGGATCGTCGCGAATAATTTTCATAAAATCCTGCAGCTTGCCGCGCATGGCCTGGAAAGAGATGCTTTGGTCAGCCTGAATACCGCCCATCAACACGCCGGTGTCCTGCTCCGGAAAGAATGTTTTAGGGATGGCGATATAAAGCCAGATGTTCAGCGCAACGGTGCCAAGAAAAACCACACCGACAAGACGCGTATGGTTAAGCACCCATTTTAATGACGTGCCGTAACCCTGTTGCAAGGCGACCAGCAGACGGCCAACGCCCCGTTTACGCGGTTGGGTGCGCGGTTTGCTTGATTTAAGCATCCAGCCGCACATCATCGGCGTCAGCGTGAGCGAGACCACCAGCGAAATGCCAATCGCCACCGAGAGGGTAACGGCGAATTCCCGTAATAATCGTCCTGGCAGGCCGCCCATTAACAGCAGCGGCAGAAATACCGCCACCAGCGACAGACTCATGGAGATGACCGTAAACCCGACTTCCCGCGTACCCTGTAATGCCGCCTGCAAAGGTTTCATTCCCGCCTCCAGATGGCGGGCGATATTTTCCAGCACCACAATGGCATCATCAACGACAAATCCGGTCGCGATAGTCAGCGCCATCAGCGACAGATTGTTGAGGCTGAAGCCGCACAGATACATGGCGGCGAAGGTGCCGATGAGCGAAACGGGAACGGCGACGGCGGGGATTAGCGTGGCGCGCCCGGAACGCAGGAATAAAAACACCACCAGGATCACCAGCGCAACAGAGATAGCCAGTGTCTCTTCTACCTCTTGCAGCGATGCGCGAATCGTCGGCGAACGATCCTGGGCGATTTGTAAATCGATAGCGGCGGGGATCATTGCCCGCAGTTCCGGCAGTTTTGCCCGGATGCCGTCGACCGTCTGAATAATATTGGCCTCCGGCAGCTTGCGGATCATCAACAAAATAGCGGGTTTAGCGTTCGTCATCCCGGCGTTACGGACATCCTGCACCGAGTCGGTGACGCTGGCGACGTCACCCAGGCGTACCGCCGCGCCGTTGTTATAGTGAATAATCAGCGGCTGATATTCGGCGGCGGTTTTCAGTTCGTCGTTGGTCTGGATTTGCCAGCGGTGGACGCTATCTTCAATTGCGCCTTGCGGTCGGCGTACGTTGGCGCTGTCGATCGCTTCGCGGACCTCATCCAGCGAGACGCCCTGGTTAAAGAGCGCCTGCGGGTTTAAGCCTACACGTACTGCGGGCAGGGAGCTGCCGCCGACGTCAACATCGCCGACGCCGTCAATTTGCGCGATGGTTTGCGCCAGTTGGGTAGAGGCGAAATCATACAGTTTGCCCTGTGACCAGCTCTCCGAGGTGAGCGTTAAAATCATAATCGGCGCGTCGGACGGGTTGGCCTTGCGATAAGTTGGGCGGCTGGGCATTCCGCCTGGCAACAAGCTTTGCGCGGCGTTGATGGCGGCCTGCACATCGCGCGCCGCGCCGTTAATATCGCGATCGAAATTAAATTCGAGAATAATGCGCGTACTACCGAGCGAGCTGCTGGAAGTCATTTCATTGACGCCTGCAATGCGTCCCAAAGAACGTTCCAACGGCGTCGCCACCGACGAAGCCATGGTTTCCGGCGAGGCGCCCGGCAGCGAGGCGCTAACCATAATCACCGGGAAATCGACCTGCGGCAGCGGGGCGACCGGCAGCAGACGAAAGCCCAGAATGCCGCACAGCGTAATGGCGGCGGCAATCAAAATGGTGGCGACCGGGCGGTAGATGAAAAGGGCGAAAAAGCGCATCTACGCCTCCTCTTTATGGCGCGGAAAGCGACTTTTCACGTACAGCGACAGGCGGTCAAACAGGAGATAAATCACCGGTGTGGTAAACAGAGTTAATACCTGGCTGACCAGTAGGCCACCCACCATCGCGATCCCCAACGGGCGACGTAATTCCGCGCCAACGCCGGTACTCAACATTAATGGCAATGCCCCGAGCAACGCCGCCAGCGTGGTCATCAGAATCGGTCGAAAACGCAGCAGACAGGCCTGGAAGATAGCGTCGCGCGGACTCATCCCCTGTTCGCGTTCAGCGGCGAGGGCGAAGTCAATCATCATGATGGCGTTTTTCTTCACGATGCCGATCAGCAAAATAATGCCGATAATGGCGATAATATCGAGCTCGCTACCAGCGATGATCAGCGCCAGCAGCGCGCCGACGCCCGCCGTCGGCAGCGTTGAGAGAATCGTGATCGGATGGATAAAACTCTCATACAGCACGCCGAGCACGATATACATCGCCACCACGGCGGCGACAATAAGCCAGACGGTGCTGCCTAGCGCCGCCTGGAAGGCGAGCGTACTACCCTGAAACTGCGTTGTAATATCTGCTGGCAGGGCGAGCGTTTTTTCCGTATCGAGAATCGCCTGCACCGCATCGCCGAGCGAATAGCCCTCCGGCACGTTAAACGAAAATGTCGTAACCGGGAACTGATCTAAATGATTGATGGAGAGCGGAGCGAAGCGCTGCTCAATGCGGGCAATCGCGCTGAGCGGTACGGTGCCGCCGTCGCGGCTCGTCAGGCGAATCGTCTCCAGCGCCGCCAGGCCCGGCATGCTGGCGGTATTATGTTCCAGCACGACGCGGTACTGGTTCGCCTGGGTATAAATCGTTGAAATCAGGCGTTGTCCGAACGCGTTGTAGAGCGCGTTATCCACATCCGCCATGCTGATACCCAGACGGCTGGCGCTGTCGCGGTCGACATTCACCCAGGCCGCTAATCCTCGATCTTGCCAGTCGCTGCTTACCTCGGAAAGCTGTGGTAACGACTGTAGCGCGTTCTGCAGTTTTGGCACCCAGTGGCTGAGCGCATCGAGCGTCGTGGCCTGCAGGGTAAACTGATACTGCGTGCGGCTGACCTGCGTGTCGATGGTTAAATCCTGCGTCGGCTGGAGATACAGCGCCACGCCGGGAATCGTCGCCACGGCGGTTTGCAGCCGGGAGATCACCTGCTGCACGCGGTCATCACGCGCATCCAGCGGCTTGAGGTTAATTTGCAGGCGCGCGCTATTGAGCGTGGGGTTAGCGCCGTCTACGCCAACAAAAGTCGTCAGGCTTTGCACCGCCGGGTCCTGTAATATCCGCTCCGCCACCTGGCGTTGACGTTGCGCCATACTGGCATACGATGACGATTGCGGCGCCTGCAGCGTCCCCTGGATAATGCCGTTATCCTGTACCGGAAAGAACCCTTTCGGAATGACTATCCACAGCATAACGCTGAGCAGGAGCGTGGCGAACGCCACGCTCAATGTAAGCCACGGATGGTTGAGCACTTTCGCTAATCCGCGTCCGTAGCTGGCGATCACGCGGTCAAACATCCGCTCGCAGGCGCGGGAAAAGCGGTTTTGTTTACGCAGAGACTGCCGGCTGAGCATACGCGCGCACATCATGGGCGTAAGCGTCAAAGAGACGACGGCGGAGATTAAAATCGCTACCGCCAACGTCACCGCAAATTCGCGGAACAGTCGACCAACAATATCGCCCATAAAGAGCAACGGGATCAGTACCGCAATCAGGGAAAAGGTGAGGGAAATAATGGTAAAGCCGATTTCGCCCGCGCCTTTGAGCGCCGCCGCCAGCGGTTTTTCTCCTTTTTCGATGTAGCGCGAGATGTTCTCGATCACCACAATCGCATCGTCCACCACGAAACCCGTGGCGATAGTGAGCGCCATCAGCGTCAGGTTATTAATGGAAAAATCCAAAAACACCATCACCGCAAAGGTGCCGATAAGCGACAGCGGTACGGCGACGCCGGGAATAATTGTGGCGGGAATATTACGTAAAAACAGATAGATAATCATGACGACCAGCGCGATCGCCAGCATCAGTTCAAACTGGGTATCGCGCACGGAAGCGCGAATATTGGTGGTGCGATCGGACAGGACCGTGACCTTCACCGATTTCGGCAGGCTTTCGGTAAGCTGGGGCAGCATCTGGCGAATGCTGTCCGCTGTCGCAATGATATTGGCGCCAGGCTGGCGTTGAACATTCATCACGATAGCCGGCGCTTGATTCGCCCATGCGCCGAGCCAGCTATTTTCCGCCCCCTGTTCGACGGTGGCGACATCGCCCAGCCGTACCGGCGCGCCGTTTTGATACGCGATGATAAGCCTGCGGTATTCGTCGGCAGACTGCATCTGATCGTTAGCAGAAAGCGTCACCGCCCGTTCGGGGCCATCTAGACTGCCTTTCGCCGAGTTGACGTTGGCGCCGGTAATTGCGGTACGGACCGTTTCGCTGGTCAGACCGAGCGCGGCGACAGCCTGAGCATTCAGTTTTACGCGTACTGCAGGGCGCTGCCCGCCGGCAAGCGTCACCAGTCCGACGCCGGAGACCTGCGAGATCTTCTGCGCCACGCGGGTTTCTACCATGTCCTCTACCTGAGTCATTGGCATCGCGTTTGAGGTGACGGCAAGCGTCATAATCGGCGGGTCCGCCGGATTGACTTTGCTATAAATCGGCGGATTCGGCAGGTCGGAAGGCAATAAATTGGTGGCTGCGTTAATCGCCGCCTGTACTTCCTGCTCGGCAACGTCCAGCGGCAGCGTCAACTGAAACTGTAGCGTTACCACCGACGCGCCGCCGGAGCTTTGCGACGACATCTGCTTCAGTCCTGACATCTGGCCGAACTGGCGCTCAAGCGGCGCGGTGACGGCGGAGGTCATGACATCCGGGCTGGCGCCAGGGTAGAGCGTAACAACCTGAATAGTGGGGTAGTCGACCTCCGGCAAAGCGGCGACGGGCAGGAAGCGATAGCCGATAATCCCGGCGAGTAAAATCGCCGCCATCAGCAGAGTGGTGGCCACGGGGCGCAGAATAAACAGACGCGAGGGGCCGCCTGTGCTGCCCGGAGGTAATACCTGCATCAGGCGCGCGCTCCTTTTTGACCTTCATGGCGGGAAGGGGATTTTTCATCCGCCACGGTGGTTTGCGGCTCAACGACCTCGACTTTTGCGCCTTCCGTCAGCCGATCAATACCATCGGTAACGACGCGATCGCCTGCCGACAAGCCAGCGCTGATCACCACGTTTCGGTTATCCTGAATACCGATTTTTACCCGCTTCTTGCTGACGTTATTTTCGTCGTTCAGCACCCACACAAAGTGGCCCTCATTGCCCATTTGCACCGCCGCGGCAGGCACCACAACGGCATTTTGTTCGGTATCGACCAGCATCCGGGCGTTCACAAATTGATTGGGGAATAGCGTATCGTCCTGATTGGTAAAGCGCGCTTTAATTTTGATCGTTCCCGTCGTGGGATCAATCTGGTTGTCCAGACTGAGCAACACGCCTTCGCTTAATTTGTGCGAGTTAGTCCGATCCCAGGCTTCTACGGCCAGCGTTTTCCCCGCTTTTTGCGCCTGAACCACGGTCGCGATATCGCTTTCCGGCAGAGTAAAAATGAGATCAATCGGGTGCGTTTGCGTAATGACGACAATACCGGCGGTATCGCTGCTGGAAATCTGGTTGCCGACATCCACCTGTTTCAGACCCACGCGTCCCGAGACCGGGGCCGTGATACGACTCCAGTCGAGCTGTAACTGCGCGCTGGCGACATTGGCTTCATCCGCTTTAATGGTTCCCTGGGTTTCGTTGACCAGCGCCTGTTGCGCATCCAGTTCCTGACGGGAAACCAGATTGGTTTTTGCCAGTTGCTGATAGCGCGCCAGATCACGACGCGCATTCGCCAGCGTAGCGTTATCTTTTGCCAACTGTCCCTGAGCCTGCGCCAGGGCGACCTTAAACTGGCTGGGATCGATTTGCGCCAGCAGATCGCCTGCGTTGACCTGCTGACCTTCCTGAAAGTGCAGGGCGATGAGTTGACCATCCACGCGGCTACGCACCGTAACGGTATTCGCGGCGGTCACGGTACCCAGCCCGCTCAGATAGCGCGGTACGGCCTGCGTGGTCGCGGTCGCGGCTTGTACCGGCGCCAGAGGGCCGTCGCGCATACCGCGGCGACCTGCGGCGGCGGTATGCGGCGCTTGCGCGGCGACGCCCGGCGCGGCGGTCGGGCTTTCGCTACGGCTATGCCAGAACCAGAATGCGGCGGCGGCCACTACAACCCCAATCGCGATTGCCCAGCGGAAAGTATTACTGCCTTTCATCGGTATAAGTTTCTCATCCTGAAACGTTTTGCGGAATGTTGCTCCCTCTATTGTAGTCAGCAGGGAAGGGAGAAAAATGGAGGAATTATGGAACACGGTCGGGATTATTCTGAATGGCGACCCGCTTTGCGAGGCGCTACGCAACTCTCATCGGTGAAAATCGTTAACGCGCCGGAGTGCGGTAAAGTGGCGGCACGGCAATGAAGGTAAGCCACCGATTTCAGCAGGACGCTGAAACGGGAAAGCCCCTCCCGAGGAAGGGGCCAAAATAAGGAAAGGGTTATGATGAAGTTAGTCATCATACTGGTGATACTCTTAGTGATTAGCTTCCAGGCTTACTAAGACACCAGGGGGAGGAGGAATCCTCCCTTACCCTCACTCCTGACGTTAAGCCACATCAAAAATAATGTCAATCCATCAGCGCTGGGCTTGCGAGGCGCTTAGCGGAAAACGACCTCCGCCCAGCGCGCCAGTCCTGCGGTGACGGAGCCGAAATCATCGCCGCCAGCGACGGGTATGCCCGGTAACTGTTCGGAAAGCGCTTTTTTAATCAATGGCGAACGGGCGCTGCCGCCGGTCAGATAGATGACATCCGGTTTTTCCTGCGCGCTGTCCAGCGCCAGTTGCACCTGTTCCAGAATGCGCGTCAGCGGTTGATCCAGCGCCGCTTCCAGTCCTTGCTGGCTGATAGCGACCGCCAGGTCGTCGCTGATAAATGGCAGCCTCGCCGTAACATCCGCCTGGCCGGAAAGGGCGATTTTGCTCTCTTCCGCGCAGCGTACCAGGCGGTAGCTAAGCCGCTGACGCCAGACCTTGAGCAGCAACGCGACCTTGTCTGCTTCACGCGCGTTGCGAACCAAATCGTTCAACAGACGACCATTCGCGCTACTGTAAAAATCGCTTTGCGCCGGGACGTCGTTAATCGCCACGGCGTTCCACCACGGCAGCACCGGCAGGGCGATGCCTTTTTCGGTTTCGCCGCCCATGCCCAGCAAAGGCATCAGATTTTTAAAGGCCAGCGCGATATCCAGATCGTTTCCACCCACGCGGCAACCGCTGTGCCCCAACAGGCTGTTTTCACGATCGGCGCGCTGACGCCACTGCGGCCCCATCAGCAGCATGGAGCAGTCGGTGGTGCCGCCGCCAATATCCACGACCAGCACACGCTTCTCTTCCCGCAGCGTAGCTTCGTAGTCCAGGCCCGCCGCAACCGGTTCATACTGGAATACCACCTCCTGAAAACCGGCGCGTTTTGCCGCCCGCTCCAGAATACCCTGCGCCTGGCGGTTCGCGTCATCGCCGCCGAGTCCCTGAAAGTTGATCGGGCGACCGATCACCGCCTGGGTAATGGCCTCCGGCAATTGGCTGTGCGCCGTATGACGAATATGTACCATCATGGCGCAGACCAAATCTTCAAACAGCGCGACCTGCTGCGGTTTCAGGCCGCTGGCGCCTAAAAAGGATTTTGGCGATTTGACAAACCAGACCTCCTGGGGATCGTCAATATAGTGCGCCAGCGACGCCAGACCAAACTGTACGCTTTGCGCGCCAACCTCAATATCTTCCTCGCGGTTGTAGCGTATCGCGCGGCGTAGCAGCGCCTGGGTTTCTTCGTCCGTTGCCGGCACATCATGATGGCGATACAGCCACTCGCTCACCGCTTCGCGCGTCGGCGCGCACAGCATAGACGGCAGTAATGCGCTGTTATTCTCCATTGTCAGCAACTGTGGATGCCCGTCGCGCATAATGGCGACCGAGCAGTTTGCCGTACCGTAATCAAATCCGATAAACACCTTAAAATCCCCATGCCAGTGAAGAAGGGGCGTGACTTTAGCGAAATGTCGTCGCGGCGACAACTGGAATATGAAAGCAAGGCGTTACGTGCGATTAGCGTTTATGCTGAAAGGTCAAATAAAGGAGAAAAGTATGTTTACCCTGAGCTGGCAGCCGCCTTACGACTGGTCGTGGATGTTGGGCTTTCTTGCCGCGCGTGCGGTGGACGGCGTGGAAACAGTAGGCGAGGGCTTTTATGCGCGCAGCCTGGTGGTGGGCGAGCATCGCGGACTGGTCAGCGTGAGGCCCCATCTGCCCACCCACACTGTGCAGGTTAGCGTGAGCGCCGGATTACTTCCCGTCGCGCCGGCGTGTCTGGCGAAGGTTTCGCGTCTGTTTGATCTTGACTGCCAGCCCGCGCAGGTTGCCGCCGTGCTGGGGCCACTGGGCGAGGACAGACCGGGGCTGCGTTTACCGGGATCGGTTGATACGTTTGAACAAGGCGTGCGGGCGATACTGGGGCAACTGGTGAGTGTCGCGATGGCGGCCAGATTGACGGCGAAAGTGGCGCGCCGCTATGGCGAGGCGTTGCCGGATGCGCCCGATTATGTCTGTTTTCCCGGTCCGGAAACGCTGGCGTTGGCCGATCCGCTGGCGCTTAAAGCTCTGGGGATGCCTCTGCGGCGCGCCGAAGCGCTGATTCATCTGGCGCAGGTGACGCTGGCGGGAAAACTGGCGCTCGCCGCGCCGCCGGATATTGAGCAGAGCGTTAAAAATTTACAAACGTTTCCGGGAATTGGCCGCTGGACGGCGAACTATTTCGCCCTGCGCGGTTGGCAGGCAAAAGATATCTTTTTACCCGATGATTACTTAATTAAGCAGCGCTTCGCCGGGATGACGCCCGCGCAGATCCGTCGCTACGCGGAGCGCTGGAAACCGTGGCGTTCCTACGCGCTACTGCATATCTGGTATACCCACGGCTGGCAACCGTCAATGGATAGCGAAATAGCTGGTATTCAGTAACAAATCCAGCGGTTGCGCTTCGGCGATAGTGTCGCCATAAATTAGATCCACGCCAATACGGGAGAGCGTATCCAGCACCTGTGGGTTTTGTACCGGCCCGGCGAGCGTTTTGATGTCCAGATGCTGGGCGTGTCCCTGGATGATCGAGGTCAGCATTTCATCCATTAAACTTTCATGAACGTTGGCGATAAGGTCGCTATCCAGCAGTAAATAATCGACGATATGCAGGGGCAGTAAATTAAACAGCTGTAAATCGCGCCCGACATGGCTGAGAATCACCTGGCAGCCGCGTTGCCGCAGTTTTCGCAGAGTCGCAGCGGCGGTCTGCGCCTGCTTAACGATAACGTCAGCCGGGATAATCAGGTGTAATAACCGTGGCGGCAGTGGACTATGCTCCAGTTGTTCCAGCAGCTCATCAATAAGGGTCGCGCTGTATAATCCCGCGGCGGACAGCGGCAGCGCAACGCTTAATCCCTTGCTGGCGACGGCGGTCGCCGCATGGTGGAAAAACTCATGGAATACCCGTCGGTCAAGCGCGTGATGCAGCGCGGAGTCGGCTAACCCTGCCTGGAACGCGCGCTCTTCCATCACTTCCCCTTCGCTGGTCCACAGCCTGAGTGAGACCAGCCAAAAGCTGGTGGCCTCCGGCGTACGCGGCGGCGCGACGTTTCTGGCAAGCATCAGCAGGTGGTTATTTTTAATCATATGCCACTGTTCTTCCAGCGGCATCATTCCCTTTGAGGAGGTTAATGCGTGCTGCGGTTCGTACACGGTCAGACGGCCTCGACCGCTATTTTTCGCGGCGTAGCAGGCAATATCGGCCTGAGACACGACCTCTGTGAGCTGGCAGTTATGTTCATTTATCATTGTGATCCCGGCGCTGGCGCCGATCCGATGCAGGCGTCCTTCCCACATAAAGTGATACTCATTAACGGCGTTGATAAGCCGCGTCACGATAAAGCGTGCGCTGTCACTATTACAATCCGGCAGCAACAGGCCAAACTCATCGCCACCCAGACGGGCCAGAAGATCGCCGGATCGAAGCATACCGAGCATCAGTGACGCGAGTTCGCGCAATAAGGCATCGCCGGCGGCATGTCCCGCGCTGTCGTTAACCGCTTTAAAACGGTCCAGATCGATAAACACCAGCGCATGATGTTGAGGCGATTCCTGTATTGTTTGCAGGCGCTGTTGCAGCTGTTTTTCAAAACTGGCGCGGTTGGCAAGTTGGGTGAGGGCGTCATGCGTTGCGCTGTAGCTGAGCTGACGTAACATTTTTCGTGATTCGGTAACGTCCTGGATAACCAGAACCGAACCAATCTTATCGCCGTCAAGCGTACTGAGCGGCGTGATACTGTAATGAATATCGTAGCTGCCGCCGTTATGACGATGGAGCACTATCTCCTGTTCCATGTCCGATCGCGACCTGTCGGCGCGATAAATATCCTCCAGCAGCGGCCCCTTATTACCTGACGTAATGCGCAGAACCGTTAATAATGGCGCGCCTAAAGCATCCTCTTGCCGCCAGCCGCTCATCTTCTCGGCGATCGGGTTCATAAAGGTGATATTCATCGCGACATCAATACACACCACCGCTTCTCCGATAGAGTCAAGCGTGATGTGCAACCGTTCTTTTTCCTGAAACAGCGCCTCGTTCGCCTGTGTAATACGCTCCATCAACCGCTGGTTTTCCTGCTCGCTTTGCTTGAGATCGTTAATGTCTTCAATCTGAGCAATAAAATAGAGAGGTTTATTGTCTTTATGACGAACCAGTGAGACGGCCAGCAGCGCCCAGACGACATCGCCGTTGCGGGTGTAGTAGCGTTTTTCCATGGAATAGCTGTTGATGTCGCCGCGCACCAGCATGTTTAGCTGTTCAAGGTCGTTATTCAGGTCTTCCGGCCAGGTCAATTGCTGAAATGTCATCGTGCGTAATTCATCCTGGCTATAGCCAAGAAAATGGCTCAGAGATTTATTGACCTGTAGCCACTGACCCTCCGTACCGACCAGCGCCATACCAATGGCGGAATACTCCATCGCGTTGCGAAAGCGGGATTCGCTCTCGGTGATATGTTTACGCTCCGTGCGAAACGCGTACATCACCATCGTCATCATATTGGCAGGCAGCAGGATCATTAAAAAAGGCAGCCACGGCATATTGACCATCACGTCGGTTTTCGGCGTGGCGAGCAGCGTGGGGTCATTGGCCAGCATGAGCGAGACCACGATAACGGTAGCTAAAAAAATTAAAAACGCCTCCATTCGCGGCAGGCGCACCGCACTCCACATCAACAGGACGATAACGCACGTAAACGGCCACGGAATATAGCGCATAGCGAGCCAGCTTAGCGCCAGCGTAATGACCAGCGTCAATAGCGTTTCCAGCAACAGATGCGGGTCGCGATGACGCAATAGATAGTGTGGTTTAAACAGTAAACCTAACGGCACCAGCGTCAGCGCGCCGATGGCTTCCGATAATACCCAAATCAGAAACGCTTTCGAGGCGACCGCTTCCGGCGCTATCAGCCAAAATAACAGGCCGCCGAGTAGCGGCGGAATCACGGCGCTGCCGATAGCCAGACGAAACCAGTCATTCAAATTTTGTAAGGGATTGTAGCTGGGGAGCAGTTTTCGCAGCAGTATCGCGCCAGTGGCCGCCTCGATAATATTTATTGCCGTCCAGCTAAAGTTAAGCGAGGCGGCAGGAAATAAAGTCAGTGAGGCTCCGATGCTGCCGAGCGAGCAGGCGACCGCGATCCCTGGCCACAGACGGCCCGCATGGCGGTAAAACGCGACCATCATAATGGAGGTGGGGAACCACAGCGGCGCGAGTTGGGTGCCGACACGCGATAATACGAGCGAAAAGAGCGTAAAGACAAACGCGACCAGGCCTAAACTGACCAGACGCAATAGCGGGTGGGGGACGGTAACGAAAACATGTTGGGATGGTTTACTCATTACCACTCTATCCGAATCGCCGGTAACGTCGCGGAATACCGGACGCGTCAGTTTACTCTGTGATTATGCTAGTATAAACGCGTAATGATTTATACGCTGGCTGAATATAAATTCTGGCTCCCGGCGTATTCCTCCTCCAGACGGGTCGATAAAACCGCTGCCCGCGTTAAAACTGAACGCTTTTACGTCGCGACGTCGAATGCGCCGCCAACAAATTCACCGTGGCATAGCGCCGGACTGGTATCGCGCTGCTGAAATCCCTATAATTGCCGCGTTTGGCGTTTCGGCGCCCCCCTTCCTTACATCCAGGTTAATCAGGTCGCTAAATTTATGACTGATCAGTCTCATCAGTGCGTCATTATCGGTATCGCTGGCGCATCGGCTTCCGGCAAGAGTCTTATTGCCAGTACCCTTTACCGCGAATTGCGTGAACAAGTGGGTGACGAACATATTGGCGTTATTCCCGAAGACAGTTATTACAAAGATCAAAGCCATCTGTCGATGGAAGAACGCGTAAAAACTAACTATGACCATCCGAATGCGATGGATCACAGCCTGCTATTTCAGCATCTTCAGGCGCTCAAGCGCGGTTCGGCGATTGAATTACCGGTATACAGTTATGTTGAGCATACCCGTATGCAGGAAACGGTTCGCGTAGAACCGAAGAAAGTGATTATTCTTGAAGGTATTCTGTTACTGACCGACGCGCGTTTGCGTGAAGAGATGAACTTCTCTATTTTTGTCGATACGCCGCTGGATATCTGTTTGATGCGCCGTATCAAACGCGATGTGAACGAGCGTGGTCGCTCAATGGATTCGGTGATGGCGCAATATCAGAAAACGGTGCGTCCGATGTTCCTGCAATTTATTGAGCCTTCCAAACAATATGCGGATATTATCGTGCCGCGCGGCGGTAAAAACCGCATCGCTATTGATATTCTGAAAGCGAAAATCAGCCAGTTCTTTGAATAAATCTGGCGAATTGTGTACCGTTCAGTGATAACCTGGTTAGCCCTTGATGTGCTTGATTTAAGGGCTTGATGCGCGAAAGGAGAAAGTGCCATGCGTTTATGCGACCGAGATATTGAAGCCTGGCTGGATGAAGGCCGTTTGTCTATCACCCCGCGACCTCCCGTAGAGCGCATTAATGGCGCGACGGTCGATGTACGTCTTGGCAATAAATTTCGAACCTTCCGTGGCCATACGGCGGCGTTTATCGATCTGAGCGGGCCGAAAGATGAGGTCAGCGCGGCGCTGGATCGCGTGATGAGCGATGAAATCGTTTTGCCGGACGGCGAGGCATTTTATCTGCATCCGGGCGAGTTGGCGCTGGCTGTCACCTTTGAATCCGTTACCCTGCCGCCGGATTTAGTGGGCTGGCTGGATGGTCGTTCCTCGCTGGCGCGTCTGGGATTGATGGTGCATGTGACGGCGCACCGTATCGATCCCGGCTGGTCGGGCTGCATTGTGCTTGAGTTTTACAATTCCGGGAAGCTGCCGCTGGCGTTGCGTCCGGGTATGCTCATCGGCGCGCTGAGCTTTGAGCCGCTGTCCGGCCCGGCGGCGCGGCCTTATAACCGCCGTCAGGATGCCAAATATCGCGATCAGCAGGGCGCTGTTGCCAGCCGGATTGATAAAGACTGAGCCATTCGGCGCAATACTGCCGGTCCATTGAGGGTAGCATGAGACGATTTCTGACGACGCTGATGATTCTCCTGGTCGTGCTGGTGGCCGGATTCTCTGCGTTGGTATTGTTGGTCAATCCGAATGATTTCCGCGCCTATATGGTGCAGCAGGTTGCCGCGCGTAGTGAATATCAGTTGCAACTGGACGGGCCGCTGCGTTGGCACGTATGGCCGCAACTCAGCATCCTTTCCGGGCGAATGACGCTAACGGCGCGAGGCGCCAGCGAACCGCTGGTGCGGGCTGACAATATGCGCCTGGATGTCGCTTTATGGCCGCTGTTGAGTCATCAGCTTCATGTTAAGCAGGTGATGCTGAAAGGCGGGGTGATTCAATTGACGCCGCAAACGGAAGCGGTACGCAGTGATGATGCGCCGGTCGCGCCGAAAGATAATACCTTGCCGGACGTAGCGGAAGATCGCGGCTGGTCGTTTGATATTCGTAGCCTGCGCGTTGCCGATAGTGTGCTGGTTTTCCAGCATGAAAATGATGATCAGGTCACGGTGCGCGATATTCGTCTGAATATGGAACAAGATGCCGAGCATCGCGGCACGTTTGATTTTTCGGGACGCGTGAACCGCGATCAGCGGGATCTTGCTTTATCGTTCAGCGGAACGGTGGATGCTTCCGATTATCCGCATAATTTAACCGCGGGTATTGAGCAACTGCGCTGGCAATTGCAGGGCGCGGATCTACCGGCGCAGGGGATTGAGGGGCAGGGACAACTGCAGGCGCAGTGGCAGGAAGCGCAAAAACGTCTTTCATTTAACCACTTAAATTTAACGGCGAATGACAGTTCTCTGACCGGGCATGTTCAGGTAACGCTGGCGGAGCAGCCGGAATGGCAAATTGACCTCCGGTCCAGCAAGCTTAATCTGGACAACCTGTTGCCGCATCATAGCGCCGTGGCACAGACGGGCGGCGCGGTGTCGCAGGGGCAAAATACGCTCCCCCTGACCAGGCCAGTTATCGCGTCGCGTGTTGGTGCGCCGCCTTATCAGGGGCTGCAAAGCTTTACGGCGGAGATTGCTTTACAGGCGGATTCAGTTCGCTGGCGGGGAATGGACTTTACCCAGGTTTCGACGAAGATGTCTAATCAGGCCGGATTGCTGGATATCACCGAGTTGCAGGGGAAACTGGCCGACGGAGAGATGTCGCTGCCCGGCACGCTGGACGCCCGCACCGCCAGTCCGCGCATCGAATTCCACCCTCGCCTCAACCATGTTGAGATTGGGACTATCCTGAAAGCCTTCAATTATCCGATTAGCCTGACCGGTAAGATGTCGCTGGTTGGCGATTTCTCCGGGGCGGATATTGACGCAGAGGCATTTCGCCATAGCTGGAAAGGAAAAGCGCATGTTGACATGAGCAATACGCGCCTTGAAGGAATGAATTTCCAGCAACTGGTGCAGCAGGCCGTAGAGCGAAGCGGCGGCGACGCGCAGCAGTCGCAGGAAAATATGGACAACGCGACCCGACTGGATCGCTTCACGACCGATCTGACGCTAAATAAGGGCACGCTGACGCTCGACGACATGGTCGGGCAATCTTCTATGCTGGCGTTAACCGGCAGCGGAACGCTGGACCTGGTTAAGCAGAGCTGTGATACGCAATTTAATCTGCGTGTGCTGGGCGGCTGGAACGGCGATAGCAACCTGATCACCTTCCTGAAAGAGACGCCGGTGCCGCTGCGCGTCTATGGCAAGTGGCAGGAGCTGAACTATACCCTGCAAGTGGATCAGTTATTGCGTAAGCATTTACAGGATGAGGCAAAGCGTCGGCTCAATGACTGGGCGGATCGCAATAAAGATACCCGCAACGGTAAAGATGTGAAGAAACTGCTGAATAAGCTGTAGCTTTTGGCCAAAGGGCAGAGCCGGATGGCGAGGCTAACGCGCCTCCGGCCTGCCTGGTAAGCAGGCCGGGGCAGGCGAACAGATGTTACATCTCTTGGTCTGGCTCGCCGTTATGCAGCGGAATTAACTGCACTTTCTGCACTCGATGGCTTTCTACCTGCAATGTTTTCAGCAAATAATCGCCCACCTGAACCTCTTCACCGGTTTGCGGTATGCGCTGCAAATATTCCATCAATAATCCGGCAATCGTATGGTATTCCCGTTTTTCATCCAGCGGTAGCGGCACGTACTGCACCAAATCCTCCAGCGGCATATGGCCGTTTGCTGTCCAGGAACCGTCCGGGTTCTTCTGAATATCGTGGCGGGCGTCAATTTCCTCGACTTCATTCGGCAGATTACCGGCGATAGTCTCCATGACATCGCTTAATGTCACAATGCCTTCAACCGAGCCAAACTCATCTACGACAAAGGCAAAATGGGTTCTGGCGTTACGGAACTGCTCCAGCGCAGGCAGCAGCGGCAATGTTTCCGGGAAAACCAGCGGTTGGCGAATCAGCGCCCGCAGGTTGAGCGGTTCGCCGCGCAGCGATTGTTGCAACAGATCGATGACGTGGACGACGCCGAGTAAATCTTCCTGTTCATTTTCACTCGTCACGACCAGACGCGTATGCTGGTTCTTTTCCAGCAGAGCGCGGATTTCCGCTTCCGGCGCGTTGAGATCGATATGCTCGATATCGTGACGCGACGTCATGATACTACTTACGGTGCGCTGGTTGAGATTCAGCACCCGCTCAATCATCCTGCGCTCCTGCGGATTAAAAATCTGGCTGTCGTCATGGTCTGCCAGCATCGCGGCGGTTTCCGCATCCAGTTCGGCATCCTCTTTTTTACCGCTAATCAGCCGCATCACGGCCTCCGTTGTGCGCTGGCGCAGCGTATGGTTAGCGGAAAGAAAACGGCGGCGGTTAAAAATAGCCAGTTGGTTGAGCGCCTCGATCATCACCGAGAAGCCGATAGCCGCGTACAGATACCCTTTCGGAATGTGGAAACCAAACCCTTCCGCCACCAGGCTAAAGCCGATCATTAGCAGGAAGCTAAGACACAAAATGACAATGGTGGGATGGTTGTTCACAAATCGGGTCAGTGACTTGCTGGCGAGCAGCATCAGGCTAATGGCGATTATCACTGCCGCCATCATGACCGCCAGGTGATCGACCATCCCCACGGCGGTAATCACGGAGTCGAGAGAAAAGATAGCGTCCAGCACCACGATTTGCGCGACCACCGCCCAGAATTTCGCCCCCTTACGCTGGGTAGGGTTGGCGCTATCTTTCCCTTCCAGCCGTTCGTTGAGCTCCATGGTGGCTTTAAAGAGCAGGAAGAAGCCGCCGAACAGCATAATCAGATCGCGGGCGCTGAAGCTTAACGCCTGTACGCTAAAGAGCGGCTTAGTCAAGGTGACCAGCCACGAGATTGACGCCAGCAGCAGCAGGCGCATGATCATCGCCAGTATCAGGCCGGTAATGCGCGCGCGGTCGCGCTGCCCCGGCGGTAGTTTTTCAGCGAGGATGGCAATAAAGACCAGGTTATCAATGCCGAGAACAAGTTCGATAACGATTAACGTTACCAATCCGGCCCAGATTGACGGATCGGCAATCCATTCCATAGTAAGAGCAATACCTTCTGTAATATGACAATTGTCACAATTCGATCATGGATAATACGGCGGAAAAATGCAATGCCGCAGAGCAATTTATCTTTGTTACTCGGCTATAAAATAACTTTAAAATAGCCGTAATGTTTCTGTCAGAAACTAAATAATGTCAAGAATATATTTAGGAAATATCGCAGGTGGAGTGGAGTAAATAAATATTGTCAACATCAATAAAATCCTAAAATCATCTGTTAATTCATTTAATATTAATCTTAAAAATATAGAATGGCGGGTTTGTTACCTTGCCTGTCATTAGGTTAGCTGCAACAATTCTTGCAGGATTAAGATAGCGCGCTTAAATATCCTGTCACGACATCGAGAAAACTATTAATACGTAACCTTTATTTCGCTGAAGATTTTTATCTGAACGAGGATGAAATCGGAGGGGAATGCGAAAATTTAGAATAATCAGTGTATTGGTAGCTAAGAAGCCAGGGGCGGTAGCGTGCCTGAAAGCCTGAATATAAGCCTTTATTATTCTGTCAATAGCCTGCGGATGAATTGATTTTTTTTTCAGAATGATGCCAGTTAATTTTCTCTGCTATTAACTGCAAGGTAAATGTGCACGGACGAAGCCGCTATTTAAATTGCACAGGATAATGACTCTGCCAAAGTGATAAATAATCAATGATGAAATCCAAAATGAAATTGATGCCATTATTGGCGTCGCTCAGCTTGATAAGTGGTTGCACAGTACTTCCGGGCAGCAATATGTCTACGATGGGGAAAGATGTGATCAAACAGCAAGACGCTGACTTTGATCTCGACCGGATGGTCAATGTGTATCCGCTGACGCCACGGTTGGTTGAGCAATTACGCCCGCGGCCCAATGTCGCGCAACCGAATATGTCGCTGGACCAGGAGATCGCCAGCTATCAGTATCGCGTCGGGCCTGGCGATGTGCTGAATGTCACCGTCTGGGATCACCCGGAATTGACCACGCCAGCAGGCCAGTACCGCAGCTCAAGCGATACCGGCAACTGGGTTCAGCCGGACGGCACCATGTTTTATCCCTACATTGGCAAGGTTAGCGTCGTCGGTAAAACTTTGTCAGAGATTCGCAGCGATATTACCGGGCGTTTAGCGAAGTACATTGCGGACCCGCAGGTGGATGTCAATATCGCCGCTTTCCGCTCGCAAAAAGCGTACATCTCCGGCCAGGTGAATAAATCCGGTCAGCAGGCCATTACTAACGTACCGCTAACCGTCCTGGATGCGATTAACGCTGCGGGCGGCCTGACCGATATGGCGGACTGGCGCAATGTCGTGTTGACGCACAACGGCAAAGAACAGCGCATTTCGCTACAGGCGCTGATGCAAAATGGCGATCTTAGCCAGAACCGCTTGCTCTACCCTGGCGACATTCTGTATGTGCCGCGCAATGACGATCTGAAAGTCTTTGTCATGGGCGAAGTGAAAAAACAGAGCACCCTCAAAATGGATTTCAGCGGCATGACGCTCACCGAAGCATTAGGCAATGCGGAAGGCATCGATCTGACCACCTCCAACGCCAGCGGCATTTTTGTGATTCGTCCGTTGAAAGGCGAGGGGGGACGCGGCGGCAAGATCGCCAATATCTACCAGCTTGATATGTCTGACGCCACGTCATTGGTGATGGCGACGGAATTCCGACTTCAGCCTTACGATGTGGTGTACGTCACGACCGCGCCGGTTGCTCGCTGGAACCGTCTGATCAATCAGTTGCTGCCAACCATTAGCGGTGTCCGTTATATGACGGATACGGCCAGCGACATTCATTCCTGGTAATCGTTATGTTTAACAAAATCTTAGTGGTCTGTGTGGGGAATGTTTGCCGTTCCCCGACGGCGGAACGTTTGCTAAAACGCTTTCATCCTTCGCTGACGGTAGCGTCCGCCGGGTTAGGCGCGCTGGTCGGCAAAGGCGCCGATCCTGCGGCGGCGAGCGTGGCGAGCGCCCACGATCTGTCTTTGGAAAATCACTGCGCAAGGCAAATTTCCGCGCGTCTGTGCCGGGAATATGACCTGATTCTGACGATGGAGAAACGTCACATCGCCGCCCTGTGCGACATTGCGCCGGAAATGCGCGGCAAGGTAATGCTGTTTGGTCACTGGGACAGCGAGCGTGAAATACCGGACCCGTATCGCAAAAGCCGCGATGCGTTTGAGGCGGTGTACACATTACTGGAAAGGTCTGCCCGCCAGTGGGCGCAGGCACTGAATGCAGAGCAGGGAAAACCATGACAGAAAAAGCAAAACAATCTGCGGCGGTTACGGGTAGCGATGAAATCGATATCGGGCGCCTGGTCGGAACGGTGATTGAAGCGCGTTGGTGGGTGTTGGGGACGACGGCCATATTTGCGCTGTGCGCGGTAATTTATACGTTCTTCGCCACGCCCATCTATAGCGCCGATGCGCTGGTGCAGATTGAACAAAACGCCGGTAATTCGCTGGTACAGGATATCAACAGCGCATTAGCGAATAAGCCGCCGGCTTCCGATGCGGAAATTCAGCTCATTCGATCGCGCCTGGTGCTTGGGAAGACCGTTGACGATCTGGATCTGGATATTGCCGTCACCAAAAACACCTTTCCGCTGTTCGGCGCCGGGTGGGAGCGGCTGATGGGGCGTCACAATGAAATGGTGAAAGTCACGACATTCACCCGACCAGAGACGATGAGCGGACAGATCTTCACCCTCAAAGTGCTGGGCGACAAACGTTATCAGTTGGTTAGCGACGGCGGATTTAGCGCTCAGGGCGTTGTGGGCCAGCCACTCAATAAAGACGGCGTGACGATGCAGGTAGAGGCGATTGACGCCCGTCCTGATACAGAATTTACGGTGAGTAAATTCTCAACGCTTGGCATGATTAATAACCTGCAAAATAACCTCACCGTAACGGAAACCGGCAAAGATACCGGCGTTCTGAGCCTGACGTTCACGGGAGAGGATCGCGACCAGATCCGCGACATTCTCAACAGTATTACCCGTAACTATCTGCAACAGGATATTGCGCGGAAATCTGAAGAGGCGGGGAAGAGCCTGGCGTTTCTGGCAAAACAACTGCCGGAAGTCCGCAGCCGTCTGGATGTGGCGGAAAACAAGCTAAACGCTTTCCGCCAGGATAAAGACTCGGTGGATTTACCGCTGGAGGCGAAGGCGGTGCTCGATTCGATGGTTAATATCGACGCCCAGTTGAATGAGTTGACGTTTAAAGAAGCGGAAATTTCCAAGCTCTTTACCAAAGCGCATCCGGCTTACCGCACCCTGCTGGAAAAACGTAAAGCGCTGGAAGATGAAAAAGCCAAACTGAACGGGCGGGTGACGGCAATGCCGAAAACCCAGCAGGAGATTGTGCGTTTGACCCGTGATGTGGAGTCCGGCCAGCAGGTTTATATGCAACTGCTTAATAAACAGCAGGAGCTGAAAATCACCGAAGCCAGCACCGTTGGCGACGTGCGCATCGTTGACCCGGCGATTACCCAGCCGGGCGTGCTGAAGCCGAAAAAGGCGTTGATTATTCTCGGCAGCATTATTCTGGGATTAATGTTATCGATTGTCGGTGTGCTGCTGCGCTCGCTGTTTAATCGCGGTATCGAAAGCCCGCAGGCGCTGGAGGAGCACGGGATCAGCGTCTATGCCAGTATTCCGCTGTCGGAATGGCAAAAAGCGCGCGATAGCGTCAAAACCATTAAAGGGATTAAGCGTTATAAGCAGAGCCAACTGCTGGCGGTGGGCAATCCGACCGATCTGGCGATTGAGGCGATTCGCAGCCTGCGCACCAGCCTGCATTTCGCCATGATGCAGGCGCAAAATAATGTACTCATGCTCACAGGCGTCAGCCCCTCTATCGGCAAAACCTTTGTTTGCGCCAACCTGGCGGCCGTCATCAGCCAGACGCATAAACGGGTATTACTGATCGACTGCGATATGCGCAAGGGCTACACCCATGAACTGCTCGGCACCAATAACGTGGACGGCTTATCTGACATTCTGGCGGGCAAAGGCGAGATAGCCTCCTGCGCGAAACCCACGGCGATCGCTAATTTTGATCTTATTCCGCGCGGTCAGGTACCGCCTAATCCATCGGAACTGCTGATGAGCGAGCGCTTCGGCGAGCTGATCGCCTGGGCAAGCAGCCGCTACGACCTGGTATTAATCGACACGCCGCCGATTCTGGCCGTGACGGACGCCGCGATTGTGGGTCGTCACGTCGGGACGACGCTGATGGTGGCGCGTTATGCCGTCAACACTTTAAAAGAGGTGGAAACCAGTCTGAGCCGTTTTGACCAGAATGGCATTCAGGTCAAAGGCGTCATTCTCAACTCCATTTTCCGCCGAGCGACGGGCTACCAGGATTATGGCTATTACGAGTATGAATACCAGTCAGATTCCAAATAAAAAATAAGGCGTGCCGGATGGCGCGGCCTGTGACTGTAGGCCGGACAAGCGTAGCGCCATGCGGCAAAACTATCTGGGGAATAAGCATGACAACAGACAATCCGCTGATCTCAATTTATATGCCAACCTGGAACAGGCAGCAGTTGGCTATCCGGGCGATTAAATCAGTACTACGTCAGGACTACCGTCACTGGGAGATGATCATCGTGGATGATTGCTCCTCGTCTTATCAGCAGTTACAACAATTTGTTGAGGAGCTGAACGATCCGCGCGTCCGTTATACCCATAACGCCAGGAATACCGGCGCCTGCGCGGTACGCAACCAGGCCATTATGCAGGCGCAAGGGCACTACATTACTGGTATTGATGATGACGATGAATGGACGCCCAACCGTCTGAGCGTGTTTCTGGCCCATAAACACCAGTTGACTACGCACGCCTTTTTGTATGCCAACGACTATGTGTGCGAGGGCGAGGTCTACTCTCAGCCTGCCAGCCTGCCGCTGTATCCGAAATCCCCTTATTCGCGCCGCTTGTTCTACAAGCGCAATATTATTGGCAATCAGGTTTTTACCTGGGCCTGGCGTTTTAAAGCGTGTTTGTTCGATACCGAACTCAAGGCGGCGCAGGACTACGACATTTTTCTGCGCATGGTGGTGGAGTATGGCGAACCGTGGAAAGTCGAAGAGGCGACGCAAATTTTACATATCAACCACGGCGAGATGCAGATTACCTCTTCGCCGAAAAAGTTCTCCGGCTATTTCCATTTTTATCGTAAGCACAAAGATAAATTCGATCGCGCCAGCAAAAAATACCAGCTTTTTACCCTGTACCAAATTCGCAATAAGCGAATGACCTGGCGCACGTTGCTGACGTTGCTCTCCGTGCGTAACAGCAAACGCCTGGCGGCCGGGCTGCGGGGGCGATAACGATGTTGGAAGACTTACGCGCGAATAGCTGGAGCTTACGCCCCTGTTGCATGGTGCTGGCCTACCGTATCGCTCATTTTTGTTCCGTCTGGCGCAAAAAGAATGTGCTGAATAATCTGTGGGCCGCGCCGGTGCTGGTGCTGTATCGCGTGATCACGGAATGCCTGTTCGGGTATGAAATCCAGGCCGCCGCGACCATTGGTCGGCGGTTCACTATCCATCATGGTTACGCGGTAGTGATCAACAAACATGTCGTCGCCGGCGACGATTTTACCATTCGCCACGGCGTCACCATTGGCAATCGCGGCGCGGACAGCCTGGCTTGTCCGGTGATTGGTAACGGCGTTGAGCTGGGGGCGAATGTCATCCTGCTTGGCGATATTACTATCGGTAATCACGTCACGATTGGCGCGGGTAGCGTGGTGCTTGACAGTATTCCGGACCATGCGCTGGTGGTGGGAGAAAAAGCACGGGTGAAGGTCAGCACATGAATATTCTGCAATTTAATGTACGGCTGGCGGAAGGCGGCGCGGCGGGAGTGGCGTTGGATCTCCATCTGCGGGCGCTGCAAAAAGGGCTGACGTCACGTTTTGTCTATGGTTATGGCAAAGGCGGAAAAAAAAGCGTCAGCCATCACCGTTATCCGCAGGTGATAAAACAGACGCCGCGCGGCACGGCAATCGCCAATATCGCGCTATTTCGTTTCCTGAATCGCGATCTGTTTGGCAATCTCGACAATCTTTACCGCACGGTTATCCAGACATCCGGCCCGCTGGTGCTGCATTTTCATGTTCTCCACAGTTACTGGCTAAACCTGGCGGATATCGTGACGTTTTGCGAAAAAGTCAAAGCGCAAAAACCAGACGTCACGCTGGTCTGGACGCTGCACGATCACTGGAGCGTTACCGGGCGTTGCGCCTTCACCGACGGTTGCGAGGGCTGGAAAAGCGGCTGCCAAAAATGTCCGACCCTAAGCAATTATCCGCCGGTCAGGGTGGATCGGGCGCACCAGCTTATTGACGGCAAACGTCAGCGCTTTCGGGATATGCTGCGGCTGGGCTGCCGGTTTATTTCACCGAGCCAGCATGTGGCCGAGGCCTTTAACAGCGTTTATGGCGCGGGACTCTGCCGGGTGATTAACAACGGTATCGATCTGGCGACCGAGGCGATTCTCGCGCAACTATCACCTGTGCCGCTGAATCCGGGCAAACCGCGGATCGCCATTGTGGCGCATGACTTGCGTTACGACGGCAAAACTGACCAGCGTCTGGTACACGACATGATGGCGCTGGGCGAAAAAATTGAACTGCACACCTTCGGTAAATTTTCGCCTTTTACCGGCCAAAACGTTGTTAATCACGGTTTTGAAACCGATAAGCGCAAATTAATGAGCGCACTCAATGAGATGGATGCGCTGGTCTTTAGCTCGCGGGTCGATAACTATCCGCTGATCTTGTGTGAAGCGCTCTCGATCGGCGTACCGGTGATCGCCACCCACAGCGAGGCGGCGCAGGAGGTGCTGGCGAAATCCGGCGGCCAGACTTTTGCCGCTACAGATGTACTGCGCCTGGCGCAGCGGCGTAAGCCAGAGATTGCTCAGGCGGTATTTGGCACAACGCTGGACGCCTTTCGTATGCGTAGCCGCGTCGCGTACAGCGGTCAACAGATGCTGGAGGAGTATGTCTCGTTCTATCAGAATCTGTAGCTATCTGCTGCTGCCGCTGATCTACCTACTGGTCAATGTCAAGATTGCCCAACTGGGGGAAAGCTTTCCCATTACCATCGTCACTTTTTTACCGCTGTTGCTGCTGTTATTTGTGGAACGCATTAGCGTAAAAAAATTGATGATCGCCTTAGGCATCGGCGCGGGGCTTACGGCATTTAACTTCCTGTTCGGCCAGTCGCTGAATGCCGGTAAATATGTCACATCCACGATGCTGTTTGTCTATATTGTGGTCATTATCGGGATGGTCTGGAGTATCCGATTCAAAACCATTTCCGCGCATAACCACCGAAAGATTTTGCGTTTTTTTTATCTGGTGGTGGGTATAGTGGTCGCGCTCGCCGCGGTTGAGATGGCGCAAATTATCCTTACCGGCGGCAGCAGTATTATGGAAGGAATTTCGAAATATCTCATTTACAGTAATAGCTACGTACTGAACTTCATAAAATTTGGCGGTAAGCGTACCACTGCGCTTTATTTTGAACCGGCATTTTTCGCTTTGGCACTAATCTCAATTTGGCTGAGCATCAAACAGTTTGGTATCAAAACACCGAAAAGCGATGCTATGATTCTGGCAGGGATAATATTATCAGGATCATTTTCAGGGGTAATGACCTTTATCCTGTTTTACCTTCTGGAGTGGGCGTTCCAATATTTGAATAAGGATGCGATAAAGAAAAAACTTCCACTGGCGCTGGTCTCATTAACCCTGTTTTTGGTTGGGGTAATTATTGCATTTCCTTATATCGCGACACGACTTGGCGATTTAGGGACGGAAGGCTCATCTTCTTATTATCGTATTGTGGGCCCGTTAGTCATGGTCGGATATTCCTTGACCCATATTGATGGTGTAGTCAGATTTGGCTCACTTTATGAATATGTTGCATCATTCGGAATCTTTAACGGTGCGGATGTCGGGAAAACCATAGACAATGGATTGTATCTGCTGATTATTTATTTTTCCTGGTTCGCAGTGCTAATGACGCTGTGGTATATGGGGAAAGTTTTAAAAATGGCGCTAAATGCGTTTGGCGATAATCGTAATTTTCGGGTGCAGCTCTATCTTTTTACGCCGGTGTCGCTGTTTTTTACCGGTTCAATATTTAGCCCGGAATATGCTTTTTTAATCGTCTGTCCGTTCATTTTGCGCAAGGCGTTAAAAATTTCATAACGGGGTGGTTGCATGTTTTTAAGCGTCGTTACCGTCGCCTTTCGCAATTACGAAGGGGTGGTAAAAACCTGGCGCTCGCTGCGCAATCTGGCGCGCGATCCGGGCCTGTCATTTGAATGGATCGTAGTGGATGGCGGTTCGGAGGACGGCACGCGCGAATTTCTGCAAAAACGTCACGGTGAGTTTAACCTGCGTTTTATCAGTGAAAAGGATCACGGTATTTATGATGCCATGAACAAAGGCATTGCCTTGGCGCAGGGGCGCTATACCCTGTTTCTTAATTCCGGTGATGCGTTCCATGATGATGCCGCGCTGTTTGTCCGCCAACTGGCGCGGCAAAAGGGCGAGGCGATGTATATTGGCGACGCGCTGCTGGATTTTGGCGGCGGGCATAAAATACGCCGGAAGGCTAAACCCGGGTATTATATCTACCATAGTTTGCCAGCCAGCCATCAGGCGATATTTTTCCCGACGGCAGCGTTAAAAAAGTATCCTTATGATCTGCAATATCATGTCTCTTCAGATTATGCGCTGGCGGCCCGTCTCTATAAAGCAGGCTATCCTTTTCGGCGAATTAACGGACTGGTATCTGAATTTTCGATGGGCGGCGTGTCAACCTCGAATAATCTGGAATTATGTCAGGATGCAAAAAACGTACAGCGAAAAATATTACGTGTGCCAGGGTTTTGGGCGCAATTATCCTATTTATTACGTCTGAAAACGACGGGTAAAACAAAAGCGCGGTATAACAAAGTCTAATCACCGGGAGTTATTATGCAGGATCTTAGCGGCTTTACGGTGCCGAAAGGGTTCCGCGGCGCTAATACGCTAAAAGTACAATTATGGTGGGCGGTACAGGCGACATTATTCGCCGGGTCGCCGCAAATATTGTATCGCTGGCGAGCCTTTTTGCTGCGTCTGTTTGGCGCCAAAATTGGAAAGAATGTGGTTATTCGACCGTCAGTAAAAATTACCTATCCGTGGAAATTAACCGTCGGCGATTATGCCTGGGTAGGCGACGACGCTGTGTTATATACGTTGGGTGAAATTAATATTGGCGCACATGCGGTCATTTCACAAAAAGGGTATTTGTGTACCGGTAGCCATGATTATACCAGCGCCCATTTCGATATTAACGCCGCGCCGATTGTTATTGGCGAAAAATGTTGGCTGGCAACCGATGTTTTTGTCGCGCCCGGCGTGACGATAGGTCATGGCACCGTCGTCGGCGCGCGCAGCAGCGTATTTAAATCATTACCGGCAAATGCGATTTGTCGGGGCAATCCCGCAGTGGTAACGCGCCAGCGCGTTCAGAAAGTTACTCCCTAACGGGACTATTTGAGGAAATGAAAATGTCAAAAGTCGCTCTCATTACTGGCGTAACCGGACAGGATGGGTCTTACCTGGCAGAATTTCTGCTGGAAAAAGGGTATGAGGTGCATGGTATCAAGCGCCGCGCGTCATCGTTTAATACCGAGCGCGTGGACCATATTTATCAGGATCCGCACAGCTGCAACCCAAAATTTCATCTGCATTATGGCGACCTGACCGACGCCTCCAACCTGACCCGCATTTTACAGGAAGTGCAGCCGGACGAGGTCTACAACCTGGGCGCAATGAGCCACGTGGCGGTGTCGTTTGAGTCGCCGGAATATACCGCCGATGTGGATGCGATGGGCACGCTGCGCCTGCTGGAGGCGATTCGCTTCCTCGGTCTTGAAAAGAAAACGCGGTTCTACCAGGCCTCCACCTCTGAACTGTACGGGCTGGTGCAGGAAATCCCGCAGAAAGAGACCACGCCGTTCTACCCGCGTTCCCCCTATGCGGTGGCGAAACTGTACGCCTACTGGATCACCGTCAACTACCGTGAATCCTACGGTATTTACGCCTGTAACGGCATTCTGTTTAACCATGAGTCCCCGCGTCGCGGCGAAACCTTCGTCACCCGTAAGATCACCCGCGCCATCGCCAATATCGCCCAGGGGCTGGAGTCCTGCCTGTATCTCGGCAATATGGACTCGCTGCGCGACTGGGGCCATGCGAAAGATTACGTGCGGATGCAGTGGATGATGTTACAGCAGGAGCAGCCGGAAGATTTCGTGATTGCCACCGGCGTGCAGTATTCCGTACGCCAGTTTGTGGAGCTGGCGGCGGCGCAACTGGGGATAAAACTGCGCTTTGAAGGCGAAGGCATTAATGAGAAAGGGATCGTGGTATCCGTTACCGGACACGATGCGCCGGGCGTGAAACCGGGGGATGTGATTGTGGCCGTTGATCCGCGTTATTTCCGTCCGGCGGAAGTGGAAACCCTGCTGGGCGACCCGTCCAAAGCGCATGAGAAACTGGGCTGGAAACCGGAAATCACCCTGTCGGAGATGGTCTCCGAGATGGTGGCGAACGATCTGGAGGCCGCGAAAAAACACTCACTGCTGAAATCTCACGGTTACGAGGTGGCCATCGCGCTGGAGTCCTGAGAATGAACAAGCAACGAATTTTTGTGGCGGGCCATCGCGGGATGGTGGGCTCCGCCATTGTACGGCAGCTTGCGCCGCGCGGCGACGTGGAACTGGTGCTGCGCACCCGCGATGAGCTGGATCTGCTCGACGGGCGCGCGGTACAGGCGTTCTTTGCCGGGGCGGGTATCGACCAGGTTTATCTGGCGGCGGCGAAAGTGGGCGGCATTGTCGCCAACAACACGTATCCGGCGGATTTTATCTATGAAAACATGATGATAGAGAGCAACATTATTCACGCCGCGCACCTGCACAACGTGAACAAACTGCTGTTTCTCGGTTCGTCCTGTATCTATCCGAAACTGGCAAGGCAGCCGATGGCGGAAAGCGAGCTGCTGCAGGGGACGCTGGAGCCGACCAACGAGCCGTATGCCATCGCCAAGATCGCCGGGATTAAATTGTGCGAGTCCTACAACCGGCAGTACGGTCGCGACTACCGTTCGGTGATGCCAACCAACCTGTACGGCCCGCATGACAATTTCCATCCGGACAATTCACATGTGATCCCGGCGCTGCTGCGCCGCTTTCATGAGGCCGCGCAGAGCCACGCGCCGGAGGTGGTAGTGTGGGGCAGCGGCACGCCGATGCGCGAATTTCTGCACGTTGACGATATGGCGGCGGCCAGTATTCACGTGATGGAGCTGGCGCGCGAGGTGTGGCAGGAGAACACTGCCCCGATGCTGTCGCACATTAACGTCGGCACTGGCGTGGACTGCACCATCCGCGAGCTGGCGCAGACCATCGCAAAGGTGGTGGGTTACCAGGGCCGGGTGGTGTTCGACGCCGCGAAGCCGGACGGCACGCCGCGTAAATTACTCGACGTCACGCGCCTGCATCAGCTTGGCTGGTATCACGAAATTTCACTGGAGGCAGGGCTTGCCGGTACTTACCAGTGGTTCCTTGAGAATCAGCACCGGTTCCGGGGGTGACAATGTTTTTACGTCAGGAAGATTTCGCCGCCGTGGTGCGGACCACGCCCCTCATCTCCCTCGATTTCATTGTGGAAAACGGCCAGGGGGAAATTTTACTGGGCCAGCGTCTCAACCGTCCGGCGCAGGGCTACTGGTTTGTGCCGGGGGGGCGGGTGTGCAAAGACGAAACGCTGGAGGCCGCCTTTGCACGCCTGACGCAGGCGGAACTGGGCGTGCGTCTGCCGCTGGCGGCAGGGACGTTTTATGGCGTCTGGCAGCACTTCTATGACGACAACTTTTCCGGTGAGGATTTTTCAACTCACTACATCGTGCTCGGCTTTCGTCTGCGCGTGGCGGAGAGCGATTTACGCCTGCCTGATACCCAGCATGGCAGTTACCGCTGGCTGACACCGGAACAGCTGCTGGCAAGCGATAATGTTCATGAGAACAGTCGGGCCTACTTCTCTCCTGACGCGCCGGCGGTGGGCCTATGAAGATCCTGGTCTATGGCATTAACTATTCACCGGAACTGACCGGTATCGGCAAATATACCGGCGAAATGGTGGCGTGGATGGCGCGGGAAGGCCATGAGGTGCGGGTCATTACTGCGCCGCCGTACTACCCGCAGTGGAAGGTCGGCGAGCGCTATTCCGCCTGGCGCTATCGCCGGGAAGAGGGCGAGGCTACCGTCTGGCGCTGCCCGCTGTATGTGCCGAAACAGCCCTCCACCTTAAAACGACTGCTTCATCTGGGGAGCTTTGCATTGAGCAGTTTTTTCCCACTGATGGCGCAGCGTCGCTGGAAGCCGGATCGGATTATCGGCGTTGTACCGACGCTCTTTTGTACGCCGGGAATGCGTCTGCTGGCGACACTCTCCGGCGCGCGTACCGTACTGCATATTCAGGATTACGAAGTGGACGCCATGCTCGGCTTAGGAATGGCGGGAAAAGGCAAGCGCGGCAGCGTAGCGCGGTTAGCGACGGCCTTTGAACGCAGCGCGCTGCGTAACGTTGATAATGTTTCGACCATCTCTCGCTCCATGATGAATAAAGCGCGGGAAAAGGGCGTCGCGGCGGAAAAAATCCTCTTTTTTCCGAACTGGTCGGAAGTGGCGCGCTTTCAGGACGTTAATGACGCTGACGTGACGGCTTTGCGTCAGCAGCTTGGCTTGCCAGAGGGCAAAAAAATTGTGCTCTATTCCGGCAATATCGGCGAAAAGCAAGGGCTGGAAAAGGTAATTGACGCCGCGGAACGATTACGCGATCGACCGTTGATTTTTGCGATTGTCGGCCAGGGGGGCGGCAAGGCGCGGCTGGAGAACATGGCCCGCGAACGCGGCCTGCCAAATATTAAATTCCTCCCGCTGCAGCCTTACGACGCCTTACCCGCGCTGCTGAAAATGGGCGACTGCCATCTGGTGGTGCAAAAGCGCGGCGCGGCGGATGCGGTACTGCCCTCCAAGCTGACTAACATTCTGGCGGTTGGCGGTAATGCGGTGATTACCGCTGAGCCGCACACCGAATTAGGACAACTTTGCGCGCGTTATCCGGGCATCGCCGTTTGCGTGGAACCGGAATCGACCGACGCGCTGGTCGACGGGATTAGCCAGGCGCTCGCCATGCCGAAAAACAACATGACGGCACGTGAATACGCCGAACGCACGCTCAATAAAGAGAACGTGCTACGCCAATTTATTGCAGATATTCGGGGATGATAATGCGTCAGACAAAACTTTACCCGGTTGTGATGGCCGGTGGCTCCGGTAGCCGATTGTGGCCGCTTTCTCGCGTGCTTTATCCAAAACAGTTTCTGTGCCTGAAAGGCGATCTCACCATGCTGCAAACCACCATTTGCCGTCTGAACGGCGTGGAGTGCGAAAGCCCGGTGGTGATCTGCAACGAACAGCACCGTTTTATCGTTGCCGAACAGCTCCGCCAGCTCAATAAGCTGACGGAGAACATTATTCTTGAGCCCGCCGGGCGCAATACCGCGCCGGCGATTGCGCTGGCGGCGCTGGCGGCGACGCGCCAGCATACGGACTGCGATCCGCTGATGCTGGTACTGGCGGCGGATCATGCGATCGCCAATGAAGAGGCCTTCCGCGACGCGGTGCGCGGCGCCATGCCCTATGCCGACGCGGGCAAACTGGTGACCTTCGGTATCGTGCCGGATCTGCCGGAAACCGGCTATGGCTATATCCGGCGTGGTGATGTCGTGCCGGGCGCGACGGATGCGGTGGCTTTTGAGGTGGCGCAGTTCGTTGAGAAGCCGGGGCTGGAAACCGCTCAAGCCTACGTCGCCAGCGGCGATTACTACTGGAACAGCGGCATGTTTCTGTTCCGCGCCGGACGCTATCTGGAAGAGCTGAAAAAGTTCCGCCCCGATATTCTGGCCGCCTGTGAACAGGCGATGCGCGGCGTCGATCCGGATCTTGATTTCATTCGTGTGGATGAAGAGGCCTTCCTCGCCTGTCCGGAAGAGTCCATTGACTACGCGGTGATGGAGCGGACGGCGGACGCGGTGGTGATGCCAATGGACGCGGGCTGGAACGATGTCGGCTCGTGGTCCTCACTGTGGGAAATCAGCGCCCACACCCCGGAGGGAAATGTCCACCACGGCGACGTCATCAGCCATAAAACGGAAAACAGCTACGTTTACGCCGAATCCGGCCTGGTGACCACCGTCGGCGTGAAGGATCTGGTGGTGGTGCAGACCAAAGACGCCGTGCTGATTGCCGATCGCCACGCGGTGCAGGACGTGAAAAAGGTGGTGGAGAAGATCAAGGCCGACGGACGCCATGAGCACCACATGCATCGCGAGGTTTACCGTCCGTGGGGCAAATACGACTCCATCGACGCGGGCGAGCGCTATCAGGTGAAGCGTATTACCGTCAAACCGGGGGAAGGACTGTCGGTGCAGATGCACCATCACCGCGCCGAGCACTGGGTGGTGGTGGCGGGGACCGCCAGAGTCACCATCAACGGCGAGGTTAAGCTGCTCGGTGAAAACGAGTCCATCTATATTCCGCTGGGGGCGACCCACTGCCTGGAAAATCCGGGAAAAATACCGCTCGATTTAATTGAAGTACGTTCCGGCTCGTATCTCGAAGAGGACGACGTGGTGCGGTTCGAGGACCGTTACGGGCGGGTCTGACGCCTGCAACGGTGCCCGGTAAGCGCAACGCGCCATCCGGCAATGAATAACAATAACGATGTTGGCCATTTACGGTCAGGGCTAACTGTTGCCTGAAGAAGGGTAAGCACATGACAAAATTAACCTGTTTCAAGGCCTACGACATTCGCGGCAGGCTGGGCGAAGAGCTCAATGAAGATATCGCGTGGCGGATTGGCCGCGCCTACGGCGAATATTTAAAACCGAAAACCGTCGTGCTGGGCGGCGACGTGCGCCTGACCAGCGAGGCGCTGAAGCTGGCGCTGGCGAAAGGGTTACAGGACGCGGGCGTCGACGTGCTGGATATCGGTATGTCCGGCACCGAAGAGATTTACTTCGCCACCTTCCACCTCGGCGTGGACGGCGGTATTGAAGTGACCGCCAGCCATAATCCGATGGACTACAACGGTATGAAGCTGGTGCGCGAGGGCGCCCGCCCGATAAGCGGCGACACCGGTCTGCGCGACGTTCAGCGTCTGGCGGAAGCGGGCGACTTCCCGCCGGTGAACGAGGCCGCGCGCGGCAGCTACAGACAAATCAGCCTGCGCGACGCCTACATCGACCACCTGCTGGGGTATATCAGCGTTAACAATCTCACCCCGCTGAAGCTGGTGGTGAATTCCGGCAACGGCGCGGCGGGGCCGGTCATTGACGCCATCGAAGCGCGTCTGAAGGCGCTGGGCGCGCCGGTGGAGTTCATCAAAATCCACAACACCCCGGACGGCACCTTCCCGAACGGCATTCCCAACCCGTTGCTGCCGGAGTGTCGCGACGACACCCGCAAGGCCGTTATTGAACACGGGGCGGACATGGGCATCGCCTTTGACGGCGACTTCGACCGCTGCTTCCTGTTCGATGATAAAGGGCAGTTTATCGAGGGGTACTACATCGTCGGGCTGCTGGCGGAAGCGTTTCTGGAAAAACACCCGGGGGCGAAGATTATCCACGACCCGCGCCTGACCTGGAACACGGAGGCAGTGGTGACGGCGGCGGGCGGGACGCCGGTGATGTCAAAAACCGGGCACGCCTTTATCAAGGAGCGGATGCGTACGGAGGATGCCATTTATGGCGGGGAAATGAGCGCGCATCACTATTTCCGTGATTTTGCCTACTGCGACAGCGGGATGATCCCGTGGCTGCTGGTGGCGGAGCTGGTGTGCCTGAAGGGGCAGTCGCTGGGTGAACTGGTCCGCGACCGGATGGCGGCGTTCCCGGCGAGCGGGGAAATCAACAGCAGGCTGGCGGAGCCGGCGGCGGCCATCGCGCGGGTGGAAGCGCACTTTGCGGAAGAGGCGCAGGCAGTGGACCGCACGGACGGTCTCAGCATGTCGTTCGCCGACTGGCGTTTCAACCTGCGCTCGTCAAACACCGAACCGGTGGTGCGCCTGAATGTGGAATCACGCGGCGATATTCCGCTGATGGAAGCGCGAACACGCACTCTGCTGGCGCTGCTGAATCAGTAACGTCAGATCTCCCCTTACCGCCTGCGGGTAAGGGGCCAATCACAGGAACAACGATGACAAATCTAAAAAAGCGCGAACGAGCCAAAACCAATGCATCGTTAATCTCTATGGTGCAACGCTTTTCAGATATCACCATCATGTTTGGCGGGCTGTGGTTCATCTGTGAAGTCAGTGGACTGCCATTCCTGTACATGCACCTGTTGGTGGCGCTGATTACGCTGGTTGTTTTTCAAATGCTGGGCGGGATAACCGATTTTTATCGCTCCTGGCGCGGCGTCAAAATGTCGACAGAGTTAACGCTGTTACTGCAAAACTGGACGCTGAGCCTGATCTTCAGCGCCGGTCTGGTGGCGTTTAATGATGACTTTGACAACCGCCTCGCCACCTGGCTGGCCTGGTATGCGTTGTCCAGCCTGGGCTTAGTGTTATGCCGTTCATTTATTCGTTTCGGCGCGGGCTGGCTACGCAATCGTGGTTATAACACTCGCCGGGTCGCCGTCGCCGGAGATTTGCCTGCGGGCCAGGCGTTGCTGGATAGCTTCCGTAATGAGCCGTGGCTGGGTTTTGAGGTGGTGGGCGTCTATCACGATCCCAAACCGGGCGGCGTCTCTGCTGACTGGGCAGGGAACTTCGAGCAGTTAATTGACGATGCGAAAGCCTCGCGAATTCACAATGTTTATATCGCCATGTCAATGAGCGACGGCGCCATGGTGAAAAAACTGGTGCGCGAGCTGGCCGACACCACCTGCTCGGTGATCCTTATTCCCGATGTGTTCACCTTTAATATTCTCCACTCGCGCGTGGAGGAGATGAGCGGCGTTCCGGTCGTTCCGCTGTATGACACGCCGCTGTCAGGGATTAACCGTCTGCTTAAACGGGCAGAGGATATCGTGCTGGCGTCGCTGATTCTGCTGCTCATCTCACCGGTACTGTGCTGCATTGCGCTGGCGGTCAAATTGAGCTCGCCCGGGCCGGTGATTTTCCGCCAGACGCGCTACGGGATGGACGGCAAGCCGATCAAAGTCTGGAAGTTCCGCTCAATGAAGGTGATGGAGAACGATAAGGTCGTTACCCAGGCGACGCAAAACGATCCGCGCGTCACCCGGGTAGGTAACTTTTTGCGTCGTACCTCGCTGGATGAATTGCCGCAGTTTATCAACGTTTTAACCGGCGGAATGTCCATCGTCGGTCCTCGCCCGCACGCGGTGGCGCATAACGAACAGTATCGTCAGTTGATTGAAGGTTACATGCTACGCCACAAGATGAAGCCGGGCATTACCGGCTGGGCGCAAATTAATGGCTGGCGCGGTGAGACCGATACGCTGGAGAAAATGGAAAAACGCGTGGAATTCGACCTGGAATACATCCGCGAATGGAGTATTTGGTTCGATATCAAAATCGTTTTTCTGACGATTTTTAAAGGGTTTGTTAATAAAGCGGCGTATTAAGAACCTGACCCACAAGGCTATTTTACTTGCCATATTGAACCAGGGCAGCGTGTACGCTCCGGTTTTTCCGCGCTGTCCGCGTTCAATCTGGCTGCGCCAATGACGCCTTGTGAACAGGTTCTGGAGAAAAGAATGAGTTTACGACAAAAAACGATCAGCGGCGCTAAATGGTCGGCTATCGCCACGATAGTGATTATCGGTCTGGGGTTAATTCAGATGACGGTGCTGGCGCGGATCATCGACAACCACCAGTTTGGCCTGTTGACCGTCTCGCTGGTGATTATCGCGCTGGCCGACACGATCTCGGACTTTGGCATCGCGAACTCGATTATCCAGCGTAAAACGATTGGGCATCTGGAGCTGACCACGCTTTACTGGCTAAACGTTGGGCTTGGGATTGTGGTATTTGCGGTGGTCTTTTGGCTGAGCGATGCGATTGCCCATGTTTTGCATAACCCGGATCTCGCGCCGTTAATCAAAACGTTGTCGCTGGCGTTTATCGTGATCCCTCACGGGCAGCAGTTCCGCGCGCTGATGCAAAAAGAGCTGGAGTTCAATAAGATCGGCATGATCGAAACGACCTCCGTACTGGCGGGGTTCACCTTTACGGTGATTAGCGCCCATTACTGGCCGCTGGCGTTAACCGCGATTCTCGGCTATCTGGTGAACAGCGCGGTGCGAACGCTGCTGTTTGGTTACTTTGGCCGCAAGATTTACCGTCCGGGGCTGCATTTTTCGCTGGCATCGGTGTCCACGAACCTGCGTTTTGGCGCGTGGCTGACGGCGGACAGTATCGTCAATTACATCAACACGAATTTATCGACGCTGGTACTGGCGAGAATTCTCGGCGCAAGCGTCGCCGGGGGATATAACCTCGCGTACAACGTGGCGGTTGTGCCGCCGGCGAAGCTTAATCCCATCATTACTCGCGTGCTATTTCCGGCATTCGCCAAAATCCAGGACGATACCGAGAAGCTGCGCGTCAACTTCTATAAGTTGCTTTCCGTGGTGGGAATTATCAATTTTCCCGCGCTGTTGGGCCTGATGGTAGTGGCGAACAATTTTGTGCCGTTAGTGTTTGGCGAGAAGTGGAACAGCATTATCCCGATCCTGCAATTGCTGTGCGTGGTGGGGCTGTTGCGCTCGGTCGGCAACCCGATTGGTTCGCTGCTGATGGCAAAAGCGCGCGTGGATATCAGCTTTAAGTTCAACGTCTTTAAAACGTTTCTGTTTATCCCGGCAATTCTCATTGGCGGCCATCTGGCGGGGGCGATTGGCGTGACGCTGGGGTTCCTGGTGGTGCAAATCATCAACACCATTCTGAGCTATTTCGTGATGATTAAGCCGGTACTCGGCTCCAGCTATCGTCAGTATATTCTCAGCCTGTGGCTACCGTTTTATCTCTCATTGCCAACATTTATTACCAGCTACGGCGCAGGAAAGTTGGTCGACGGCTATTTACCGTTGTCAGGGGTATTCGCACTACAGGTTATGGTCGGTATTTTGAGTTTTATTTTAATGATTATTTTTTCACGCAATGCGCTGGTGATGGAAATAAAAAATCAGCTTGTTGGCAGTGCAAAACTGAAAAAGTTATTACGTGTCGGATGACGGGGATATAAGAGGCTATTTATGAAATTATTAATTTTAGGCAACCACACATGCGGCAACCGTGGTGATAGCGCCATTATGCGCGGTTTGCTTGATGCCATCCGTCAACAGGCGCCAGAGGCGGAGATGGATGTGATGAGCCGTTTCCCGGTGAGTTCCGCCTGGTTGCAGGGGCGCCCGATTATTGCCGACCCGCTGTATCAGTTAAGCCAGAAACAGCAGGCGGCGGCAGGGCTTAACGGTCGGGTGAAAAAAGTATTACGCCGTCGTTTTCAGCATAAAATTTTATTGTCTAAAGTCGCCCAGGAAGGATCGCTGCGTAATTTTGCTATCGCGCCGGAATTTGCCGAATTCGCGCAATTTATTGCGCAGTATGACGCCGTCATTCAGGTGGGTGGTTCAAACTATGTCGACTTATATGGTTTGACTCACTTTGAATATCCGCTGTGCGCGTTTATGGCGAACAAACCAATTTATATGGTGGGACATAGCGTCGGCCCTTTCCAGAACCCTGACTTTAACCAGCTCGCCAATTATGTTTTTGGCCGCACCAGTGCGCTGATCCTGCGTGAAACCGTCAGCCGCGATCTGATGACCGCCGCGCAGATCGATACCCGGAAAGTGGAGCAGGGGGTGGATACCGCCTGGTTAGTCGAACGCCGTCACGACGAGTTTGTCGCCAGTTATGCTGTGCAGCACTGGCTGGACGTCACCGCGCGCCGCAAAACCGTCGCGATTACGTTGCGCGATCTGGAGCCGTTTGATAAACGCCTGGGCACCACTCAGCAGGCCTATGAGCAGGCATTTGCTCAGGTCGTGAATCGCCTGATTGCGGACGGTTATCAGGTACTGGCGCTGTCAACCTGCACCAGTATCGATCGCTATAACCGCGATGACCGGATGGTTGCGTTACGGATGGCGAAGTATGTAAACGACTCAGAGCATTTCCATATCGCGATGGACGAACTCAATGACGTGGAAATCGGAAAGATCCTCGCCTCCTGCGTACTGACCATCGGGACGCGCCTGCATTCCGCCATTATCTCCATGAATTTTGGCACGCCCGCTATCGCCATTAATTATGAACATAAATCCGCCGGGATTATGCAGCAGCTAGGCCTGGCGGAATTGGCTATCGATATCCGTCACTTGCTGAACGGTTCATTACAAAGCGTGGTGGCCGATACGCTCAATCAATTGCCTGCGCTAAAGGCAAAAGTGGCTAACGCCGTTACCGAGGAGCGGGCGAAAGGGTTCACGATGATCAAATCCGTTCTCGACAGAATTCGGGAGGCGCAATGAAAGTCAGCTTTTTTCTGCTGAAATTTCCACTCTCATCGGAAACCTTTGTGCTGAATCAGATTACTGCGTTTATTGATATGGGCCATGAGGTGGAGATTGTCGCGTTACAAAAAGGCGATACCCAACATACTCACGCCGCCTGGGAGAAGTATGGCCTGGCGGCGAAAACCCGCTGGTTACAGGATGAGCCCCAGGGACGGCTGGCGAAACTGCGCTACCGGGCATGTAAAACGCTGCCGGGGCTGCATCGGGCGGCGACCTGGAAAGCGCTCAATTTTACCCGCTATGGCGATGAATCACGCAATTTGATTCTTTCCGCGATTTGCGCGCAGGTGAGCCACCCTTTTGTGGCGGATGTGTTCATCGCGCACTTTGGTCCGGCGGGCGTGACGGCGGCCAAACTACGCGAACTGGGCGTGCTTCGCGGCAAAATCGCGACTATTTTCCACGGGATTGATATTTCCAGCCGCGAAGTGCTCAGTCATTACACGCCGGAGTATCAGCAGTTGTTTCGTCGTGGCGATCTGATGCTGCCCATCAGCGATCTGTGGGCCGGTCGCCTGAAAAGTATGGGCTGTCCGCCGGAAAAGATTGCCGTTTCGCGCATGGGCGTCGACATGACGCGTTTTTCCCATCGTCCGGTGAAAGCGCCAGGGATGCCGCTGGAGATGATTTCCGTCGCGCGCCTGACAGAAAAAAAAGGCCTGCATGTGGCGATTGAAGCCTGTCGGCAACTGAAAGCACAGGGCGTGGCGTTTCGCTACCGCATTCTGGGGATTGGCCCGTGGGAACGTCGGCTGCGCACGCTCATCGAGCAGTATCAGCTAGAGGATGTCATTGAGATGTCGGGGTTTAAACCGAGCCATGAAGTGAAGGCGATGCTGGATGACGCCGATGTTTTTTTGCTGCCGTCGATTACCGGTACGGATGGCGATATGGAAGGTATTCCGGTGGCGCTGATGGAGGCAATGGCGGTAGGGATTCCCGTGGTATCTACCGTGCATAGCGGTATTCCGGAACTGGTGGAGGCCGGCAAATCCGGCTGGCTGGTGCCGGAAAACGATGCGCAGGCGCTGGCGGCCCGACTCGCTGAGTTCAGCCGGATTGACCACGACACGCTGGAGTCGGTGATCACGCGCGCCCGTGAAAAAGTGGCGCAAGATTTTAATCAGCAGGCGATTAATCGCCAGCTAGCCAGCCTGCTACAAACGATATAAACGAGGTGGTATGCCCGCGACTAAATTCTCCCGACGTACTCTCCTGACGGCAGGTTCCGCGCTTGCTGTTCTTCCTTTTCTGCGCGCCTTGCCGGTACAGGCGCGTGAACCTCGCCAGACCATCGATATTAAGGATTATCCGGCGGATGACGGTATCGCCTCGTTCAAACAGGCCTTCGCCGACGGACAGACCGTGGTCGTACCGCCAGGATGGGTGTGTGAAAATATCAATGCGGCGATAACGATTCCGGCGGGAAAAACGCTGCGGGTACAGGGCGCGGTGCGTGGGAATGGCCGGGGACGGTTTATTTTGCAGGACGGGTGTCAGGTGGTGGGGGAGCAGGGCGGCAGTCTGCACAATGTGACGCTGGATGTTCGCGGGTCGGACTGTGTGATTAAAGGCGTGGCGATGAGCGGCTTTGGCCCCGTCGCGCAAATTTTCATCGGTGGTAAGGAACCGCAGGTGATGCGTAATCTCATTATCGATGACATCACCGTTACCCACGCCAACTACGCCATTCTCCGCCAGGGATTTCATAACCAAATGGACGGCGCGCGGATTACGCATAGCCGTTTTAGAGATTTACAGGGGGACGCCATTGAGTGGAATGTCGCGATTCACGACCGCGACATACTGATTTCCGATCATGTCATCGAACGCATTGATTGTACCAATGGCAAAATCAACTGGGGGATCGGCATCGGGCTGGCGGGTAGCACCTATGACAACAGTTATCCTGAAGACCAGGCAGTAAAAAACTTTGTGGTGGCCAATATTACCGGATCTGATTGCCGACAGCTGGTGCACGTAGAAAATGGCAAACATTTCGTCATTCGCAATGTCAAAGCCAAAAACATCACGCCCGATTTCAGTAAAAATGCGGGTATTGATAACGCAACGATCGCAATTTATGGCTGTGATAATTTCGTCATTGATAATATTGATATGACGAATAGTGCTGGGATGCTCATCGGCTATGGCGTCGTTAAAGGAAAATACCTGTCAATTCCGCAAAACTTTAAATTAAACGCTATTCGGTTGGATAATCGCCAGGTTGCTTATAAATTACGCGGCATTCAAATTTCCTCCGGTAACACCCCCTCTTTTGTCGCCATCACCAACGTACGGATGACGCGTGCTACGCTGGAACTGCATAATCAACCGCAGCACCTCTTTCTGCGCAATATCAACGTGATGCAAACTTCAGCGATTGGCCCGGCGTTAAAAATGCATTTCGATTTGCGTAAAGATGTCCGTGGTCAATTTATGGCCCGCCAGGACACGCTGCTTTCCCTCGCTAATGTTCATGCCATCAATGAAAACGGGCAGAGTTCCGTGGATATCGACAGGATTAATCACCAAACCGTGAATGTCGAAGCAGTGAATTTTTCGCTGCCGAAGCGGGGAGGGTAAGTACCGCTATTTTTACGAAAATTCCTGGGAAAAAGTTGTTCATACTTAATGTTATGGTGCCGACTAAGACGTAATGTAGAGCGTGCCATCATTATCCCTGGCAGCAGAGTAATTCATGCTGGCGAAAACAAGCTAAAGAGCTATAATTCAGCAACCATTTTACAGGTGGAAGAAACAATGATGAATTTGAAAGCAGTTATACCGGTAGCGGGTTTGGGTATGCATATGTTGCCTGCCACCAAGGCAATCCCAAAAGAGATGCTACCGATCGTCGACAAGCCAATGATTCAGTACATTGTCGATGAGATTGTGGCTGCAGGGATCAAAGAAATCGTGCTGGTGACTCACGCGTCTAAAAACGCCGTTGAGAACCACTTCGACACCTCTTATGAACTTGAATCACTTCTTGAGCAGCGCGTTAAGCGCCAGCTTTTGGCGGAAGTGCAATCTATCTGCCCACCGGGCGTGACGATTATGAACGTTCGCCAGGCGCAGCCGTTAGGGCTGGGGCACTCTATTCTGTGCGCGCGTCCGGTCGTGGGCGATAACCCTTTCATTGTGGTACTCCCGGATATTATTATTGATGATGCTACCGCCGATCCGCTGCGCTATAACCTTGCGGCGATGGTGGCGCGTTTCAATGAAACGGGTCGCAGCCAGGTGCTGGCGAAGCGCATGAAAGGTGATTTATCGGAGTATTCCGTTATCCAGACGAAAGAACCTCTGGATAATGAAGGCAAAGTCAGCCGGATTGTGGAGTTTATCGAAAAACCGGATCAGCCGCAGACGCTGGATTCCGATTTGATGGCGGTAGGCCGTTATGTGCTTTCAGCCGACATCTGGGCGGAACTGGAAAGAACCGAACCGGGCGCCTGGGGCCGCATCCAGCTCACCGATGCCATTGCTGAACTGGCGAAAAAACAGTCGGTTGACGCGATGCTAATGACGGGTGACAGCTATGACTGCGGTAAAAAAATGGGCTACATGCAGGCATTTGTGAAGTACGGGCTGCGCAACCTGAAAGAAGGAGCGAAGTTCCGTAAGAGCATAGAGCAGCTTCTGCATGAATAAGTATTAACAACCGTGATAAATGGTTGGTGATAAACATAATAACGGCAGTGAACATTCGAAGCGGCAAGTTGGCTGAAACGAGTGTTGACTGCCGTTTTAGTTTTGTATAAAGGGCTTAAGTAACAAGGGGTTATCTGGAGCATTTTAATGCTGATTTTATAAGATTAATCCTTGTTTCCGGATGCAATTAATAAGACAATTAGCGTTTAAGTTTTAGTGAGCTTTGCCCTGCTGGGCGAGGTTTGTAACAAGTCGATATGTACGCAGTGCACTGGTAGCTGATGAGCCAGGGGCGGTAGCGTGTCCTGAATAATTATAATATCGTATTTATAAAGATTATTTTTAGAAAACAATAAGAATAATTTTTTATTTGAGAGACTTAGCATGATATATTATATTTTTATTGTAATTTTTCCGTTCTTTTCATTTGTTAAGAATAAAAATATAAAAATTTACGCCTTGATGCTAAGTTTTTTATTTCTTGTCTCGTTTTGTTCTTTACGTTGGCAGACTGGTACTGATTGGCTCCCCTATTACGATGATTTCATGAGTCCAGGGAATCGACATGACTTTGAAATCGGGTATGTATTATACGTCAAATTAATAAGATATTTGACAGATAATTATACATTGTTTCTATTCACTACATCAATTATTCCTATCGCGTTAATATTCTGGGGATGCCTGAAAACACAAAAAAATATATCATTAACTATTCTGTCTGTTTGTGTTTTTTATAGTTATTATTATCTGGGGTCTTTTTTTGGGGCCGAAAGAAGAATTATTGCAATTGGGTTATCTTTTTTCGCTTTAATCCAATATAAAAGTAATAAAAAGGTGCAATCGCTTATTCTTATTCTATGTGCGTCGACATTTCATATCTCGTCTTTAGTTACCTTATCTGTTTTTTTAATCAATAAGTTATCTTTAAACTTATATAAAATATTACTTGTGCTTGGTGCCATTCTATCATTGCCTTTGTCACATTATTTATCAGATATAATTTCTTCCGTTATTAGTCTAATTCCTGTCGAAATTGTTCGCTATAAACTCACTGTTTATACTCAAAATGCACAAGAATATGGTTCCATAAGTATATCTGGAATTTTAAAAAGGGTGGTAATTTCTGCTATTTTTATTTACACATTATCTTTTGATATAAAAAATAATAAGGCAAATTTATTTTTGGTAAAAACATATTTATTTGGAACTATCATATATTTATTTTTATCTCCGATCTCAGCCATGTTCTCAGTAATTAGTATATATTTTACTATAGTCGAAATATTGTTGATTCCTGCAGTATTAGTGCGTGTAGGAATTTTTACACGGATTCCTGCTCTGATTTTTATAGTGATTTTTTATTTTGGCTATCAAGTTTACTCTATACTAGGGTCTTATCCTGAACTTTTCTATCCTTACATATCGGTATTTTCAGAAATTCAGCGTCAAGGTATTTACTAATGTTATTAATATATACGGGTTCGTATCCAGATGATAAATGTGGAGTAGGTGATTATGTTTATAATCTAAACCAAGAAATTAAAAAGAATTATACAGTTAACGTTGTCAAACTATCCTTATTCGAATTAATCTATAAAATAGTTTCTAATAGAAAAATTATCAAACTTATTAATATTCAATATCCATCGATTGGATTTTCGACAAACAAAATTGCGGCTTTTAAACCTCATGTTGCATTTATCTTAGCTAAATTAGTTGGCTTAAAAACATCGATAACGCTACACGAATTTAGTAGTTTATCAAAGAGAGCTCAATATTTCCTAAAAATTTTTAAGCTTGCTGATTATATAATCTTTACAACTCAGTATGAGAAGAATATAGGTGAAAAAACATTATTTAATTCTGCAAAAACAAGACTAATTCCTATCGCATCTAACATACCTTCTTGCCAAAAGAAAGAAAAAAAATTTGATCTTGTTCATTTTGGTATAATTTCCAAAGGAAAGGGAATAGAAGAATTTATCTGGATTATTAAAGAGCTTAATAAGAAAAATATTAAATTCCGCTCTGCCTTGATTGGTTATGTTCCTGGTGCTGACAATAGTTATGCCAATTTAATTATAGAACAGTGTACAGAACAAAAGTGCGAGTTACTTTTAAATAAATCAGCAGCCGAAATATCAAATCTGCTAGCTGAAACTGACATGGCTATATTACCATATCCCGATGGCATCTCAGAACGGAGAGGTACTGCCCTTGCTGCGATGATTAATCGAGTATTAGTATTTTCCCTAAGGGGGCAGTTTTCGTCTGAATTTGAAAATATTGCCGTATTAGGGAACGATAAAAATGATCTTTTGAGTAAGGTTTTATATTATATAAATAATACAGATAGCTTTGCCAAAATTAATGATAGTGCCTATGAGTACTCTGAAAAAAGAAATTGGCAGTCGATCGCTCAACTGTATATAGGACTAATAAACAATGATAGTAATAAATAATTATTTTAGTGGTGTTTTAAAAAGAGGAATACCGATTTATACTGAAGAGTTAGTTCTTCAAATGAAAAAGGACTCTATGCAAGTCTGTGAATTAACTTGTCCAAAAGTCCTATACCCTTTACCTGCTTTTATACATAATTTTTTATTCATATTCTATGAACAAATACTTACTCCGCTTATTGGACTTATATTAAAGTCAAAATTTAATATCTATCCATATAATAGTACATCAATTATAGACGCGTACTTGGGTAAATCAGTGGTTATTATTCATGATCTAATAAGCTTAAGAAAAAAGAACCATTCTTTATCCGCGAAATATGTGTCATATTGTATGCTCAAAGCATCACAATTAAAAGCCGATTATATATATATATCAAAAACAACTAAGCGTGTTATAGATAGCATTGAACTCTTTAAAAATTGTAAAGGCTATTATTTCCCAAACACATTTTTTCGTTTCGAGGAAATTGCGAAAAAAAATACGATTCTTGATCTTGGATATATATTATTGGTAACAGGGGTGGGTGATAATAAAGATCTCGATGGTGCTTTGAAATTATATTCATCTATTAGCAAGGATGAACGATTGCCGCTTAAAATATTAGGCTGTGGAAATGCCATAGAGAGGGTAAAAAAAATAATTGATGATCATAGAGTCCAAAGTGAAATTGAAGTTATTCCTTTCCTGGATCTTGATGATGTTGTAAGGCTTTATTGTAACTCTACCTTTATTTGGGCACATTCGAAATATGAGGGTTATGGAAGAGCTGTAGCAGAGGCTAAGTTGTCCCATAAAAAGATTTTATGTACACAAATATCAGCCTTTATGGAACAAAAAGATGAAAATGTATATCTTTATACTAATCAAAATGACTTTCACATCCAATATAAAGCTGTGTTAGCTAGCAAGTATAAAGATATCCATGGACAATTGATAGAACATGAAATTTTTAAATCCCAACTCGAGTTTTTATATGGAAAAAAGTAAAATACTCATCCTCACCCCACGATTTCCGTATCCAGTGGTAGGAGGGGATAGGTTAAGGATATATCGCATTTGTAAGGAATTGTCTAAATACTACACATTAGATTTGCTAAGTCTATGCGATAGTATCGAAGACTTAAATTTTATAGTAAAAAATGATCACGTCTTTGATAAAATTTTCCGGATCTATCATCCTAAAATAAAAAGTTATTTTAATGTATTAAAAGCATTACCTGGTAGAAAACCACTTCAGATAGCTTATTATAAAAATACTGAATTTGAAAATAAACTTAATGAGATAATTGGGAATTATGATTTGACTCTTTCTCATCTCATTCGTGTTGGTGATTACACTTTAAATAAGCCTGGCTTGCATATTCTTGAAATGACTGATGCAATTTCCTTAAATTATTCGCGTATAAAAAAAGAAGCTCCGAAAAATTCTTTAAAAAGCATCATTTACTCTATCGAACAAGAGCGATTATTAAAATATGAAAAAGAAGTTTATGGCCGCTATTCACTCATATCGTTAATATCAGAGGTTGACAAAAAATTCCTTTTTGGGAATAGGAATGATAACATTTTGGTTTGTAATAATGGAGTTGATCTTGAGGATTATCCTTTTACAAAGAGAGTCATTGAAAATACCAATATAATTAATCTTATTTTTATTGGGAACTTGTGTTCATTCCAAAATTTTGACGGAGTGAAATGGTTCGTAAAAAATATTCTACCATCAATAAATAAAAATAATAACGGTAAGAAATATATTTTCCACATTTTAGGTAAAATAAACAAAAGTGATAAACTATATTTACAAGGTTTTGAAAATGTTGTGGTGAGTGGCAGCGTTACAAATATGGCTGATGCGGCTAAAATAGGACATATCGGAATTTGCCCAGTTCGGTTTGGTGCAGGTGTACAAAATAAAATATTAGAATATATGGCTCTTGGACTTCCAACTATCACATCCCGAATGGGTTATGAGGGTATAGAAGCAAATATTGGTGAAGAGATATTAATTGCTGATAATAGTGATGAGTACTTGAAGTCGTTAGAAACTTTGAGTGAAAATTCTGTATATCAAATGATTGCTAAGAATGCGCGAAATTTTGTTGCGGAGAAATTTAATTGGTCAACGCGTTTATCAGTTTTGGTGAAAAATATTGAGAGGTTAACAGGAAAATGATTACACCAATAATTATGGCTGGGGGAAATGGAAGTCGGTTATGGCCACTTTCTCGAACGTTATATCCTAAACAGTTTTTATGTTTAGATGGCTCTCAAAGTATGCTTCAGACCACAATTACGCGAATTAATAATTTGAATGCTTCAGATCCTATTGTTATTTGTAATGAGCAGCACAGGTTTATTGTTGCAGAACAGCTTAAAGAATTATCTAAATCATCTGGCGATATAATTTTAGAACCTGTTGGACGTAACACGGCCCCTGCAGTAGCCTTGGCAGCTTTAAAATGCCTTAAGAAAAACGCTTTACTGTTAGTATTGGCTGCTGACCATATAATTAAGGACGAAGAAACGTTTTGTAAGACTATACAAGACGCTAGAAAATATGCCGAAGCAGGAAAATTAGTTACGTTTGGTATTGTACCTACCATGCCAGAGACAGGTTATGGTTATATACGGCGTGGGCAAGCTCTTTTCTCTGCAGAAAATGATTGTTCTTTGGCGTTTAGGGTGGCTGAATTTGTCGAAAAACCCAATCTAGAAACGGCTCAGAGTTATCTTGATTCTGGTGAGTATTACTGGAACAGCGGTATGTTTTTATTTAGGGCAGATCGATATATTGAAGAGTTAAAAAAATTTCGCCCTGATATTTATAAAGCTTGCTCATTAGCGATGGAATCTGCTGTTACGGATCTCGATTTCATTCGAGTGGATGAAGATTCATTTTGCGCTTGCCCGGATGAATCAATTGATTATGCAGTGATGGAAAAGACGAATGACGCGGTTGTCGTACCTTTAAATGCGGGTTGGAGTGATGTCGGTTCGTGGTCTTCTCTTTGGGAGATAAGTGATAAAGATAGTAATGGTAATGTGACTAAAGGCGATGTATTAAGCCACAATGCAGATAATTGCTATCTCCATGCAGAAACGGGTTTGGTAACCGCTGTTGGTGTCAAAGATCTTATAGTCGTGCAAACGAAAGATGCCGTTTTAGTTGCAAACACAAACTGTGTTCAAGATGTTAAGAAAATTGTTGAGAAAATTAAATTAGAAAATCGTCATGAACATATAACTCATCGGGAAGTTTATAGACCATGGGGTAAATACGATTCAATCGATTTCGGTGAGCGTTATCAGGTAAAGAGAATCACTGTAAAACCCGGAGAAGGAATTTCAGAGCAGCAACATTATCATCGCGCGGAACACTGGATTATCGTTGCAGGTACCGCAAAAATAACCATAAAAGGTGAAGTGAAAATTTTAACTGAAAATGAATCCGTATATATTCCTGTCGGTGTTAAGCACTGCCTTGAAAACCCAGGGAAAATTGCACTTGAACTTATTGAAGTAAGATCCGGCGCATATTTAGGGGAGGATGATATTGTTCGTTTTTCAGATAAGTATGGTCGTAATTAAGGAATAACGTAATAATGAATAATTTAACTTGTTTTAAGGCCTACGACATTCGCGGCAGGCTGGGCGAAGAGCTCAATGAAGATATCGCGTGGCGGATTGGCCGCGCCTACGGCGAATATTTAAAACCGAAAACCATCGTGCTGGGCGGCGACGTGCGCCTGACCAGCGAGGCGCTGAAGCTGGCGCTGGCAAAAGGGTTACAGGACGCGGGCGTCGACGTGCTGGATATCGGTATGTCCGGCACCGAAGAGATTTACTTCGCCACCTTCCACCTCGGCGTGGACGGCGGTATTGAGGTGACCGCCAGCCATAACCCGATGGATTACAACGGTATGAAGCTGGTGCGCGAGGGCGCCCGCCCGATAAGCGGCGACACCGGTCTGCGCGACGTTCAGCGTCTGGCAGAAGCGGGCAATTTCCCGCCGGTGAACGAGGCCGCGCGCGGCAGCTACAGACAAATCAGCCTGCGCGACGCCTACATCGACCACCTGCTCGGCTATATCAGTGTTAACAATCTCACCCCGCTGAAGTTGGTGGTGAATTCCGGCAATGGGGCGGCGGGGCCGGTCATTGACGCCATCGAAGCGCGTCTGAAGGCGCTGGGCGCGCCGGTGGAGTTCATCAAAATCCACAACACCCCGGACGGCACCTTCCCGAACGGCATTCCCAACCCGTTGCTGCCGGAGTGTCGCGACGACACCCGCAAGGCCGTTATTGAACACGGGGCGGACATGGGCATCGCCTTTGACGGCGACTTCGACCGCTGCTTCCTGTTCGATGATAAAGGGCAGTTTATCGAGGGGTACTACATCGTCGGGCTGCTGGCGGAAGCGTTTCTGGAAAAACACCCGGGGGCGAAGATTATCCACGACCCGCGCCTGACCTGGAACACGGAGGCAGTGGTGACGGCGGCGGGCGGGACGCCGGTGATGTCAAAAACCGGGCACGCCTTTATCAAGGAGCGGATGCGTACGGAGGATGCCATTTATGGCGGGGAAATGAGCGCGCATCACTATTTTCGTGATTTTGCCTACTGCGACAGCGGGATGATCCCGTGGCTGCTGGTGGCGGAGCTGGTGTGCCTGAAGAGACAGTCGCTGGGTGAACTGGTCTGCGACCGGATGGCGGCGTTCCCGGCGAGCGGGGAAATCAACAGCAGGCTGGCGGAGCCGGCGGCAGCCATTGCGCGGGTGGAAGCGCACTTTGCGGAAGAGGCGCAGGCGGTGGATCGCACGGACGGTCTCAGCATGTCATTCCCGGACTGGCGTTTCAACCTGCGCTCGTCGAACACCGAACCGGTGGTGCGCCTGAATGTGGAATCACGCGGCGATATTCCGCTGATGGAAGCGCGAACGAAAGAAATTCTTCAGCTACTCAATTCATAAAAAGCAGCCCTTCTTTATGGAGGGCTAACTTTTCGGATATTCTCTAACCAATTCGTAGTATAAAGCCAATAAATATTAAGTGTGTTTGATTGTTGTTGGTTTCCATTTCTAATAGATATAAGGCTTTCGCTATGTTCTTTTCGGACAGTATAAATAATCATTGATATGATTATTTATTTTACCTTCCTGGTAATATTAATTATTATGGGGCTAATAATAATTGATGTAATCCTGTAACTTCCCACGAATATTTATTTACTTTAAGTTTACATCCGGAAAGTAAAAATGCGAACTATAAAAGCGATTAACAACTTTAAAGTTGATTTATTTATTACTTTTTTTCTTATTGCGCTAGGATTTTATCTTCGAACTATATTTGTCTCTAAGATGGGCGCTGATTTAACAGGTGTGATGTTGTTATTTACACAACTGACTGCTTATTTAAATCTCGCCGAGCTTGGCATAGGGGTAGCTGCGGCAAGCCTTTTATACAAGCCGCTGAGTGAGGGGGATTATGCAAAAATAAAATACTTAACTTTATTGCTGTCTACAATCTATAGATATATCTCGTTTTTAGTTTTATTGATAGGTATAGTAATTGGCTTTGGTATTTACTTTTTCATCGATTCTGTTAATGCAGTAAGTCATGTTTTTATTTATTGGGCATTTTTTGTAATAAATACATCTTTAACTTATTCTTATGCAAAGCATTCAACTCTATTAACTGCAAATCAGCAATATTCAGTAGTCCGTAAAATACAGGGTGGCGGGAAAATATTAATTATTGCGCTGCAAATATTGCTATTAGTCACCACACATAATTTCTTACTCTATTTGCTCGTTGAAACTATTGGCGTGATAGTACAGTATTTTATATTTAAAAATATTATTAATAACGACATCCATTTTAAGGTAGTTCCACAATCTATTAGCGATGATGAAAAAACAACATTAAAAAATGAATTAAAAATAAAAATAAAAAACATGTTTTTTCATAAGATTGGTGGTGTGTTAGTTTTAAATACTGATTATTTGCTAGTTTCAAAATTTCTTAATTTAAGCTACGTCACGATTTATGGAAGTTATATGATGGTCTTCCAGGTTGTGACTGTGCTTATGTCCAGTTTTGTTAATGCTATTACAGCTAGTGTGGGTAATTTTTTAATCAATCAAAATGATGATGAAGTTACCAGTATTGCAAAGCAATTTAACACAGTATTTATAGCATTGGCTACCTTCATTTCTTTGAATATGTATTTTTTGGTTAATGACTTTATTACCAGCTGGATAGGCGAAAAATTCATACTAGGTAATGGTATTGTTATATTAATGCTTGTTAATGTATTTATAAGTGTCATTAGAATTCCTTGTGATATTTTTAAAAACGCAACTGGTTTTTTTGGGGATGTATATTATCCTTTGCTTGAGGGAGTGGTTAATTTATTTTTTTCCGCGCTCCTGGCTTTTTATATTGGTCTTCCCGGTATTATTATTGGCACGATTATATCTAATGTATTAATTACATTAATTGCAAAGCCATTATATCTATATGGTAAAATGTTTGGTAGATTTAATGCATTAAAAAAGTACTTGTCATTTGTACTGAAACCTTTAATATTCTCATTTGTTATTTTTGCTGTTTTTTATTTTACAAGAGAACAAATAATTTTCTTTAAAGTTTCCAACTGGTTTGACTTTATAAGTAAGCTTACTATTGTATCGCTGGTAAGTATGATTATAGTTTTTGCGGTTTTTTATGCAGATGCTAACTTTAGGTCTTTTGTTAAAAGAATTTTACGCGTGGTATTTTAAGTTAACCAAGCGGAAAAATATCCGCCGAACCACAATGTGCTATTAATGGACAAGTATTTAATATGCTTTACGCTGTAAAATTTGTAGCACATAATGGTGAAATATATGTAACTTCCACACCTGACAGGAGTATGTAATGTCCAAGCAACAGATCGGCGTCGTCGGTATGGCAGTGATGGGGCGCAACCTCGCGCTCAACATCGAAAGCCGTGGTTATACCGTCTCCGTTTTCAACCGCTCCCGTGAAAAGACCGAAGAAGTGATTGCCGAGAATCCCGGCAAAAAGCTGGTGCCTTATTACACGGTGAAAGAGTTTGTTGAATCCCTCGAAACGCCTCGTCGTATCCTGTTAATGGTGAAAGCGGGCGCAGGTACTGATGCAGCTATCGATTCGCTGAAACCGTATCTGGAAAAAGGCGATATCATTATTGATGGCGGTAACACCTTCTTCCAGGACACAATCCGTCGCAATCGCGAGCTGTCTGCGGAAGGTTTTAACTTTATCGGTACCGGTGTTTCCGGTGGTGAAGAGGGCGCGCTGAAAGGGCCATCTATCATGCCTGGCGGTCAGAAAGATGCCTATGAACTGGTGGCGCCGATCCTGACGAAGATTGCTGCTGTGGCGGAAGATGGCGAACCGTGCGTGACCTATATCGGCGCCGATGGTGCGGGTCACTACGTCAAGATGGTCCACAATGGTATTGAATATGGCGATATGCAGCTTATCGCTGAAGCTTACTCCCTGCTGAAAGGCGGCCTGAACCTCAGCAATGAAGAGTTGGCGAACACTTTTACTGAGTGGAATAACGGCGAGCTGAGCAGTTATCTGATCGACATCACTAAAGACATCTTCACTAAAAAAGATGAAGACGGAAACTACCTGGTGGATGTCATTCTTGATGAAGCCGCCAACAAAGGGACCGGTAAATGGACCAGCCAGAGCGCGCTGGATCTGGGCGAACCGCTGTCGCTGATTACCGAATCCGTCTTTGCGCGTTACATCTCTTCGCTGAAAGCGCAACGTGTTGCCGCATCTAAAGTGCTCTCCGGGCCGAAAGCGCAGCCGGCGGGCGACAAAGCGGAATTTATCGAGAAAGTGCGTCGCGCGCTGTATCTTGGCAAGATCGTCTCCTATGCGCAGGGCTTCTCGCAGCTACGCGCCGCGTCTGATGAATATCACTGGGATCTCAACTACGGCGAGATTGCTAAGATTTTCCGGGCGGGCTGTATCATTCGCGCTCAGTTCCTGCAGAAGATCACCGATGCTTACGCAGAAAACGCCGATATCGCTAACTTGCTGTTAGCGCCTTACTTCAAGAAAATTGCTGATGAGTACCAGCAGGCGCTGCGCGATGTCGTGGCTTACGCGGTGCAGAATGGCATTCCGGTGCCGACATTCTCTGCGGCAGTGGCCTACTATGACAGCTATCGCGCCGCAGTACTGCCAGCTAACCTGATTCAGGCGCAGCGTGACTACTTTGGTGCGCACACCTATAAACGTACTGATAAAGAAGGCATTTTCCATACCGAATGGTTGGAATAATTTCTGCAAAAATGTTTAAGCCCGGTTTAATACCGGGCTTTTTTTTATCTCTATTCTTATTGATTTATCGCTTTTGCTTAATATTAACTTAATAATCTGTGTTTATCGTAATGAAGATAATCTGAATTGTTTTCGTCTGCGTTGCACTTTATATACTCAGGCGTTAAAACTTTAATATCTTATCAGGATGCGAAATACATCATGATTCATAATTAAGTTAATTCTGAGAGCAAATAATGAAAATCACGATATCCGGGACGGGTTATGTTGGCTTGTCTAATGGTTTGCTTATTGCACAACACCATGATGTGGTGGCGTTAGACATTGTTCCTGCCCGTGTTGAACTGTTAAATGATCGGATATCTCCGATTGTTGATAAAGAAATTCAGCAATTTTTAAAGGAAGATAACATCAGATTCAGGGCAACGCTGGATAAGTTTGATGCATACCAGAATGCAGATTACGTCATCATTGCTACGCCTACGGATTACGATCCAAAAACCAACTATTTTAATACGTCCAGTGTGGAATCGGTCATTCAGGATGTGATCAGCATCAACCCCGCAGCCGTGATGATTATTAAGTCTACGGTGCCGGTTGGCTTCACGGCGGCAATGCGTCAGAAGTTTGCGACAGAAAATATCATTTTCTCTCCGGAGTTTTTACGTGAAGGCAAAGCCCTTTACGATAACCTTTATCCCTCCCGTATCGTGATTGGGGAACAGTCTGAGCGCGCCAGAGAATTTGCCGCATTACTCCAGGAAGGCGCTATTAAACAGGAGATTCCGACGCTGTTTACGGACTCCACTGAAGCGGAAGCCATTAAACTTTTCGCCAATACTTATCTCGCTATGCGAGTCGCTTATTTTAATGAATTAGACAGCTATGCTGAAACGTTAGGATTAAATACCCGACAAATTATTGAAGGGGTGTGCCTCGACCCGCGTATTGGCAATCATTATAATAATCCCTCTTTTGGTTATGGCGGATATTGTTTGCCAAAAGATACCAAACAGTTGCTGGCTAATTATCAGTCGGTGCCTAATAATATTATCTCCGCTATCGTTGAAGCAAACCGTACGCGTAAAGATTTTATTGCCGACGCTATCCTCGCCAGAAAGCCTAAAGTGGTGGGCATTTATCGCCTGATTATGAAGAGTGGCTCCGATAACTTCCGCGCCTCATCGATTCAGGGGATTATGAAGCGCATTAAAGCGAAAGGCGTAGAGGTCATCATCTATGAGCCGGTAATGGAAGAAGATACTTTCTTTAACTCACGTCTTGAACGTGATTTGCACTGCTTTAAACAGCAGGCGGATGTCATTATTTCCAACAGGATGGCGGCAGAGCTTTTGGATGTCGCTGAAAAAGTGTATACCCGCGATCTTTTCGGTAGTGATTAATAAGGCAATCGGGGCTGATGAGTCCCGATGATTTATTGACCAAATGGAAATAATGTCTGATTTTTATCATTAATCCTATGGCATATATTTGCTTTATGGCTACACTGTCTCCAGCTTCATCCTTTTTTTAGTTAGGGTATCTATGACAGTGGATAGTAATGCGTCTTCCGGGCGTGGGAACGATCCGGAACAGATTGATTTGATTGAGTTATTACTACAGTTATGGCGTGGGAAGATGACCATTATTGTAGCCGTTATTATCGCCATTTTGCTGGCTGTAGGCTACCTGATGATAGCCAAAGAAAAATGGACATCCACGGCGATTATTACCCAACCTGATGCCGCGCAGGTTGCCACCTATACCAACGCGCTCAACGTCTTGTATGGCGGGAATGCCCCCAAAATCTCTGAAGTGCAGGCGAATTTTATAAGCCGCTTTAGCTCTGCGTTTTCCGCATTATCGGAAGCGCTGGATAATCAGAAAGAGCGGGAAAAGCTCACCATTGAACAGTCGGTAAAGGGGCAGGCGCTGCCACTCTCGGTTTCTTATGTGAGTACTACCGCTGAAGGGGCGCAGCGTCGGCTGGCGGAATATATCCAACAGGTGGATGAAGAGGTCGCTAAGGAACTGGAAGTTGACCTGAAAGATAACATCACGCTGCAAACCAAAACGTTGCAGGAGTCCCTTGAGACGCAGGAAGTTGTGGCGCAGGAGCAAAAAGATCTGCGTATTAAGCAAATCGAAGAAGCGTTGCGCTATGCGGATGAGGCCAAAATCACGCAGCCGCAGATTCAGCAAACCCAGGATGTTACCCAGGACACGATGTTCCTGCTGGGGAGCGATGCGCTAAAATCGATGATACAGAACGAAGCGACGCGTCCACTGGTCTTTTCTCCGGCCTATTACCAGACGAAGCAGACACTGCTGGACATTAAAAATCTGAAAGTGACTGCCGATACGGTGCACGTCTATCGTTATGTGATGAAGCCGACGCTGCCGGTCCGTCGCGATAGCCCGAAAAAAGCCATTACCCTCGTGCTGGCTGTGTTGCTGGGCGGGATGATCGGCGCCGGGATTGTGCTGGGGCGCAATGCGCTACGTAGCTATAAGCCAAAAGCCTTGTAAGCTTCTTTGCCGGATGGTGGTCGGCTTCGAAAGGTAAAATTTCTCATAAAAAACCGGGCGTTGCCCGGTTTTTTATGCTTATTGATGACGCTTACGAAGATTGTCGATCACGGTGGTGAGGTTGAGATCCTGATCCTGCAACAGCACCAGCAGGTGGTACATCAAATCAGACGCTTCATTGGTTAATTCAAAACGATCATTGACGGTGGCCGCCAGCGCGGTTTCTACACCTTCTTCGCCAACTTTTTGCGCAATACGTTTAGTACCGCTGGCGTACAGTTTCGCCGTGTAAGAGCTGGCCGGATCGGCGGTTTTGCGCTCTGCCAGTAGCTGCTCCAGTTGATACAGGAATAACCACTGATGGCTGGCGTCGCCAAAGCAGCTACTGGTACCTTTGTGGCAGGTCGGCCCGACAGGGTTTGCCAGCACCAGCAGTGTATCGTTGTCGCAATCCGGCGCAATGCTGACGACATTCAGCACATGGCCTGAGGTTTCGCCTTTGGTCCATAAACGCTGTTTCGTGCGTGAGAAGAACGTGACATGGCCGGATTCAATGGTTTTGTCCAGCGCTTGTGGGTTCATATAGCCCAGCATCAATACTTCGCCGGATACCGCATGTTGCACGATGGCTGGCATCAGGCCATCGGTTTTTTCCCAGTCCAGCTCGCGGCGTTGTTGCTCTGTTAACATATCCTGATCTCCACGCCCTGGCCTGCCAGGTACGCTTTTAATTCGCCAATATTGATGATTTGCTTGTGAAAAACGGAGGCGGCAAGCGCGCCGTCGACATCGGCATCACGGAATGCCTCAAGAAAGTGTTCCATCGTACCCGCGCCGCCGGAGGCGATCAGCGGCACGCGGCAAACGTCACGGACTTTTTTCAACTGCGTCAGATCATAACCGTTACGCACGCCGTCCTGGTTCATCATATTCAGGACGATTTCCCCCGCGCCGCGCTGTTGTACCTCTTGCACCCAATCCAGCGTCTCCCACTGCGTCACGCGGGTACGGTTTTCATCGCCGGTATACTGGTTAACATGATATTTCCCCGTGGCGTCGTCAAACCAGGTATCAATCCCGACGACAATGCACTGTACGCCAAAACGGTCAGCCAGACGGGTAATCAGCGTTGGGTCAGCCAGCGCCGGGGAGTTGATAGAGATCTTATCCGCCCCGAAAGAAAGAATTTTGGCGGCGTCGTCAATTGACCGGATGCCGCCCGCTACACAAAACGGAATGTCGATCACCTCGGCAACGCGCGCCACCCAGCTTTTATCGACTACGCGACCATCGCTGGAGGCGGTAATGTCATAGAACACCAGTTCGTCCGCGCCTTCGTCGGCATAGCGTTTGGCCAGCGGAACGATATCGCCAATGATCTCATGGTTGCGAAACTGTACGCCTTTCACCACCTGACCATCACGAACATCCAGACACGGAATTATACGTTTTGCCAGCATTGGATGGCCTCCTTAACGGTAAATTTCCCTTCCAACAGCGCGCGTCCGACAATCACGCCGCGCACGCCGGTGCCGCGCAGGGCGGCAATATCATCGATATCGCCAATACCGCCGGAGGATTGAAAGGCGATCTGCGGATATCTGGCGCATACCTCTTCGTACAGCGAAACGTTAGAGCCCGCCAGCGTGCCGTCGCGAGAAATATCGGTACACAGTACATGTTTCAGGCCGACGGGGAGATAGGTCTCCACCAGTTGTTCCAGCGAGACGCCGGAATTTTCCTGCCAGCCGCTAACCGCCACCTGCTTGTTGCCGTGTTCGTCTATGCGAACGTCCAGCGCCAGCACCAGCGCCTGCGCGCCAAAACGTTCAAACCAGCCTTTCACCACGTCAGGGGATTTCACCGCCGTTGAACCGATGACCACACGGGCAACGCCAGCTTTCAGTAATGCCGCAACGTCTTCTTCGGTACGCACGCCGCCGCCGACCTGAACAGGCACGTTCACGCCCGCGACCAGGGTTTTAATCAGCGGTATCTGTCGCTTAGCCGGATCTTTAGCGCCGGTCAGATCTACCAGATGCAGCACCCCGGCGCCCTGGGCGGCGTAATCCTGCAAACGGGGCAGGGGATCGTTACCGTAATCCCGCTGCCGGGCGTAGTCGCCCTGGTGGAGACGCACCACGGTGCCGTCAATTAAATCTAATGCCGGAATAATCATTACATCTCCAGGAAGTTTTTCAGCAACTGTGCGCCCGCCGCGCCCGAACGTTCCGGATGGAACTGTACGCCGAAGAAATTATCTTTCTGTACCGCCGCGGTAAACGGCTCGCCGTAATTGCACTGGGCGATAGTCCACGGGTTGACCGGCATCGCGTAGCTGTGAACAAAGTAAAAATAGGCGCCATCTTCAATGCCCTGAAACAGCCGGTTGCCCGCCTGCGGATACACGCGATTCCAGCCCATGTGCGGCAGCGGCAGACCAAAGTCGGTCATTTTCGGCACGTCTTGTTCGATAATGTTCAGCAGATCCACGCCGCGCGTCTCTTCGCTGCGACGACCCAGCAGTTGCATCCCTAAGCAGATACCCAGTACCGGCTGAGTACACGCTTTAATTAAGTCGATCAGTTCACGTTCGCGCAGTTGATCCATAGCGGCCTGCGCCGTGCCGACGCCGGGCAGAAAGAGTTTGTCAGCGCGTAATACGATTTCCGCTTCGCGGCTGACCACCGGGGTGTAACCGTGGCGCGCCACGGCGGATTTTACCGAGCTTAAATTGGCGCAGCCGGTGTCAAGGATGACGACGTTCATCACAGCACTCCTTTCGAGGACGGTAATGTATCGCCCTCCACGCGAATCGCCTGGCGTAGCGTCCGACCAAAGGCTTTAAACAAACTTTCGACACGGTGGTGATCGTTTTTACCTTTAGTCTTGAGATGCAGAGTGACGCCCATCGTGTAAGAGAGTGAGCGGAAAAAGTGTTCAATCATCTCTGTGCTCAAATCGCCCACACGCTGGTAGGTAAATTCAGCTTTATATTCCAGATGCGGACGACCGGAAATATCCAGCGCGCAGCGCGCCAGACATTCATCCATCGGTAGTACAAAGCCAAAACGGCAGATACCGCGCTTGTCGCCGAGTGCCAGTTTTAATGCCTCACCGAGCGCCAGTCCGGTATCTTCTACCGTGTGGTGATCGTCGATATAGAGATCGCCCTTAACGGTAATCTCCATGCGAAAGCCGCCGTGGGTGGCGATTTGATCGAGCATATGGTCAAAGAAGCCGACGCCGGTATTAATCTTGCTGTTGCCTTCGCGATCCAGCCAGACGCTGACATCAATCTGTGTCTCTTTGGTGTTGCGGACCACATGCGCATAGCGATCGCGTTTCGTTAGCTGTTCGCCAATCATCGTCCAGTTCAGCGTTTCACGGTGATAGCGTAAACCAGTAATGCCCATATTATCAGCGAGCTGGATATCGGTCGCACGATCGCCAATCACATAGCTGTTGGCGCTATCCATTGCTTGTTCCGCAAGATAGCGCTCCACCAGCTTCACTTTGGGCTTGCGGCAGTCGCAGTCGTCTGCGGGCAGGTGAGGGCAGATCAGCACCTCATCAAAGCGTACGCCCTGAGAAGTGAAAATCTGCATCATCAGGTTGTGCGGTCCGTCGAAGTCCGCCTGCGGGAAGCTTTGCGTGCCAAGTCCATCCTGGTTAGTGATCATCACCAGCTTAAAACCGGCTTTTTGCAGCTTCAGCAATACGGGAATCACCTCTGGCTCAAAGGCCAGTTTATCAAAGCGGTCTACCTGAAAATCGCTCGGCGGTTCGGAAATCAAGGTTCCGTCTCGGTCGATGAAAAGATACTTCTGACTCATACTGGCTCCGCACGTAAGGCGTCAATGACGCGCTGGTTTTCCTGGCGGGTGCCGACCGTAATCCGCAGGCAGCCGCTTAAAGAAGGTTGTTTATTCTGATCGCGTAAGATAATGCCCTGATCCCATAAGGATTTAAACACGCTGCTGGAAGCGGTAAACCGCGCCAGAATATAGTTGGTTTCAGAGTCAAAGACGTGTTCTACGCAGGCGGTCTGTTGCAGGGCATTCACCAGATACTGACGCTCCTGCACTGTCTGCGCCACGCGATCGCGCATTGCGTTTATTCCCTGCGGGCTCAGCGCCTGGGCGGCGATATCCGCCACTGGCGTAGAAAGCGGATAAGGGGCGATCACTTTTAACAGCAGGTTGATCACCTCTTCATTAGCCAGCGTAAAGCCGCAGCGCAGACCCGCCAGCGCAAAAGCTTTCGACAATGTGCGCAGGATAACCAGATGAGGATATTCAACCAGCCAGCCTGTCAGCGTGGCCTGCGGGCAAAACTCAATATAAGCTTCGTCGGCGACGACTATCGCTTTACCGCGTGTCAACTCCAGCAGCGTGCGCAGATCCTGCGGGTTGATAAGTTGCCCGGTGGGGTTATTGGGGCTACAAACGAACACCACTTTTGCGCCGTCAAGGTTGTCGGAAATCCCCTGTAGATCCAGCTGCCAGTTTTCAAGCGCGGGAACCGTCCGGCGCTCTACGCCAAGGGTTTCGGCGCTGACGCTGTACATACCGTAAGTGGGCGGACAGTAGAGAATGGCGTCTTTCCCCGGTTCGCAGAAGGCGCGGATCACCAGTTCGATCCCTTCATCCGCGCCGCGGCTGACCAGCACCTGCTCCGGCTTTACGCCAGCATATTGCGCGTAGTTTTCAATCACGGCCTTTGGCTGGCATTCCGGGTAGCGGTTAAGCGTTTGTTGGGTGAGCTGAAACTCCACCGCTGTCGGGAATTCATTCGCGTTCAGCCAGACATCGCCATTACCGCCCAGACGGCGGGCGGACTGATACGGTACCAGGTTGCGGACATTTTCACGGGCTAAGTCAGCGACGCTGAGAGTGTTTTCAGTGCTCATGCTTGCTCCTTGAGGGCGTTTACGCGCAGGGTCACGGCATTTTTATGGGCGGTCAGACGTTCTGCCGCCGCCAATGTTTCAATGGTTGATGCCAGAGCGGAAAAGCCCGCTTTCGACAGTTCCTGAACGGTCATCCGTTTCTGGAAATCCGCTAACCCAAGGCTGGAACAGGTAGCAGTATAGCCATAGGTCGGTAAAACATGGTTGGTTCCGGAAGCGTAATCACCGGCGGATTCCGGCGACCAGTCGCCGAGAAATACCGAGCCTGCGCTGGTAATCGCATCCACCAAATCGCGCGCATTGCGCGTCTGGATGATTAAGTGTTCCGGCCCATACTGATTAGAGATGGCGACGCACTGCGCTAAATCTTTGGTCACAATCAGACGACTGGCGCTCAGGGCCTGCCTGGCGGTGTCCGCGCGCGGCAGTTCTGCCAGTTGACGTTCTACCGCCTCCGCCACCTTGCGGGCAATGTCAGCATCAGGCGTCAGCAGGATCACCTGCGAATCCGGACCGTGCTCAGCCTGGGAGAGCAGGTCAGAAGCGACGAAATCCGGTGTTGCGCCGCTGTCGGCGATCACCAGTACTTCAGACGGCCCGGCAGGCATATCGATAGCCGCGCCGTCGAGGCGCTGGCTGACCTGACGCTTGGCTTCGGTTACAAAGGCGTTGCCGGGGCCAAAAATTTTATCCACTTTCGGTACGGACTCGCTGCCGAAGGCCAGAGCGGCAATCGCCTGCGCGCCGCCGACGTTAAAGATTTCCTGCACGCCACACAGTTGCGCCGCATAGAGGATTTCATCAGCGATGGGCGGCGGCGAGCACAGAACCACGTTCTGACATCCCGCAATACGCGCCGGCGTCGCCAGCATCAGCACCGTTGAGAAGAGCGGAGCCGAGCCGCCGGGAATATACAGACCGACAGACGCGACGGGACGCGTAACCTGCTGGCAACGCACGCCTGGCTGGGTTTCCACATCTACAGGCGGTAGCGTCTGCGCGGAATGGAACGTTTCAATATTTTTGACGGCAGCGGCCATCGCCTGTTTTAATTCGTCGCTCAGACGCGCGCCGGCGGCGGCGATCTCTTCAGGGGTAATGCGTAGCGCTGTCACTTCTGTTTTATCAAATTTAGCGCTGTATTCACGCAGGGCATCGTCACCGCGCGTTTTTACATTATCCAGAATATCGCTGACCGTCCGGGTAATACTGTCAGAGGCGGAAATCGCCGGACGCGTCAGCAGCGCACGCTGCTGTTCAGGGCTACAGCTGTTCCAGTCAATCAGGGTATTGAAGCTCATGGTCTATACTCCATCACAGGGTTCCGCCTTATCCGGCCTACAGAACCCAAAATAACAACGCATTACGTAGGCCTGATAAGCGCAGCGCCATCAGGCGTCAGATCACTCCATCATCTTCTCGATCGGCAGTACCAGAATCGAGCTGGCGCCAAGCGCTTTCAGTTTCTCCATGGTTTCCCAGAACAGCGTTTCGCTGCTGACCATGTGCATCGCCACGCGCTGTTGCTCGCCCGCCAGCGGCAGAATTGTCGGCCTTTCGGCGCCTGGCAGCAGGGCGATAACCTCTTCCAGGCGTTCACTTGGCGCGTGCATCATGATGTATTTCGATTCGCGCGCCTGAATCACACCCTGAATACGGGTCAGTAATTTATCGATCAGCTCTTGCTTGCTCTGTGCCATCTCACCGTCGCGCTGAATCAGACAGGCTTTAGAGCGGTAGATAACTTCGACTTCACGCAGGCCGTTAGCTTCAAGCGTCGCGCCGGTAGAGACCAAATCGCAGATAGCGTCGGCCAGCCCCGCGCGCGGCGCGACTTCGACAGAACCATTTAACAGACACGATTTAAAAGAGACGCCTTTCTGGTCGAGGTAGCGTTTGAGGAGGTGCGGATAAGAGGTAGCGATACGTTTACCGTCCAGCGCGGCCGGGCCGTCCCAGGCTTCGTCAACCGGCGTTGCCAGCGATAAACGGCAGCCGCCGAAGTCAAGACGGCGCAGGGTAAAATAGCGCGGATTTTCGCCCTGCGCGCGGCGATTGAGTAGCTCTTCTTCCAGCACGTTCTCGCCGATAATGCCGAGATCGACCACGCCATCCATCACCAGACCCGGAATGTCATCATCACGCACGCGCAGGATATCAATCGGCATGTTTTCCGCCATCGCAATCAGGCGCTGAGTGTGTAAATTAATTTTTATGCCGCAGCGGGCCAGCAATTCTCGTGAATCATCGCTTAAACGGCCTGATTTCTGAATAGCTATGCGTAAGCGGGTGTTGTCTAACATTCTGCGTTCCTCTTTATCCTGTCTGAACCGGTCTGTATCGCGCGCCAAAAAAAAAGCCCCCGGAAGATGATCTTCCGGGGGCTTTCTCATGCGTTCATGCACCACTGGAAGATCTGAATGTCTTCCAGCACACATCGCCTGAAAGACTAGTCAGGATGATGGTGATGATGGTGGTGTTTAAATTGAACGCGTGTCATAAAAATTCCGATGAATGCTTATTCATTTGATACCTTTTAACCTAAACCACTTTTACGCCTTAAAGCAAGCGCTTTTTTCATTTCGCATTTATAGTATGAATTGTCAGTCACGGCGGGCTGGCGTAGCCTTATGTATAAGGCGTTAAAGTCAGGAGAAAATGGATGAAAAAGGTCGCAATTGTCGGTTTAGGTTGGTTAGGCATGCCGCTGGCAATGTCGCTGGCAGCGAGAGGCTGGCAGGTTACCGGCAGCAAAACCACCCTTGACGGGGTGGAAGCGGCCCGTATGAGTGGAATTGAAAGCTATCCGCTGCGTCTGGAGCCGGAGCTGGTCTGTGAGGCGGACGATCTTGACGCTCTGCTGGATGTCGATGCGCTGGTGATAACACTGCCCGCGCGCCGTAGCGGTCCAGGAGAGGATTTTTATCTGCAGGCGATGCAGGAGCTGGTCGACAGCGCGCTGGCTTATCGTATCCCGCGTATTATTTTTACCAGTTCGACGTCTGTTTACGGCGATGCGCAAGGCGTGGTGAAAGAGAATACGCCGCGTAATCCGGTCACGGCCAGCGGGCGTACCCTGAAGGAACTGGAAGATTGGCTGCATAATCTGCCGGGCACGTCAGTAGATATTCTGCGGCTGGCGGGGTTGGTCGGGCCTGGACGCCATCCCGGTCGTTTCTTTGCCGGAAAAACCGCGCCGGATGGTCAACACGGGGTCAATCTGGTGCATCTTGAAGACGTGGTTGGCGCAATTACCCTCTTGCTACAGGCGCCAAAAGGGGGGCACATCTATAATATATGTGCGCCGGCGCATCCAGCCCGCAACGTGTTTTATCCGCAAATGACGCGCTTGCTGGGAATGGCGCCGCCGCATTTTCGTGACGCACCGGACAACGGCAAAGGGAAGATTATCGACGGTAGCCGGATTTGTAATGAGCTGGGATTTGAATATCAATATCCCGATCCGCTGGTGATGCCGATGGAGTGAATCGCTGTCCAGCAGGTGGTCGCCATATAGCGCAAGGGGACGAGTATGAAACCACTGCTGGACGTTCTGATTATTCTTGATGCGTTAGAAAAAGAAGGCAGCTTCGCGGCGGCGTCGGCAAAATTATTTAAAACGCCGTCCGCCCTCAGTTATACCGTTCATAAGCTGGAAAACGATCTTAATATCCAACTGCTCGACCGTAGCGGGCATCGCGCGCGATTTACGCGAACCGGTAAAATGCTACTGGAAAAAGGCCGTGAAGTGCTGCACACCGTTCGCGAGCTGGAAAAGCAGGCGATTAAACTGCATGAAGGCTGGGAGAACGAACTGGTCATCGGTGTGGATGATACCTTTCCCTTTTCTCTTCTGGCCCCGCTTATCGACGCTTTTTATCAACGCCACAGCGTGACGCGCCTTAAATTTGTTAATGGCGTTCTCGGCGGTTCATGGGAGACGCTGACGCAGGGAAGGGCGGATATCATCGTTGGCGCCATGCGCGCGCCGCCGCCTGACACCGGCTTTGGCTTTGCAAGACTGGGCGATCTTGAACTGGTGTTTGCTGTCGCCCCGCATCATCCGCTGGTTCATGAAGAGGAACCGCTTAGCCGCCAGACGATCAAACGTTTTCGCGCGATTGTGGTTGGCGATAGCGTCCATTCCTCGCGATCAATAGGGTCTGAACTGCTCGACGCTCAGGAAGCGATTACCGTGTTTGATTTTAAAACCAAGCTGGAGCTGCAAATTAGTGGCCTGGGATGCGGCTATTTACCGCGTTATCTGGCGCAGCGATTTTTGGAAAGCGGCGCGCTTATAGAGAAGAAAGTCGTGGCGCAAATCGTCTATGAACCGGTGTGGGTTGGCTGGAATGAACAGACTGCCGGGCTGGCCAGCGGCTGGTGGCGGGATGAAATTTTAGCAAATAATGCTATTGCTGGGGTGTATGCAAAATCGCCGGTTTAAAAATCAATCGCTTATGAAAAATAATTTTTTGAACGCGCTCGCATTCTCTTGTCATTTCACTTCAATTTAGGGCAGAATACGCCGCTTGCAAAAAATGACACTAACCGACGTTTTAATACGCGTCGGTTATTTTTTTGCTTCAAACACATCATTCAATACCAAGAGGCCGGGCTTCGTACCGGATAGATACTTACTTAAAAATCGACAGTTGTTGTCGCTGAGGAATCCAGAAAATGGGGCAATTTTTTGCTTACGCGACGGCATTCGCCGTAAAGGAGAATGACCATGTCGCATAACGTTACTCCAAACACCTCTCGCGTGGAATTACGTAAAACGCTTACGTTAGTTCCGGTTGTAATGATGGGTCTTGCCTATATGCAGCCGATGACGCTGTTCGATACATTTGGTATCGTTTCAGGCCTCACTGACGGTCACGTACCGACGGCGTATGCATTCGCGTTAATCGCGATTCTGTTTACGGCGTTGAGCTACGGGAAACTGGTGCGTCGCTACCCTTCCGCGGGTTCGGCGTACACCTATGCCCAGAAATCCATCAGCCCGACCGTTGGCTTTATGGTGGGTTGGTCTTCTCTGCTCGATTATCTGTTCGCGCCGATGATCAACATTCTGTTGGCGAAAATTTATTTTGAAGCGCTGGTGCCCTCCATTCCCTCATGGGTGTTTGTCGTGGCGCTGGTGGCCTTTATGACGGCCTTTAACCTGCGCAGCCTCAAATCGGTCGCTAACTTCAACACTGTGATTGTGGTGCTACAGGTGGTGCTGATTGCGGTCATTCTGGGCATGGTGGTTTATGGCGTATTTGAAGGCGAAGGCGCCGGTACGCTGGCGAGCACCCGTCCGTTCTGGTCCGGCGATGCGCACGTTATCCCGATGATTACGGGAGCGACGATCCTGTGCTTCTCCTTTACCGGCTTTGACGGCATCAGTAACCTGTCGGAAGAGACCAAAGATGCTGAACGCGTGATCCCGCGTGCGATTTTCCTGACTGCGCTGATTGGCGGCCTGATCTTCATCTTTGCAACCTATTTCCTGCAATTGTACTTCCCGGATATCTCTCGCTTTAAAGATCCGGATGCGTCTCAGCCGGAAATTATGCTGTACGTGGCGGGTAAAACCTTCCAGGTGGGCGCGCTGATCTTCTCTACTATCACCGTGCTGGCTTCCGGTATGGCGGCGCATGCAGGCGTAGCGCGCCTGATGTACGTAATGGGGCGCGACGGCGTATTCCCGAAAAGCTTCTTCGGTTACGTTCATCCGAAATGGCGTACGCCAGCGATGAACATCATCCTGGTCGGGGCGATCGCGCTGCTGGCGATTAATTTTGACCTGGTGATGGCGACGGCGCTGATTAACTTTGGTGCGCTGGTCGCGTTTACCTTTGTTAACCTGTCGGTGATTTCGCAGTTCTGGATCCGTGAGAAGCGTAATAAAACGTTGAAAGATCACTTCCAGTATCTGTTCCTGCCCATGTGCGGCGCGCTCACGGTTGGTGCGTTGTGGGTTAACCTGGAAGAGAGCTCAATGGTACTGGGCCTGATCTGGGCGGGTATCGGGCTGATTTATCTGGCGTGCGTAACTAAAAGCTTCCGTAACCCGGTTCCACAGTACGAAGACGTCGCGTAATCGCACGTATTATCGGCAATAGTAAAACCGGAGGCAGTGCCTCCGGTTTTTTGTTTGTCATCCAGCATGTTTACCGGATGGCGGCGTCACTTTTTATCCGCTCTGGATTAACAATGCCCGTCAGGCATTGGTCAATTACACAATCTCGGTTGCGTACTGCCACAGTGATTTCAGCAACCCCAGCTTCGTTTTATCTTCCGCATACTGCTGAGAAAGCATCTGCAATTCATTGGCATATTGTTGTAAAAACTCCGGCGTCAGCACCTGACGTCGATGCTCCAGCCAGCGCTGCTGCTCTGCGTCATCCAGCGTACCGGGAAAATTGCGTGCGCGGTAATTAAACAGCAGCTTCTCAATGCGCTTATCGACAAAGGTAATGTCCAGCGCGGGCAGGTTACGCGGCTCGGTTTCGAGTACGATTTTCATGGCTGCGCGATCGGCATCGCTGAAAAAACCATCATAGAGCTGGGCATCAACGTTATCCGAGGCGGCAAAAGGTTCGGCTTCGGCAAAAATCGCCACCACTTTGTCGCGGACCTGCGGGTTTTCACGCAACACTTTCAGGTTATCCAGGCAGTGCTGGCGGTTAATTCCCAGCCGGTCGGCATCCTCCGGGCGCAAGGTATTCGCCTGCGCCAGTACCGGACATTTATTGATATGCACCAGCTTTACCGGCACTGCGACGTGATCGCCAAGATCGGCTTTGGCCGTATAAAGCCGCTCGCGAAGGGTGTCGCTGTCCAGCTCAAGAAGAGGAGAAATATCGCCTGCTAAATCGACCATGATCACCGCGTTACGGTTTTCAGGATGCCACGCCAGCGGCGCGACCCAGCTTGTATTACCGCGCCACGCGCCAAACATGCCGGAGACATGCACCAGCGGCTTCATTTGCGGAACGTCAATCAGCGCCGCCAGTTTATGTTTACTGCGGTGGCTATAAAGATAATCAAACAGCCGCGGCTGGCGTGTTTTCACCAGTTGCGCCATCGCAATAGTGGCGTAGACATCCGCCATCGCATCATGCGCGTTGCTGTGTTCGATCCCGTTCGCCTGGGTTAAATGTTCCAGACGAAAGCTGGGCAGGCCGTCGTCGTTTTCCGGCCAGTTAATTCCCTCCGGGCGCAGCGCATAACAGGCGCGCATGACATCCAATAGATCCCAACGTGAATTATCATGCTGCCAGCTCCAGGCATAGGGATCGTAAAAGTTGCGATAAAAAATATTGCGCGTGACTTCATCATCAAAGCGCACATTGTTGTAGCCCACAACGCAGGTTTTAGGAACGGTAAACAGCGCATGAATGCGTCTGGCGAAAGCGGCTTCGTTTTCTCCTTTCTCACGCGCTTCCTGCGGCGTGATGCCGGTAATCAGCACCGCGCCGGGCTGCGGTAGATAATCATCGGCGGGTTTGCAATAAAACACCTCCGGCTCGCCAATAACGTTGAAGTCGTTATCCGTACGGAGCGCGGCGAATTGCGCAGGTCTGTCGAGGGCCGGATGCGTACCGAAGGTTTCGTAATCGTGGAAGAGGAATGTGCTCTGTATGCTGTCGTTTTTAACTGTCACTTGATGTACACGCCTGATGTTATCTGTATATGAAATATTTTATTCTTTTATTTTGTCGTTGATTGATTGTATTTGTACACCAATTGATATTGTTGCTAATGTTCGTACATGCGATGGTGAGTACATAAACATTAAAATCATTGAGTACAAAATACTAAAATGACCATCAGCGACACTAAACTACGCTCCCTCTATGGTAAACCATATTCCGGTCCATCTGAAATTACTGATTCTGATTTAGTACTGTATGGAATTTAGGCCAGGGGCAATCTGGCCGGGATCTCAAAAAATGCATGGACTAAAACGGGTCTATGTACAGAGGGACACAACGCTGTGTCCCTTAATTTCATGCGGGTTGAGGCTGGACTAGGCCCAGGCCAGTGGCAGGATGGATGACAGAACACTCGGGAAATATTTTCTGGCATGACGTTGCATACTATCCGCCACAACGCTGGTACAGGTAAAGGCGCCATGGAGGCCGTGAAAACGGTCGGACCAGTCGGTAAACTGTTCGCTGGACGGGAAGATCGCCGGAGACAGCTCCCAGGCTTTCTGCATCAGCGCCTCCGCATAGCCTCTCAGGGCCGGCGGAGAGTCATGCTCAGTGCCGAAAATGGCGCTGGAGGAATAGCGTGCGAATGCGGTACTGAGACAGAACAGGGTTTCCGCCTGCTTCTGTGGGGTGGCGTCCGTCAGGTGATAAGCACTGAGGATGTGCTGGTAGTGTGCCGGGCTGAGTTTGCCTTCAGGAAGCAAGGGGTCAAAAATGCTGGTCAGACGCGACACTGAGGCATCATCAATCAACTTCACGGTGGAATGTTTCTGGTTCGTGGCGGCAATAAACTGCTGGTTCAGTTCCCCGTGCTCTTCAGTGCTGAGGATGATATCAATCAGTTCCCCAAAGCGTCGCTGCACGGCCTGCTGATTAAATGCGGCGAGAAACACCGGAAAGTCATGACGGAATAACTCTACCGGAGAGATTTGCGCAGTGGAAACGTTCTCTCCGGCTCGCAGCAGGTAAAAGTTGTCCCATGTGGTGTCAGGAGTAGGGTTTAGCATTGTTAACAGCGTGTCAGTGGAGAGCATCATCGCCGTGTCTGAATCCTGGGAGGAAAGCAGCAGGAAATTATCTGCGGCGCGGGTTGTCCAGTCCGGGCTGCCGTCATAATTGCCGAAGAGTCCATTATGGATGTGGGGAGACACCGCCGGGTGCGCAAGATACTGTTCATAAAGCGCCGCAGCTTTCTGGCGGGTGCCATCAGTGCAGTCCACGCCTGTCATACAGTGTAAAATCACCTGATTAAAGAGTCCGCTGTGAGTGGTCATGGCGGCGCTGTTCCTGTCAAACGAATCCAGCAACACAGGCAGTATGCGCTGCTGATAATATGTGTCAGGAGCCGGCAGGGGAACGTCATTATAGGTCTGGCACTGGTGGGCAAAAAAACGTTCCTGAACAGGCCTGATCCACTCGCTGATAAGCGTACTTTGCGTATAGGGGGGGTGGGCCAGTACGCTCACCAGCGAACTTTCAACTGGCCGGATACCTGCCTCTGTTAAACGGCCGCCCCGCAATGACTTCACCAGGTCTTCCATTGCCCGGACTTTTTCCTGACTGTATTTATCGGGCAGGCTGTCAATGGTCATCAGAATACTTTTACCATTATTGTGCTCATGATTTAAAAATCCATCCACAGCGTTCTCAGTCCAAAGGAGTGGCATTTGCAGCCAGATATCACCTAGACGAATAAAATTTCCGCCCCTTGATACTGACGGGGGTGATGAATTATCCGGTTCATGTAAAATAACGCCAGAGAGGTTGGCTTTGTGACGTATAAGCGTATTTTTTAATGTTGTATCAATAAAAGAGGGCTGTTGTTGTGTAGTAATTGAATACTGTAGAAACACTTCATTCATGTCTGAATTACTAAATTTTGTATTACTGCAGACTACATCACTCAGTGTCGAATAAGTGAATCGGCATTCGTCAAAATGTAAATGAGATATATCAGAATAAGTAAATTTTGAATTTGAAAAGTTGAACCCCTTAATAATATCGCCGTCTCGCTCCATGAAGCTGGGGGGCAATATTTTGCTGAATGTAATATTACGGAAATCTGCGTTTGAAAAATCGCGATCTGCGGCCGTAAGGGTTTCTCCGGCTTTCTGCCGTAAAACTGCATCCGTGAGTTTCTTAGCCCAGTCGGCAGGTGATGACGGGGAAGACGTAGCCTGAAGTGAGAGGGAGGGTGATACTGGTGGTGTTCTACCTTCAGAAACCGTGGGCCTGTTATTAGCTGATACAGAGACTCCACCGGGGAGCGGGGCCGCACCTGTCACTCTGTAATTATAATCACGTGATTGATTTGCAATATGCTTACGCATGAATGCTGCATTTATTTTTGAGGCATCTTCTTCTGAAATATTCTTCTTACCTGCATTATTTGTATCTTTAATATTTTTAACGGTAATCAATGTTTTGTTTAAGGTGTTTTTATTTTTCGGCTGAAACAAGTCTTTTATTTTTTGTGGTAACGCGAACTCAATCGATGAGCTCTTTCCTGTTTTAATTTTTTCATTTAAAGAAGCATGCGTGTTTTTAACACTGGTTATTTTTGAGGTGAGCCCGTTTTTCGTATGTTCACGAATAGAGGTAATTAATTTTTTAACCTGGTTAGGAATAGTAGAAAAATTAATTGCGCCTGATGATATCTTCATTAGAATTCCTTATCAACATCATTATGGAAAAACGGTCTGGATTTTTAACGCCTTAAAAGTAAGCTTCATATGTCGGTATGGCGATGGAGATTACAATTCACCATGTTATCTGGCAGGTTTCTTTCAGAAAGTGTCCATCCTGTCATCATGTCACCGTATTGTGGGACGCTGACGTATCTGCGGAAAAATCAAGGCATAAGGGAGCGGGTCGGGTAACGAAGCCCGTGTGCACGCAAAAGTAAACCCGCTTCGATGCTCAACCAGCGTTTTTCACCGGCATTCGGGATATCGTCGGCGGACGTTCCGGCGCGTATGAGAAAGAACTGCGTAAAGCGCGTGAAATCGCTTTTCAGGAAATAATCGTTTTCTTTTAAATATTATTACGTGTTATTGGAATTGTATCATTTTTATAATTAACAGCGGGTTGTTTGGTAATTCTGCTGATTATTCAATGACAGTCCATGTGCGTGTTCAGGAAATGTAAAATATTTATAAAATAAAAGGTTTTATCGTGTTGACATGCTCATTTTAACAACTATTTCAAATTGTGATTGAAGCCGACATTTCATAATACAAATTAAATATAATCTTCAGCTATATCTAATAACAGGAGGTTATATGAGCATTAGTCGTCGTTCTTTTTTGCAGGGGGTAGGCATCGGCTGCTCTGCCTGCGCGCTGGGCGCTTTTCCGCCCGGGGCGCTGGCGCGCAACCCGATTGCCGGCATTAACGGTAAAACCACGCTAACGCCAAGCTTGTGCGAAATGTGTTCCTTTCGTTGCCCTATTCAGGCGCAGGTAGTCAATAACAAGACCGTTTTTATCCAGGGCAATCCTTCTGCGCCGCAGCAGGGGACGCGCATATGCGCCAGGGGCGGGAGCGGCGTCAGCCTGGTCAATGACCCGCAACGGATTGTAAAACCTATGAAACGCACCGGGCCACGCGGCGACGGTGAATGGCAGGTGATTAGCTGGCAACAGGCTTACCAGGAAATCGCGGCGAAAATGAATGCCATCAAAGCGCAGCATGGCCCCGAGAGCGTGGCTTTCTCTTCCAAATCGGGCTCGCTCTCTAGCCATCTTTTCCATCTGGCTACGGCCTTTGGTTCGCCTAATACCTTTACGCACGCCTCAACATGCCCTGCCGGGAAAGCCATTGCGGCAAAAGTGATGATGGGCGGCGATCTGGCGATGGATATCGCTAACACGCGCTATCTGGTTTCGTTTGGCCACAATTTGTATGAAGGGATTGAAGTTGCCGATACCCATGAGTTAATGACCGCGCAGGAGAAGGGGGCCAAAATGGTGAGCTTCGATCCGCGTCTGTCGATATTTTCCAGCAAGGCGGATGAGTGGCACGCTATTCGTCCCGGGGGGGATTTAGCGGTTCTGCTGGCGATGTGCCACGTCATGATTGATGAACAGCTCTACGATGCGTCTTTTGTTGAGCGTTATACCAGCGGATTTGAACAGTTAGCACAGGCGGTAAAAGAGACGACGCCGGAATGGGCCGCCGCGCAGGCCGATGTCCCAGCCGACGTTATTGTCCGGGTGACACGCGAACTGGCCGCCTGCGCGCCTCACGCTATTGTCAGTCCTGGTCATCGCGCGACGTTCTCGCAGGAAGAGATTGATATGCGGCGTATGATTTTTACGCTTAATGTGCTGCTCGGTAATATTGAGCGCGAAGGCGGGCTATATCAGAAAAAAAACGCGTCTGTTTACAATAAACTGGCCGGAGAAAAGGTCGCGCCAACGCTGGCGAAACTCAACATTAAAAATATGCCGAAACCGACGGCGCAACGCATCGATTTGGTCGCACCGCAGTTTAAATATATCGCCGCTGGCGGCGGCGTGGTGCAAAGCATTATTGACGCGGCGTTAACCCAGAAGCCTTACCCGATAAAGGCGTGGATTATGTCGCGGCATAATCCTTTCCAGACCGTCACCTGTCGTTCGGACCTGGTAAAAACCGTTGAGCAACTGGATCTGGTGGTCAGCTGCGATGTCTATTTGAGCGAGAGCGCGGCATATGCCGACTATCTGCTGCCGGAATGCACCTATCTCGAACGGGACGAAGAGGTATCCGATATGTCGGGACTGCACCCGGCTTACGCTCTGCGCCAACAGGTCGTAGAGCCGATTGGCGAGGCGCGTCCGAGTTGGCAAATCTGGAAAGAACTTGGCGAGCAGTTGGGATTAGGGCAGTACTATCCGTGGCAGGATATGCAGACGCGCCAACTCTATCAGTTGAACGGCGACCATGCCTTAGCGAAGGAACTGCGACAGAAAGGGTATCTCGAATGGGGCGTTCCGCTGCTATTACGCGAACCAGAATCCGTTCGTCAGTTTACGGCGCGTTACCCCGGCGCTATCGCGACGGACAGTGACAACACCTATGGCGAACAGCTTCGCTTCAAATCGCCCTCCGGCAAAATCGAACTTTATTCCGCAACCCTGGAGGAATTGCTCCCTGGCTACGGCGTTCCGCGCGTTCGTGACTTTGCGCTGAAAAAAGAGAATGAGCTTTACTTCATTCAGGGCAAGGTGGCCGTGCATACCAATGGCGCGACGCAGTACGTACCTTTACTCAGCGAGCTAATGTGGGATAACGCGGTCTGGGTTCATCCGCAAACGGCGCAAGAAAAAGGCATTAAGACCGGCGATGAGATCTGGCTGGAAAATGCCACGGGTAAAGAGAAAGGTAAGGCGCTGGTGACGCCCGGTATCCGCCCGGACACGCTTTTTGTCTATATGGGATTTGGCGCTAAAGCTGGGGCCAAAACGGCGGCGACGACACACGGTATCCACTGCGGAAATTTACTGCCGCACGTGACGAGTCCGGTATCCGGTACGGTAGTGCATACCGCAGGCGTGACGCTGAGCCGGGCATGAGGGAGGAGGGAACCATGAATCATTTAACGAATCAGTACGTCATGCTGCATGATGAAAAACGTTGTATCGGCTGCCAGGCGTGTACCGTTGCCTGCAAAGTGCTTAATGACGTACCGGAGGGATTTAGCCGCGTACAGGTACAAATTCGCGCCCCTGAACAGGCATCCAACGCACTAACCCATTTTCAATTTGTCCGCGTCTCCTGTCAGCACTGTGAAAATGCGCCATGTGTCAGCGTTTGTCCTACCGGAGCGTCATATCGTGATGAAAACGGGATCGTGCAGGTGGATAAATCGCGCTGTATTGGCTGCGATTATTGTGTTGCCGCATGTCCTTTCCATGTGCGCTATTTGAATCCGCAAACCGGTGTCGCCGACAAGTGTAACTTCTGTGCCGACACGCGGTTGGCGGCTGGCCAGTCTCCGGCGTGCGTATCCGTTTGCCCAACGGACGCGCTGAAATTCGGCAGACTGGATGAGAGCGAGATCCAGCGCTGGGTCGGTCAGAAAGAGGTCTATCGCCAGCAGGAGGCGCGTAGCGGCGCGGTCAGTCTGTACCGTCGTAAAGAAGTCCATCAGGAGGGTAAAGCATGAATACTATCTGGGGAGCGGAACTACATTATGCGCCAGATTATTGGCCGCTGTGGTTAATTTACGCAGGCGTCGTGGTGCTGCTCATGCTTGTTGGGCTGGTTATCCATGCGTTATTGCGCCGGATGCTGGCGCCAAAAACGGCGGGCGGTGAAGAACATCGTGACTATCTCTACTCGCTGGCGATTCGCCGTTGGCATTGGGGAAATGCGTTACTGTTTGTTTTATTACTGTTAAGCGGTTTATTTGGTCATTTTTCTCTCGGCCCTGTAGCGCTAATGGTACAAGTGCATACCTGGTGTGGTTTTGCCTTACTGGCTTTCTGGGTCGGGTTTGTGCTGATCAATCTCACCACAGGTAACGGGCGTCACTATCGGGTAAATTTTTCCGGACTGGTAACGCGCTGCATACGCCAGACGCGTTTTTACCTTTTTGGCATTATGAAAGGGGAAGCGCATCCGTTCGCGGCAACAGAGCAGAATAAGTTCAATCCACTGCAACAACTGGCATATCTGGCGATTATGTACGCGCTGGTACCGCTGTTAATCATCACCGGTTTGTTGTGTCTCTATCCGCAGGTTGCGGGTCTGGGCCCTGTGATGCTGGTGCTGCATATGGCGCTTGCTATCATCGGCTTACTGTTTATTTGCGCGCATCTCTATCTGTGTACTCTTGGCGACACGCCGGGACAAATTTTCCGTAGCATGGTTGACGGCTATCATCGTCATCGTACCGCGCCGCGCGGGGATAAGTCCGCCGTCTGAGCGTATCCATAAAATAATGTCAGCAAGAAAATGTGCCTTGTGTCACATTTTCTTGCAATTTATCCATGTTTGTTTAACTGAACTTCCGTAAAAAGAACGGCAAATAGAGACCATCCTGAGGACATGCTGTTGAAACGCCGTTTGTTTATTGCCGCTTCTTTATTCGCGATGCACCTTTCTCCTGCGCTTGCGGCCGATGCCGTAAGTTTTGCTCCCCAACCGCCAGCCATTGATGCAGGCGCCTGGGTGTTGATGGATTACACTACGGGACAGGTTCTTACCGCCGGTAATGAACACCAGCAACGTAATCCCGCCAGCCTTACCAAGCTAATGACGGGCTACGTCGTCGATCGCGCCATCGATAGTCATCGTATCAGCCCTGACGATATCGTCACCGTTGGGCGCGACGCCTGGGCGAAGGATAATCCGGTGTTTGTCGGCTCCTCGTTGATGTTTTTAAAAGAAGGGGATCGCGTGTCGGTACGCGATTTAAGCCGTGGCTTAATTGTGGATTCCGGTAACGATGCCTGTGTGGCGCTGGCGGATTATATCGCGGGCGGGCAGCCGCAGTTTGTGGCGATGATGAACAGCTATGTGAAAAAACTCAATTTGCAGGATACCCATTTTGAAACCGTCCACGGTCTGGATGCGCCGGGACAACATAGCTCCGCGTATGATCTGGCCGTACTCTCCCGGGCGATTATTCACGGCGAACCTGAATTTTATCACATGTACAGCGAGAAAAGCCTGACCTGGAACGGCATCACGCAGCAGAACCGCAACGGCTTGTTATGGGATAAGACCATGCATATCGATGGGCTTAAAACCGGACACACATCGGGGGCGGGATTTAATCTTATCGCATCGGCGGTGGACGGGCAGCGCCGACTTATCGCCGTCGTGATGGGAGCGAAAAGTTCGAAAGGTCGTGAGGAACAGGCGCGAAAACTGTTGCAGTGGGGCCAGCAAAACTTTGCGACGGTGCAGATTTTGCACAGCGGTAAAAAAGTGGGCAGCGAGCGAATCTGGTATGGAGACAAAGAAAAGATTGCGCTGGGTACGGAACAGGATTTCTGGATGGCGCTGCCCAAAGCGGAAATTCCGCATATCAAAGCAAAATATGTGCTGGATAGAAAAGAGCTGGAGGCGCCAATCGCCGCCCATCAACGGGTAGGTGAAATAGAGCTCTACGATCGGGATAAACTGATCGCTCAGTGGCCGCTGGTCACTCTGGAATCGGTGGGTAAAGGCGGTATGTTCTCTCGTCTGAGCGACTATTTTCAGCATAAAGCGTAAGCCGTTGTCACACACCGTTCACCGTCATCTGAGGTGTCAAAAGGGCGGGATTGCGAGGTTGCTCACAAAATGATCACGCTGTCCTTGTGACCGTAAAAGGCTGTAATTATACTGTACATTCATACAGTATAGTAAAGTGACGGAGGCAGCATGGATTACGAAATCAGGCAGGAACAAAAACGCAAGATAGCCGGTTTCCACATGGTCGGTCCATGGGAACACACCGTGAAGCAGGGTTTTGAACAACTGATGACGTGGGTGGATCGACAGCGGATCGTGCCAGTTGAATGGATTGCCGTCTATTACGACAATCCAGATGTCGTACCTGCGGAAAAACTCCGCTGCGATACCGTGGTGTCCGTGGCAGAGAATTTCATCCTGCCGGACAATAGCGAAGGCGTAATCGTGACCGCCATTGAAGGCGGCGAATATGCCACTGCTGTCGCGCGTGTGGAAGACCGTGACTTTGCGAAGCCGTGGGAACGGTTTTTTGACGTCCTGGAGCAGGATAGCGCTTATCAGATAGCCTCTGCGCCCTGTTTTGAAACCTATCTGAATAACGGCATGGAAGATGGATACTGGGATATTGAAATGTATATTCCGGTACAGCGGAAGTGATCGACTGGTTTCCTGGCTGAAAAGAGCGGACGGATAATGTGTTCCGTCCGCCAGTGCGCTATTTTTGCTATAAAGCAGGTACAATGCATTTTTTGCCATTCCCGTAAGGAGCGCAAGCGTGCGTGCCGATAAGTCATTAAGCCCTTTTGAAATACGGTTGTACCGTCATTATCGCATCGTGCATGGCATACGTATCGCCCTGGCGTTCATTCTTACCTTTCTGCTGGTTCGTCTGTTTTCTATTCCCGAGGGCACATGGCCGCTAATCACGTTAGTGGTGATTATGGGGCCCATCTCATTCTGGGGAAATGTAGTGCCTCGTGCTTTTGAGCGCATAGGCGGTACGATCCTGGGCGCGGCGTTAGGGCTGGTGGCGCTACGCCTGGAGCTCTTTTCCTTACCGCTGATGCTGGTGTGGTGTGCGATAGCGATGTTTTTGTGCGGCTGGCTGGCCTTAGGGAAAAAACCGTATCAGGCGCTACTGATAGGCATAACGCTCGCCGTTGTTGTCGGCGCTCCCGCTGGTGATATGAATACGGCATTATGGCGTGGCGGGGATGTGATTTTGGGGTCGCTACTGGCAATGTTGTTTACCGGCATCTGGCCCCAGCGCGCCTTTTTGCACTGGCGCATCCAACTGGCTCATTGCGTCACGGCGTATAATCGGGTGTATCAGGCAGCGCTGTCGCCGAATTTGCTGGAGCGCCCCCGGTTGGATAAACATTTGCAACGGTTGCTGAACGATGTCGTCAAAATGCGCGGGCTGATAACGCCTGCCAGTAAAGAAACCCGGATACAAAAATCTATTTTCGAGGCCATTCAGACCATCAACCGCAACCTGGTTTGTATGCTTGAATTACAAATCAATGCCCACTGGGCGACGCGCGCCAGCCATTTTGTGATGCTTAACGCGCACACATTGCGTGAAACCCAGCAGATGACGCAGCAAACCTTGCTAACGATCGCCCACGCGTTGTTTGAAGGCAACCCGCAGCCGGTACTGGCAAACACCGGTAAACTGAATGATATTGCTGCCGAGTTGCGGCAGCTAATGAACGAGCAGCAGGGCGACGCGGTGGCTGAAACCCCCATCCACGGCTATGTTTGGCTAAGTATGGAAACGGCCCGACAGTTGGAACTGCTTTCACACTTGATCTGCCGGGCTTTGCGCAAATAAAAAGCAGATGGGGCGAATGAATTTGTTGCTGCTTCGATTCAGCAAAGATTAAGAGTATGATACTAATATAAGGATAAAATGAGTGCTACTGGCAACGATTTTATCCCCGAACCTTCAGGTTTCCCCAGACGGCGACGTAACGGTGTTTCCTCTGGCGGCTTGAAGTATGACGGGGATAAACGTAATGTTTATCCACTAGCAGTTGCTTAACGAATCCGAATCTCACATTATCAGGGGTGTAAAAATGGAAACAACCAAGCCTTCTTTCCAGGACGTGCTGGAGTTTGTTCGTCTGTTCCGTCGTAAAAATAAACTGCAGCGTGAAATTCAGGACATTGAGAAGAAGATCCGTGACAACCAGAAGCGTGTGCTGCTGCTGGACAACCTGAGCGACTACATCAAGCCAGGTATGAGCGTTGAGGCGATTCAGGGTATCATCGCCAGTATGAAAAGCGACTATGAAGATCGCGTTGATGACTACATCATTAAAAATGCCGAAATCTCCAAAGAGCGTCGCGACATTTCCAAAAAGCTGAAAGCGATGGGCGAAATGAAACACGCCGATGTAAAAGCCGAATAATGCGCTACGGCAGTGGGAGCGTATATCAGGCTCTCACTGCAGTTTGACCCCGCCTGTGACCATCTTGAGTAAATGTTGTTTTGGCCAGTGTCGGGTAAGTTTTTTCTCTGCCAGCTTACCTTTCAGGCGCGCAATGTCATGACGTTTCCGGTCCAGCATCAGACCCACCACGCTACCGCTATGTGCCACGTTCAATCCGTATAAATCACACTCTTCGACCAGCGACAGCAGGGCGGTAAATCCTGGCTTAGGTAACAGCGTCTGGCTGGCGATAGCGCTAAGCGTAGCCGCCTCACCCAGTCGGAGCGGATTTTGCGTTATACAGGCTTCCTGCACCAGATTCCAGGCCTGCTGCAAGGTTGGTGAACTTGCTATTAATTTCTGCTGGCGAGGGAGACGGTGGTAATCTTGCGTGCGCAGTGTGACCGGGCTTTCCAGTACCAGCAAATCGATTGGCGGCGGTGGCTCGCAGGCGATTTGCGTGGCCGCATTATTATGATCAAACAGCGTTAACTGATGAAAAACGGTGCTATCGGTGGGTTCGATTGAGACGCAAAGCTGTGCAAGGGTGGTTTCATCCAGCGAATGGCCAAGATGATGTGCCGTTGCCACTGCCGTAGCGGCAATATCTGCGGTGCTGCTGGCCATGCCTTTGGCAACGGGAATTGACGAACGCACATCGACGCGAATCTCGTTACTCCAGTGCGCAGGATACTGCCAGTGCGCCAGAACTCGCTCCACCATCGCCCGCGACAATGGACGCTCGTTTACCAACGGCGGCGCAGCCGTGACTGCTACGGTGCTGTACCAGTCAACGGGGCAGGAGACCAGTTTCTCACTGCCCAGAATCCATCCCTGGATAAGTTCTCCGCATGAGGCGGGGCATTGCGCAACAGCCACGTTATCACCTTTCAGGTACGAATAGTGTGCGCGCATAGTGTCATGGTAAAAGCGTTATTACCATGACTTGCCGCAATGCGTCGTATAACCCTCTCAGGCTGGTACACAAAGCCCTTCCGTGGCCGGTAGCGCAATGCGCATAACGTCTTGTGCGATCATTAACTCTTCGTTGGTGTTGATGACGGCGACTTTCACCAGGGCGTTCTCCGTCTGGATAAATGTCGCATTACGCTGATTTTTCTCTTCATCAACGGCTAAGCCTAAAAATTGCAAATTATGGCACACCGCCGATCTGGCGCTCGCTGAGTTCTCGCCAATGCCCCCAGTGAATACCAGCGCATCCAGTCCTCCCATTTGCATAATATAGCTGCCAATGGTGGCGCGAATGCGTTCGGCAAACAGAGTGAGAGCGAGTTTAGCCTGCCGGTTACCGGTATTGGCTGCCTGTTCGACATCGCGGTAATCAGACGACACGCCAGAAACGCCCAGCAAGCCTGACTCATTATTTAATAACTGATTCAACTGTTGCGGCGTTTTGCTTTCGCGCTGGGCTATCCACGGCAGAATAGAGGGATCAATATCTCCGCTACGGGTGCCCATCATCACGCCTGACTGCGGCGTAAAGCCCATCGACGTATTGACCGAACGCCCGTTCTTGATGGCGCAGATGCTGCTACCGTTTCCAAGATGACAACAAATCACCCGTAATGCGCTGAGTGGTACGCCCAGCTTTTCCGCCAGAACGCCGCTGACATACTTATGGCTGGTGCCATGAAAGCCATAACGGCGAATCCCCAGTTCCGCGTAATAATGCCAGGGAAGCGGGTAAATATAGGCGGGTTCATCCAGCGTCTGGTGAAATGCCGTATCAAACACGGCTACGGAAGGGGCATCAGGCAACAGTTGACGAAAAACGTGAATACCCAACGCGTTTACCGGGTTGTGAAGCGGGGCCAGTTCAGCAAGACGTTCGATTTGCGCTAACGTTTCATCCGTGACCAGCGTCGAGTCTTTAAAAAATTCACCGCCGTGCGCCACACGATGGCCCACCCCATCAATGTCCCGCAGACTGTTAATGATTTGATAACCCTGCAGCTTTTCCAGAAGCAGCGTTACCGCATCGCGATGATCGGCAACGGGGACGGTTTCCTGCCATTTTTGGCTGTGCGTCTTAATTGTCACCTGCGCATCTGCCATACCGATACGCTCAATCAGCCCCTGACAGAGCATGTCGCCCTGCGGCATCTCCAGCAGCTGAAATTTTAACGATGAGCTACCGGCGTTAATGGCCATTATTTTGTAAGACATAAAGGTTCCTTCGAATTCAGAAAATCCAGCACGGCGTCGAGACCCGAGTTATTCAGCGCGCTGGTAATAAAAATCTGCTGTGCGCCAGCCTGCGTAAGCCATTCCGCAACCAGCGAAATACGCTGCGGCTCGGCGAGATCGGCCTTGGTGACCAGGCCAATCGTCGGGCGGTTCATCGGGGCGGTAAACCCCGGAGAAAAGGGCGACCACTGGGCGTCGGCATTTAACACCAGGGCGATAACGTCGGCCTCGCAGGCGCTGGTTAGCAGGGCGCTGTACAGGCAGCGGTTCTCCAGGTATTCGCCCGGCGTGTCGATGGCCATCGGCGACCATTCAATGGCCTGGGTTTTCTTATAATGGAGCGCTTCGCCGCGCAGGCTTTGGGTCAGCGAGGTTTTTCCGCACTGGCTGGGGCCGATAAACATCAAACGCTTCATGACGTTACGTCCGGGTGATCGAACAGGTGGTGAACTGCATCATTTCGCCCAGCGTGCGCGTTACCTGCTTGAGGGCATACTCGACGGCGGAAACGTCGCCGGTCAGCACCACGGCACCGGTAAAGCGATCGAGAAAACCAATTTCCACCGCGCCGGATTTAGTGGCGATATCGCAGGCGATAATCGACGCCTCGCTGGGCGTAATGGTAAGGATGCCAATGGCGGACACCGCATCCTGCAGGCCCAGCTTCTTAAATAAATCTTTTCCCGGATTAGCAATCAGGTGCGCGAGAGTGACCTGTTTCCCCGGCACGTATTCCTGAATCATGCGATCCGTTGTCGGTTGTCTTTCCATTATCCCTCCACCATCTGTCGCCACATGGCTTCATGCGGGCGTGGGATCACCGAACGGTAAACCAACAACCCTTTCTCGCCCGCGCTTTCGCTGGCGACTGTCACGGCGTTATTGACGTCAGAAACGTCGCCCGCCACCACCATGTAGCATTTACCGCCGATGCCGAAGGCCATATGCACCCGCACCAGGGTGACGTTTGAGCCTTTCACCGCCCGGTCTGCGGCGCTAATGCAGGCCGCCACGCTCCAGGTTTCGACGATACCTACCGCCTGGCGCTTATCGACGCTGTTCAGGCCGCTGATGGCCGGAAGTACGCTGGGATGAATATTTGCCAGCACCAGGCTGTCGACGAGCATCTCGCCGGCCTGCGACGTACCGGTTTCAATGGCCTGCTGGACAGCGCCGATATCCCCGCCGAGCATCAGTAAAAACTTCCCCGGGCAGATGGTCTTGCTGACCAATAGATCGACGTTGGCGCTTTTCAGCATCGCATCACCAAGCTCCATCCCTTTGGCGATGCTGGTGAGTTCTAAAATTCCTATAGCCTGAGACATGGTTAACCTCTTACAACCGTGATGGCCTGTTCGCTGATGGCCGATACAACGCCGTCGATGCTGGCGTGAATGGGGGCGCCGAGCGCGCCAGGAGGGACATCGGCAACGCATTGCCCGCGTGTCACGCGTTCTCCCACCGCAACGTTCGCTACTGCGCTGGCACCAATATGCTGGCGCAGTTGCAAAGTCACTGTTCCTACAGCCGGTTCGTCTTCAACCAACGGTGCTTCCTGATACCAGGGGCTAAGCCCCAGTTTGGCGATCAGCCGCTTCACTGGCACGAGGCGATATTTCGCCATTTCGTCGGCCGGATTCAGCGGCCCTTCGTAGCGCTGGTTTTGCGCCCGCAGCTCGCGTTTTAACATGCGGTTGATGCGCATCGGCGAGATCCCGACCGGGCAGGCCACGCTTTCGCAAACGTTGCATTCCGAGCAGGTAAGGGCGCTCAGCAGCAGCTGCGGCGTGGCAGCCTGATGAAAGTTCACCGCCCGCACCAGCAGGTGCGGAGAGAGTTCGTGGCCGATCAGATGCCGTGGGCAGAGATCGGTACACAGTCGGCACTGTTCGCAGACGGTGCGCGCGACGGAAAGCACCGTGCGCTCGTCCTGCATTCTGTGCTGGATAAGCGGATGGCTTTTGGGGAGCACCAGCAGGCCGCCGGTAGTTTTCGTCACCGGGTTATCAAGAGAGGTAATCAGGCCACCCATCATCGGGCCGCCGTTAATAAAACCAGGGTCGTCGACCGTTGCGCCGCCCGCCAGCGCCAGCACTTCATGCAGTGACATGCCGACAGGAACGGTAACGGTCAACGGTCTGGCGACCGCGCCGTTCACGGTCAACGTGCGACGAGTGACCGGAAACTGCTGCTCGACCGCCCGGGCAATATTGAGCACCGTTTGCACGTTATTGACGGCCACGCCGACGCTGGCAGGCAACGCGGCAGGGGCGACCCGACGACCGGTTGCCATCCAGATAGTCAGCACCTCATCGCCCGCCGGATAAACATCCGGCAGAATATGCAGGCGGATACCGGCGGGCAGTAGCGGGGTAAGGGCGTCGATGGCCCGGCGGTATTTTTCTTTCAGGGCAATCACCCCTTCGCGCGCGCCGGTTGCCGTCATGGCGTACTGTACGCCGCGAACAAGACGCGCAGCTTGCTGCCACATTAGCTGCTGGTCAACCTTGAGCATCGGTTCACATTCGGCGGCGTTTACCAGAAAAATCTCTACCTGCGCCTGTAGCTTAACGTGGGCGGGAAAACCTGCGCCACCCGCGCCGACAACGCCCGCTGCGCGAACGCGCTCACGAATTTCATCGGCGCTAAGGGACATTTCAACGCTGTTGATGGCGGCGCTCATAGCAGTTCCTCCAGCAGCTCGCGAATTTCCTCGGCGCTGGCCGGGCGCGGGTTGGTGCGCAACGTGACATCCGCCAGCGCGGCCTGCACCATCGCTGGAATATGTGCGGAAAAGTCGGATCTTCCTTCTTTTAGCGCAACGGCCAGTGAGGGAAGGGCACAGCGTTGCTTAAGCAGTTCGATTTGCTGAAGCAGCGCATTGATCGCCGTGACATCGTTGGCTTCTGCCGGGCAAAAACCGCAGGCTTTGGCCAGCCGCGCGTAGCGTTTGGCGGCGCGCGGGTCACCCGCGTTAAAGCGGATCACCGTCGTGAGCAGCAGCGCATTGGCCAGCCCGTGCGGCAGATGAAACTGTCCGCCAAGCTGGTGGGCTATCGCGTGGTTAAGCCCCAGCCCCGCCTGGCTGAAGGCCATCCCGGCGAGCGTTGAGGCGTTGTGCATTTTTCCTCGTGTCGCCACGCAGTCGCCTTTTTCCACCGCCGTGGGCAGATACTGGAACACCAGTTTGGCGGCTTTTTCCGCCAGCGCGTCGGTAAAGTCGCTGGCGTGCGGTGACACCCACGCTTCCAGGGCGTGGGTCAGCACGTCCATACCGGTGTTGGCGGTAATCTGCGGCGGCACGCTGACCACCAGCTCCGGGTCGAGGATCGCCATATCCGGATACAGCGCATTGTTGAACAGCGGGTACTTAATGCCTTTATCCGGGTCGCTAATTACGCAGGCGCTGGTCACTTCCGAACCGGTGCCGCTGGTGGTCGGGATCGCCACGCAGGTTTCGATATTGATGCCGCTTTGCTGGCTAAACCAGACAATCGCTTTCGCCGCGTCCATTGCCGAGCCGCCGCCAAAACCGATCACCACCTGCGGTTGCAGGGCCTGCATTTGCGCAATACCCTGCACCACGGTATGGATGGTGGGGTCCGGCGTTATCTCGCTAAAGACGCTGATGCGGTTATCTGCGGGCAGCGCGTTACGCAGGGTATCCAGCAGCGGAGAGCGCGCCAGAAAACCATCGCAGATTATCCAGATGTGCTTATTGGTAAAGCGCTTGAGCACCGCCAGGCTGCCCTGACCGCTGTACAACCGCGTTTGTAGTGAGAAGGTATTCATCGCGACCTCGGTTAGCGAATAGAAAAGCCGTTGGTCAGCACGCAGCGCCGGGAGCGGGCAAAAGTACGCGCTGACGTGGTCCCTTCACCGGTTGGCGTGGCGATAGTGAAGGTGGTAAAGCCTTCGCCGCCGACACCGATCCCGGCATAAGAGGGGCCGTTTTTGACGAATATCGAGGTTTGCAGAGTGCGGGCCGCGAGGTTCAGGCGTGACACGTTCTGCGAGTGCATAATGGCGGTATGATGCAGCCCCTCTTCAACCTTCAGGGCCAGCGCTAGCGCGCTATCGAAATCGCTGACTTTTACCACCGGCAGCATCGGCATCAACTGTTCGCTGGTGACCCACGGATCGTCAGCGTTAACCAGCGCAATCAGCAGACGCGGCGCTTTTGCAGGGACAGCGATCCCGGCGGCTTCCAGCATGGCCGATGGGCTCTTGCCGACCAGTTTTTTATTCGCCTGGCCTTCTGGCAGGCAGGCGGCGCGGAGTTTGTCGGTATCGGCAGGGCTTAGCAACAGCGCGCCGAAGGTTTGCATTTGCTGCACCAGACGCTCGGCGACGCTCTCCACTACGATCAGGCTTTTCTCGGCAATGCAGGGCAGGTTATAATCGAATGACGCGCCGTTGATGATATCTTCTGCCGCTTTCACCAGGTCCGCTGTTTCATCGACGATGCAGGGCGGGTTACCCGCGCCAGCGCCAATCACCTTCTTACCGCTCTTCATGCCCATTGCCACAATGCCGGGGCCGCCGGTAATAGCCAGTACCGCGATTCGCGGGTGGGCCATCATCTGCTGGGTCGCTTCGAAGGTGGGTTCAGCCACGGTCACCACCAGATTGCGGATGCCGCAGCAGCGGAAGGCAATCTCTTCAATCAGGCTAATCAGCTTCAGAGAGACCTTTTTCGCTCCCGGATGCGGGCTAAAGTAGACGCTGTTGCCCGCCGCCAACATGCTGATGCTGTTGTTGATGATGGTTTCCGTCGGGTTGGTGCTCGGCGCGACCGAACCGATAACGCCAAACGGTGAGTATTCAAACAGCACCATGCCGCCGTCGCCGGTCAGCGCGGTGGTGGTGAGATCTTCTACGCCCGGCGTGTTGTCCAGCGCAGCCTTGTTTTTGAGGAGTTTATCTTCTTTGTTGCCCATTCCCGTTTCACTGGCGCTCTCTTCCGCCAGGGTCGCCAGCAGCGGCGTCAGCTCCTGACGCATCGCGCTGATAATGGCGCTGCGGGTTTTTAGCGGGCACTGCTGATAACGTAAGAACGCCTGATGCGCGGCGTCGATGGCCTCGCTCACGGACTGGAAAATCCCTTTGCCCTGAGGCTGGACCGGCGTTTGCGCTGGCGTGGTTAATTGCTCGCTAAGAATGGTGCGAATCAGGGTTTCGAGTTCAGAAGTATTCATTGATGTGTTCCCACGTTAATAGCCGCGATGGCGGTCTGTGCTATGTCCATGTCCTGCTCAACGCTGCCGCCGCTGATGCCAAGACCCCCAATTAATATGCCGTCGCGCCACAGGGCGTAACCGCCGCCAAAGGTGACCACTTTTCCCTGTAAATGACTTTCCAGTCCATAAAGCGCCGCGCCTGGCTGAACGACATCGCTCAGCTCATGGGTCGCCGTTTTCATAGCAACAGCGGTCCAGGCCTTTTTCGGCGCCAGTTCGCTGCTGACCAGCAGGGCGTCCGGCATCCGCCAGGTCACAGTTTCCGTGCCGTGCGCGTCAACGATGCTGACGACTACCGGAACCTGCAGTTGCTGCGCGCGTTCAACGGCGGCGCGGGTGAGCTGGTGCAGATCGTGGAATGAGAGGGCCACTGGCGTCGTCCCCTTGTTGTGGGGCGGCTGGCAGGCAGCCAGATAGCGCTTGCTAACTTCACGGATGATGTTGGCCTGGTGCGCATCGCTATCTTCCGCGCGGGCCAGGGCGTACAGGCAGTCCGATAAGCGGTTGATGTAGCGCATCAGCACCTGGCGTACGTTGACTTCAGTTGTCAGTTCAACCAGACGGCGTTCGGCGCGGCGCGCCAGCGTGCGGGCAAAATGTAATCGGCTCGCGGCTTCGCAGCGTCCGGGTAAAATAAAGCTGTGCAGCGGTTCGACGCGGGCCATTGCCCGATCGATAGCGGCTTCCAGGGCCGAAATCTCTTCGCTGCTGATGTAGCGCTGTTTGGGCGACGGCTGCTCGCTGTCGCTGGCCAGCTCTGCGCTAAACCAAAAAAGTTGCTGCTGGATGGCCTCGAGTAAGGTGCGGTGATTTTCATCCGCAGCGGCGCAGGCGCACAGGCTCAGCGCGGCATTCAGCTCATCCAGCGTGCCGTAGGCTTCAACCCGCGGGTGGGTTTTGCTCACCCGCTGGCCGGTAAACAGTGATGTGGTGCCAGCGTCACCTGTTCGGGTATAAATCGCCATAACCGCCCCTTAACGCGAAAGCGTATCTACAATGCCGACAACGGCGAGGTCGATGGCCTCATTTGGCCCGGAAAAAACGTGCCTGGCGCTGGAGCCGCCGCTGAGCAAAACCAGTTCGCCGACGCCCGCGCCGACGGAGTCCACGGCCACTTCATCGCCGGAGGTGGGCGAGGCGGGGAGTTCGCCATCGGCGCTGACCCGACGCACCAGCAGCAGCTTTTTCCCAATCAAAGAAGGTGATTTTTGCGTGGAGACAACCGCGCCCGTGACTCGTGCCAGATGCATGATTTACTCCTGCTTAATTAATTGAATATTCCGCGCATTAGCTGCTTCGCGCGCCAGGGCGGTCACGATGCATTTGCGGTGGATAACCAGACGCCCCCGGTTTAGCAGCGCGACATCGCGATAGCTCAGCACCGAACCCGCATGCAGAACCAGCGGCAGTCCGCGCTCATCGGTGAATACCACCGGCAGACGAGCCAGTTTTTTTACCGGGATAACCGGCAGCAGCTGGCTGTGCAGGCTGAGCTGTACGCGGATGCCAAACGCCAGCGCGTCGTGAATTTTCCGGGCGGCGGCATCGTCGGTTTCTGCATCCGCAAGCTGACCCAGCAGCGGCAGGTCGACGAGCAGGATGCGCAGCGACGCGTGCTGACAGAACAGCGCTGGGCAGTCGGCATCGCGAAGCTGCGCAACGCTCAGCGTTACCGTGCTCTGGGCACGGCGCTGCAGTCGGGAGACAATCTCCTCGACAATGCGCTGCAGAGTTTCGCCGTTCATCGCGGGCCTACCAGCCGGGCAAAGGCCTGCGGGTTATCGGCACCAGCGGCGTTGGCTTCATCGGTATCAATGTGCATTTCGAGGCGCATGTCCGGTGAAACGCGAATCGCCACATTGTTGAAAATCAGCCCGCGCTCGTCGCCTTCAATCGCTACCGAAACCCTATCGCCGTGGGAGACCTTCAGGATCAGCGCATCAAGCGGCGACATATGAATATGCCGCTGCGCGACGATAACCCCGGAAGGTAGCTCCAGTTCGCCAAAGGGGCTGACCAGGCGGATGCCAGGTGTGCCCTTCAGGTTGCCGGACATTCTCAGCGGCGCGGCAATCCCCAGTGTTCTGGCATCGGTACGCGATATTTCTACCTGGCTTACCGAGCGCAGCGGGCCGAGCAGGCGCACATTTTTGAGCTGTCCTTTCGGCCCTACCAGGGTGACGGTTTGCTCCGCAGCATATTGTCCCGGCTGCAGTAGCGCTTTTTTTTCGCTGATGGGATGGCCGGGAAACAGCCGCTCATAATCCTGCGCGGACAGGTGGATATGACGGTTTGAGACGCCCAGCGGAATAGGCCGCTGGCGCATCTCGTCGAGAACTTTACGGACCGTTGATTGCAAAAGCTCTTTATCCATTACGCTTCACCTCGCTTGCCGGAATGAATGCAAAGCGTACGAGGTTCGCCCTTCTGGCGCGGACATTTTGGATCCAGACACAGATTGCAGCTGACCAGTTCTGATTCCTGCGGGGCTTCTTCGGCTGGCGCTTCAGAAACGACATCAGCTATCTCTGACGCTTCAGGCTCAGGTTCAATGACGGAGGGGGAGGGTGTCTCTGCGAGCAGGATCCCTTCTCCGGGCCTGGCGATAACCTTGTGGGCCACCAGACCATTCCGCTGTTCGGCAAATTGCGCACCGGTGGTGATGGCCGCCTGCACGGAGGCCACATCACCGGTAATTTTAATCACCATCCAGCCTGAACCATTGGTCTTTTCGAGGGCGAGCAGCGTGATAGAAGCGGATTTCGCCATGATATCGGCGCAGCTGATAGCCAGTGCCAGACCACAAACTTCAAGTAATCCCAGTGATTGCTTCACGCGGTGCTCCTTATTCGCCATCGATTAGGCTGATTTCGGTAAAATGGCCTCAACATCACTGTGCGGACGCGGGATAACGTGGCAGGATTTCACTTCACCCACGACGCTTGCCGCCGCGCTGCCGGCATCTACGGCTGCTTTAACCGCGCCGACATCGCCGCGAACCATGACGGTAACCAGGCCAGAACCAATTTTTTCGTAGCCCACCAGCTGTACGTTGGCGGATTTAACCATTGCATCGGCGGCTTCAATGGCGCCGACCAGCCCTTTTGTTTCAACCAGTCCCAGTGCGTTATTCATACTGCCGTTCTCCTGTGATTAAGCATGGAGATCCCGGAAAGGGATCCCTTTGACCAGCCGTGCCGCGTTATTACCGGTATTACGATGGGCCTGACTGTCCTGATGATGCATCAGCGTAAAAAGCGGCGCCGATGCGGGTAAATTCTTGTAATGCACGACCAGCGAGTGTCGATCGCAGGCAATGCCGACCAGCAGCGGCGAGCTGCGCGCCGCCTGCCAGGCGCTGTCAACGACATCTCCAGCCGGGTGATGCTGAAGCAGGAAAGGGATGCCTTCCTCTTCGATACCCAGCAGCACTTCGTGCCAGAGGCTGGCGCAGTCGTTGATAACGGTAATGACGATGGCCGGGGCGCTGTGATTACTGTCCATATGCAAATTCCTTGTGCCAGGAGAGAATCAGGCCGGTGGCCACCGCGTTTCTTGGGCCTTCGCTACCGCGAATATTTCCTCGCCCGGCGACCAGGCGGTAGTGCGCCAGCGCATCGGTAACCAGCTGCGGAACTTCGAAATCCAGCGACGAGCCGCCGACCAGCACCACGAACGGAATATCGCGAATGTTGCCGGTTGGACTGACCTGGCGCAGCGCGCGCAGGGCGTTGGTGACAAAGACGCGTTCTTTAGCGCTGCGGCGAATGGCGCGCACTTTTTCCAGCGCTAAGTCGCCGGGAAGCGGCACCAGTTCGTCCGGTTTCACCACGCAGACGCGGGCGAACACGGCGGGAGGCAGCGGCGTCGGGAAGAACTGGACGCTGCCGTCCTCGTGGCGTAAGTGGAACAGGCTTTCGACCTTCGCCAGCGGGTATTTTTTGATCTCTTCCGCCAGATAGCGGTCTTCCAGCCCCAGTTCGCGGGCAATAATCATCGTGACCATGTCGCCTGCTCCGGCGAGATGGGTGGCGATGATTTCGCCTTTAGGGTTGATGATGGAGGCATCGGTGGAGCCCGCGCCGAGGTCGAGGATCGCCAGCGGTCGGGTGGTACCCGGCGTGGTCAGCGCGCCCAGAATGGCGGCTTCAGCCTCAGCGCCGCCGATCTGCACGTCGATATTAAGCTTCTGCTCAATTTCACGGGCAATCATCGCCATCTGCAGACGGTCTGATTTCACCATCGAGGCGATGCCGACGGCCTGCTCCAGCGAGAACTCCCCGGCCAGACCGCCGGTGACGCTCACCGGAACCGAGGTGTCAACGGCCAGAAGATCCTGAATGAAAATCTCGCTGCTGGGCTTATTGGTTAGCTCGGCCATGGTCTGGCGTACGTGCTCCAGCATGCCGCCGATATTGGTCCCGGCCTCGCCGGTGACGTTGTCGAGCTTGCCGCAGCCGTCCACCGCTTTCATGATAGCTTCGGCACCGGCGGCAACATCCACGCGCACGGTACGACCCTGCGCCTGCAGCTCCAGGTTACCGGCGGGTATTGCGCGCGCTTTGACGTCGCCGGATGGCGTTTTAACCACCACGGCGGAACGGTTGCCAATCAGCGCGCGCGCCATCGGGACGATGTTTTTCGTCTCATCGGCGTTGAGGTTGAATACGGTGGCGATGCCGTAAGGGTTGGAGAGGGTCTCGATAACCTTCCCCGGCACGGCGACTTCAATCGCCGCCAGCATCCCCAGAGGAATGCGGTCGATGTACAGAACCTCGTCAACGATCGGCAGCGATTTTTCCAGCCGGTTGCTGACTAGTACGCCATCGTCGCGCTGCAAAATGACGCCGGTAATCTGGTATCCGGCACGCATTGAGGCGTTGATAACATTGGCGATGTCGGCAAAATCGAATGCCGATGACACCACCAGAATATAGGACGAGTCCGCCGGGCGGGTTAACAGCTCCTCCGGCGTAATCGTGATACCCACACCAAGGCCTACTCCGCCCGGCGTTTTTGGGTTATGGCCGATCATTGTCGATTCGGTGATGATGGTTTCGGTAATGGTTTCCATCGCCACATCGCCAATCACCGGCGTGGCTTCGTTAATGCGGATGAGCGAAATATCGCTGACATTGATCCCCGCGCGCTTTGCGACGAGGGCGAGCGCTTCCTGAATGCCGAACACGTTACGCAACGTGCCTTTGATCCCGGTGGTTTCCGCCAGCGCGCTGTGCGTAATCGTCAGTGCGCCAGTCTCATCTTGCCGCGCCAGTGCGACTTCCGTTGATGAGTTACCGATGTCAATGCCAGCTATATATCGCATTGTCTACCCCTAAAGTTAATCGTCGCCTTTGAGTTTTTTACGCTCGACATACAGCGTTGCCGCTTCGCGAACGAAAGCTGCGCAGATCTTCGCCTGATAGCGGTTTTCGAGATCGTCGGCGATAGCCATCAGCTCTTCTTTCGTCGAGCGATAGGGGCGAAGGGCGTTGTAGATTTCAAGAATGCGATCGTCCGGTACCGCGGTCAGTTCGGCGGCGCGTTCAAAGTTCATCGCCAGCCGGTCGCGGCCCGCATCTTTGGCGATAGACGCCTGTAAGCGCAGGGTTTCCGGGGTAATACGCATATCCTGAGCGGTGACTTTATTGCTCAGCACGTTTTCCAGCGTAAAGTCGTCCAGCGTTTTATTGGTGGCGGTTTTCACCCATTCCGGGTGTTTGTTCGCCAGCGGGTAGTCGCTGACCTTTGCGCTGCGGGACGTGCCGCCTGCCGCCGAAGCCGCGGCTGGCGCATCGCCCTGCAGGCTGTTCATGCGGCTCAATACGTCCCGAACCATCGATTCAATTGCGTCGGTATTCATGGAGTTATCCTTTATCAAAGCGCCACGCGCAGTTCCTGCGGGTTTTTGCCCGTCACGACGTACTTGGTCTCTTTAATGTGCAAAATGGCCGACTTTGCCTGGTACTTCGGGCGTGCCATCTGGTCATTCAGCGTAGGGACCGGCTGCGGTGATTCGCGTTTCGCATAACGGGCGGCGTTTTTACCAATCTGACGGTAGGTTTCCAGCGTCAGCAGCGGTGCTTGCGGGAACAGCTCCAGGTTGGAGAGCGGCGGTAGTCCCTGCTGGTGGATAACCGTAGTGCCTTTCGACTGGATGCCGATAGAAATGCCGGAGCCGCTCAGGCGGTTACCTTCAACGGCGACGAACGCCACGTCGGAAGATTTAAAGCAGCGAATCACGCGCGCCCTGATACCTTCTTCTTCAATACCGGCAATGACTTCGCGCAGGATGCTCTTATGCGGTAAGCCGACGATATTAACAGTCTGTGCCAGGCCAAATGCCGGGCCGACGGCGATAATGACTTCGTCCTGCTGAGTACCCTGGCGCGCTTCGCCCACTTCGGTCAGAAAGCCGTCGCCCGCAGGCGCAGCGGTCTGTGGTGCTGTGGATGCCGCAGGCGCATTAAACGAGACGGGTTTATCGCTGCCCTTCATATCGCGGAGCACGTCTTCAATTATCTGGCGCAGCAATTTTTCATTAATTTCCATTTCTCACCCCTTAATCAATCTCGTTGGGATCAAGAGCGCCAGGGATGTTTTTAATCTCTTCCCAGCGTTCTCCCTGCAGGCGATAACCTGTTGCCGGACCGGCATAGTCATTGACGTCATTAACCGCAGAGAGCACTTGTCCGTCGCCGACGATAATGGCGGAGGTGTGCAAATAGTCGCCGGTTAGCTTGGCTTTCTGGATGTTGAGCATGTCCTGGGCCACGTCGGTAAACCCGCCCTGCGCCAGCGCTTTAACGACTTCCAGACCGTTGCGGTTTTTATTGATAATTTCCTGGGCGAACTTGATGTCTTCGACGATGTTACGCTCCGGCATATCTTTCGAACCGTGGGCATAGGTCGCGGCTTCAACTTCTTCATCGGTAATCGGCGGTAGTCCCATTCCGGCAAACACGGCCTGCAGCGCGCGGGCGGCTTTGTTACGGATGGCGATAACGTCCTCTTCACGAACCGGGCGCAGACCGCCGTCCACTTTCAGGTCACGCTGGATAACGTTGTAGTCGTCAAAGTCTTCCGCATCTTCGTTGGAACCGGCGAACATGTTGTCGTAGTTCGGCACCGCGGAATAACCGGAGGAGATAAAGTCGGTACCCGGCAGGAACTGCATCAGCAGGCGCGCGGTACGACGCATATCGGAGTGGGTGAAGGTCTGGTCGTTACTGGAGGCGCATTCCAGATCCAGTGACGAGCAGATCAGGTTTTCCGCCAGCACGGCACGAATACCTGACGGCACGGCAGACGGTACGCCGATACAGCTTACGGAGCCGTTTTGCAGCCCCTGAACGCCCGCGGCTTTGGTGATATAGATGCAGCGCGCTTCCAGATACAGCATGGATTTGCCTTCGGCGTAGCCCATCTGCACTTCGGAGCCAGAACCGGAGGTGAAGCGCATTTTCAGGCCGCGAGAGGCGTAGGAAGAGGCTAAGAAGCCCTTCGACCATGGGGTATCGTCACCGTCGGTGAAGACCGGCTCGGTGCCGTAAACGGAGATGGTTTCGGCGTAGCAGGTGTGGCCCAGCATGCCGAGCTTCAGCTCGGTGGCTTCTTCCAGTGAGCACTGCGTCAGTACGCCCGGACGACCAACCTGAGAGCCGACCAACAGCGCGATGGCGTTGAACGGCGCGTAGCGTGCTACCGCAACCGTGGTTTCTTGTTCGTCAAACCCGCGCCATGCGCCTTCGGCGGCGTCGGCGGCAATTTGCACCGGGTTGTCTTTAACGTTGGTGACGTGCGCCTGCTGAGATGGCGTGCGGCGGGCGCGCATTTTCTGCATCGCCATCATCATCTCAACCACGTTCATATGCGAAACCACTTCAACAATTTTCGCCGGGGTCATCGCGGTGGTTAGCGGGACGATTTCGCTGCGCTTGACGTTCGGATCGCAGAGCATGTTAGCCAGCTTGATCGAATCCATCGCCATCACTTCTTCGGCGCGGTTCAGGTTGATGCCGTAGCGGGCGATAAAGTGGTCGATCAGGTCGAATTCGCTAACCGGTTTTCCGTCCAGCTCGGTTACCGCGCCGTTAACGATTTTTATCGACGGTTTTGGGTCGTTCGGGCTTTCCATCGCGATAAAGCCTTCTTCGATCCACTCCTTAACAAAGCCGTCCTGATTCACAGGGCGTTTCGCCAGTGCTTCAAATCTTTTCGATCTCATGAATCAGCCTCGTGGGTATCAGATGTAGGACGGGCGATCGTTTTTCGGTTCAGAACCGAGGGTCGCAAGGACGGTTTTGCCGATTTCGCGGGCGGAGGTCACCGCCTGACGGACCGCGCCGGAGTCGCCGGAAATCACCAGAATAGCTTCGTTACTAAAGCTGGTGCCGTGCGCCGGAGAGCTGTACGCCACGACTTCAACGTTGGCTGACTTCAGCGCGGTATCGGCCATCAGTACGCCGACGGAAGCCGGAGCGCCGACGATAATGCCGCAGGCGCGGCCAATCGGCGCGCCGAACGCTTTTTCCAGGGCGTAGCTGGCGCGAGCGGTGTACTGCAGCTCGATATGCCCGGCTTCGTTGCCGTAAACATCGCCGAAGGTGCGGTCCAGCTCTTTCAGCGCGACTTCGATACCGCGCTTGACGTCGGACACGTCGTTACCGCCTAAAATAATCAGCGAACCGTGGCCCGCTCCGCCTTTGGTATCGCGCGGCAGCTCAATGCTGACCACTTCGGTGTTGGTGGCTTTCACCGCTTCGTCCGCCGCCATAATGTGCGGGCCTGCGCCGGTGCGGGCGCCGAGAATGCCGATGGAACGATAGCGCTTCTCAAGCTTCATCGCGTCCAGCAGGGCGGTATCGACGTTGGCGATAACCAGGCCCAGGGTATCGCCAATGGCGGTCCCGACAAATTCCGTTAAACTGCAGCTTTTTTCTGCCATAGCCGTCTCTCGTATAGGTTGGGGTTGACCAGGGATGGCCTGTTGTTCCGGCGTGGCCACACGGGCAATCACCTGCGCCATGATCTGTTCCACCAGCTCATTGCTGCTCATTGGCTAATTCCCTTCGGTAAGATTTTTTCTACATCGGTGTGAGGGCGTGGGATGACGTGTACGGCTTTCACTTCACCCACGTTGCGTGCGGCTGCGGCACCTGCATCGGTGGCCGCTTTGACCGCGCCAACATCGCCGCGCACGATGACGGTTACCAGCCCGGAGCCAATCTTTTCATAGCCCACTAACATCACATTGGCTGACTTAACCATTGCATCAGCGGCCTCTATGGCTGCGGTTAAGCCTTTGGTTTCTACCATTCCTAGTGCTTCTTGTTGCATAAAGACCTCGCATGGAGTGTTCCGATAGTTGGGACTATAAGAAGATGCGAGGAAAAAGAATGGCTGACTTGCTGTTGAGCATCAGAAAATAATGGGAAAGCAATATGACTAAATTGTCTTTTGCTTTTATAACTTATTGATAAATTACATTTAATTTATTATTGTCTATATGATTATTTTGTTTTTATTATTTCATTTTTACATTTTTGTTAGTGACGAGAGTATTTTTATTTGATATGGCGAAAGACGCAAAATGTGATGCTTATTCGAAATTGATAAGTTGGCTTGTGCAATATTTTATTATTTTCACAGGCGTATTTTATAGCTCGAATCTCCCGTATGATGGGCTGCTAAAAATATCGGAAAAGCAAAATTTTGCTATCGCAACACGATTTTTCCGGGAGGCAGGCCCGCAGGTTGCCAACAATTTACAGGCGGCACTTTTTATAGTGAGGTTAGCTGTACTCTACCGCCAGCCGAAACTTGCGCTGGCCAGGACACGAACTTTGCTCAGAAGGTGTCACATGAATGATTCTCTAAAGGCGCAATGTGGTGCGGAATTTTTAGGCACCGGACTCTTTTTGTTTTTTGGTATCGGTTGTTTGAGCGCGCTCAAAGTCGCAGGCGCCAGCCTCGGATTATGGGAGATTTGCATTATTTGGGGGCTTGGAATTTCACTGGCCGTTTACCTTACGGCCGGGATCTCCGGCGGACATCTTAACCCTGCGGTGACGATTGCGCTGTGGCTCTTTGCCTGCTTCCCCAAACAGAAAGTATTGCCTTATATTATTGCCCAGTTTGCCGGCGCTTTTGGCGGCGCTCTGCTGGCGTATGTGCTTTATAGTAGCCTTTTTACTGAATTTGAGACTGCGCATCATATGGTGCGCGGTAGCGTCGAAAGTTTGCAATTAGCCAGCATTTTCAGTACCTATCCGGCCGCAGCGCTAAATGTATGGCAGGCTGCGTTGGTGGAAGTGGTCATTACGTCGATTCTGATGGGCATGATCATGGCATTGACGGATGATGGCAATGGCATTCCTAAAGGGCCGCTTGCGCCTTTGCTTATTGGGATATTGGTTGCCGTTATCGGCGCGTCTACTGGACCCCTTACCGGTTTTGCAATGAACCCGGCGCGTGATTTCGGTCCCAAACTGTTCACATGGTTAGCGGGGTGGGGGAACATGGCGATGAGCGGTGGGCGAGAGATCCCTTATTTTATCGTGCCGATTGTCGCGCCTGTTATCGGCGCCTGTGCCGGAGCAGCCATATATCGCTATTTTATTGGTAAGAATTTACCTTGTAACCGCTGTGAACTGTAAGAAAATGCGAACCAGATTCACAGCAATGATGTATCGTAAAAACAGGTGAGATAATTTCGTGATCTGCTTTCACGAACTGATCAAAACGTCTCCCAGCAATGGGAGACTTTTGATATTGTCATTGTACTTTTTATCAGGGCCAGGATAATGCTAATAAAAAGTGAATGTAAATAATGTGTTTTGTTTATAACAATAAATTAACTGAGGGGTTTTATCATGATTTCTGCGAGCGCTCTGAACTCAGAACTCATTAATAAAATCGCACAGGATTTTGCACAAGCCACCGGTCTGGCGGTTGTGGTTGTCAATATTCATGGTGATGAAATATCTGAGCTATTCAATTTCACGCCGTTTTGTCAGTTGATGCGGCAGCATCCCCAGCATAGTACACGTTGTCGTATGAGCGATCGCTGCGGGGGACTGGAGGCATCGAAGTCCGATCAACCCTGTATTTATCGTTGTCATGCCGGTCTAACGGATTTTTCTATTCCGCTGGTAATCGCAGGGCATTTAGTTGGCTTTGTTTTATGCGGGCAGGTTCGTTTAAGTAATGACGTGGAGCTGGTAAACATTCTTAATGTTGACGATCGCTGGCAGGCTGACCCTGAGCTCTTGAATGAATTTCGGAATGTGCCAGAGATGGACTATTCACGCGTTATCGCTTCCGCCGATCTTCTTAAACTGATAGTTGAGAATTGCCTGAAAAAACAGCTCAATTTCGTGGTTATCAAAGACAATCCGCAGCAATCGGAGGCAAATAAAACCACTCGTGGTCCCACTCCGCATGACAGTAAAATGAAAAAAGCGCTTCGCTATATTGATGCGCATTTGTCCGACGATCTTCGTCTTGAGGATGTCGCCTCACATGTCTATCTCAGCCCCTATTACTTCAGTAAACTATTCAAGAAATATCAGGGAATCGGATTTAATGCGTGGGTAAACCGCCAGAGAATGGTTAGCGCCAGAGAATTGCTTTGCCATAGTGACTGGAGTATTGCCAGTATTGCGCGTAATTTAGGCTTTTCGCAAACCAGCTATTTTTGCAAAGTCTTCCGCCAGACCTATCAGGTTACGCCGCAGGCTTATCGCCAGCAGATAAATGAGAATTCTCATCCTCCATCGTTATGAATAGCAATATTTTGCTATTGCCGATTTTTGATAGTCTTTTGTATCTTAATCATTTCAGAAAGAAAATTTATCTGGTGTAACAATAAATTGTCATAGCGCAACAAAATAATAAAATTTAGGGCATAAACTGCACCAGTTTTTATTTTTGTGATGAAGTACAGTGTCAGGAAAGATAAGTTTTATTACGCTTTGTCGATACGTTTTATCGTCAATATACCGATAAGGATGAGTAGATTAACGTCAGATGAGCAACCGCTCAGGCTATTGCTCACAGAAATGTAAAACGTAGCACATTATTAATTGCCGTTATGGGTGTGCCGTACAGCCATAACGTAAACCAACAGGTTTGCCACATTTGTGGTAGGGAAGGGGGTGAAAATCCCCCGCAGCCCCCGCTGCTGTGATGCTGACGACCCCGTAAAGACCACTGATCGCAAGATTGGGAAGGACGGGCGAGGAGGACGCTAAGCCAGAAGACCTGCCTGTCGGTGATAACCAACAACTTCGGTGGGAAGTGGGTTGCGAAGACGCGTACAGTCGAAAGACTGAACATGCGCGTACCTGTATACCCCTACCACCCTGAACAGGATCAGGGTAATGGCGGCAAGGCATCACGCATTTATTCTTGCAGGCACAGGAAGCGGTTGCGGCAAAACCACGGTGACGCTTGGTTTGTTGAGGCTGCTGCAAAAACGCGCGCTGCGCGTACAGCCGTTTAAAGTTGGGCCAGATTACCTTGATACCGGCTGGCATACCGCTATCTGTGGCGTGGCGTCCCGTAATCTTGACAGTTTCATGCTTCCTCCTCCTGTTCTCAACGCCTTATTTTGCGAACAAATGCGGCAGGCGGATATCGCTGTCATTGAAGGGGTCATGGGGCTGTATGACGGCTATGGCGTCGACCCCAATTACTGCAGCACAGCCGCGATGGCCAAACAGCTTGGTTGCCCGGTCATCCTACTGGTGGACGGCAAGGCTGTTTCAACGTCGCTTGCGGCTACCGTTATGGGATTTCAGCACTTCGACCCGACCCTCAACCTCGCGGGCGTGATTGTGAATCGCGTCACTAGCGACGCCCACTATCAGCTCCTCAAAAATGCCATTGAACATTATTGCTCACTGCCGGTACTGGGGTATGTCCCTCCTTGCGACGGCGTCGCATTACCTGAACGCCACCTGGGGTTGATTACCGCCAGAGAATCCCTCGTCAATCAGCAATCATGGCATGATTTTGCCGCCTCGCTGGAACAAACAGTGGATGTGGATGCGCTACTCTCGCTGAGCGTGTTATCAGCGCTTCCGACGGGAATGTGGCCTGAGCGCCCCGATAACACAGCGGGGGCAGGGCTGACGCTTGCTCTGGCGGATGATGAGGCCTTTAACTTTTATTATCCCGATAACATCGATTTGCTGGAGCGTGCCGGCGTTAACATTGTGCGTTTTAGCCCACTGCATGACCGCGCATTGCCTGATTGTCAGATGATCTGGCTGGGCGGTGGATATCCTGAATTATACGCCGCGGATCTGGCGGCAAATACGGTGATGTTAAAACATTTGCGGGCGGCGCATCAGCGCGGCGTGGCGATTTACGCGGAGTGTGGCGGTCTGATGTATCTGGGGAGCACTCTGGAGGATAGCGGTGGGGAAATTCATCAGATGGCGAATATTATCCCCGGTCACAGCAAAATGGGTAAGCGACTTACCCGCTTTGGCTACTGTGAGGCGCAGGCTATGCAGCCAACGCTATTGGCGGCGCCTGGCGAGATAGTGCGCGGCCATGAATTTCACTACTCAGATTTTATCCCCGAAACACCCGCCGTTATGGCCTGTCGTAAGGTTCGCGATGGCCGCGTGTTACAGGAATGGACTGGCGGCTGGCAGACAGGCAACACGTTTGCCAGCTATCTGCACGTCCATTTCGCCCAGCGTCCGGAAATGTTGCAGCACTGGCTGGCGGCGGCGAGGCGCGTATTATGACGATCCTTGCCTGGTGTATCGCCTGGGTGCTGGATTTTATCATCGGCGACCCTCAACACTGGCCCCATCCGGTACGCTGGATAGGTCGTTTAATCACGTTTGTGCAGCGTATTGTGCGTCGCTATTGTCCCGGCGATAAAGCGCTGCGGATTGGCGGCGGCGTAATGTGGGTTGTGGTTGTCGGGGCGACCTGGGGCGTGGCATGGGGCGTACTGGCGCTGGCGCAGCGGATTCACCCCTGGTTTGGCTGGAGCGTCGAAGTCTGGATGATCTTTACCACGCTGGCCGGACGCTCTCTGGCCCGCGCCGCACAGGAGGTTGAACGACCGTTACGGGAGAACGACCTTGCGGAAAGCCGAATAAAACTCTCCTGGATCGTCGGGCGCGATACGTCGCAACTTCAGCCAGCGCAGATCAATCGCGCCGTGGTGGAAACGGTTGCAGAAAACACCGTTGACGGCATTATCGCGCCGCTCTTTTTCCTCTTTCTCGGCGGCGCGCCGCTGGCGATGGCCTACAAAGCCGTCAATACCCTGGATTCAATGGTGGGCTACAAACATGAAAAATACCGGGCGATTGGTATGGTCAGCGCCCGTATGGACGACGTAGCGAACTATCTTCCTGCCCGACTGAGCTGGCTGTTGCTGGGCATTGCGGCAGGACTGTGTCGCCTGAGTGGTTGGCGGGCGCTGCGTATTGGCTGGCGTGACCGTTATAACCACAGTAGCCCAAATTGCGCCTGGTCGGAAGCGTGTGTGGCCGGCGCCTTAGGTATCCAGCTCGGTGGCCCAAATAACTACTTTGGCGAGCGTGTGGACAAGCCCTGGATCGGCGACGCGCAGCGCGATATTTCCGTGGACGATATTTCCCGAACGATTCGATTGATGTGGGTCGCTTCAACCCTGGCGCTGGCGCTGTTTATTGCGGCGCGGTGCGGGTTATCTGGCGTGGCCTGAGGACGACAGTATGCATTATATCCAGCAGCCCCAAACCATTGAGGCCAATAGTTTCACCATTATTAGCGACATTATTCGCGAAACGCGTCCTGATTACCGTTTCGCCAGTCCGCTCCATGAGGCCATTATCAAGCGGGTTATTCATACCACCGCCGATTTCGACTGGCTGGACATTTTGTGGTTCTCTGCCGATGCGCTGGAACAGCTTTGTGATGCGCTACGTCAACCTGGCATTATTTATACCGATACCACGATGGCGCTGTCCGGCATTAATAAAAGATTACTGGCGACGTTTGGCGGCGAGTGTCGCTGTTATATCAGCGATCCGCGCGTGGTGCGCGCCGCAAAAACGCAGGGGATTACCCGCTCAATGGCCGCCGTCGATATCGCTATCGCCGAGGAGGAGAAAAACAAGCTCTTTGTTTTCGGTAATGCGCCGACGGCCCTGTTCCGTTTGCTTGAACATAACGTGACGGTGAGCGGCGTGGTGGGCGTACCGGTAGGCTTTGTCGGCGCGGCGGAGTCCAAAGAGGCGCTCACCCATAGCCATTTCCCCGCGGTTGCCGCGTTAGGGCGTAAAGGCGGCAGTAACGTGGCTGCCGCTATCGTCAATGCGCTGCTCTATCATCTCCGGGAGGCCTGATGAGCGAGCTTTCTTTTGACGCGCCGGTCTGGCGCCACGGTAAAGCGTTACGTAAAGGATATACCACCGGTTCCTGCGCGACGGCGGCGGCAAAAGTCGCCGCGCTGATGGTATTACGTCAACATCTGATTCATCAGGTCTCCATCGTCACGCCGTCGGGCGTCACGCTATGCCTGAACGTGGAGTCGCCGCACATTGAAGGCCAGCAGGCGATAGCCGCAATTCGTAAAGATGGCGGCGATGACGTGGATGCCACGCACGGAATGCTGATTTTTGCCCGCGTTACGCTCAACGACAGCGGTGAGATTACGCTCACTGGCGGCGAAGGTATTGGTACGGTAACGCGTAAAGGGATTGGACTGCCGCTCGGGAGCGCCGCCATCAATCGTACGCCGCGCCATACCATTGAGTCAGCGGTGCGCGAAGCGATAGGCCCGGCGCGTGGGGCCGATGTGGAGATTTTTGCCCCGGAAGGCGAAGCGCGGGCGCAAAAAACATATAACTCGCGGCTTGGCATTCTTGGCGGCATTTCCATTATTGGCACTACCGGCATTGTGACGCCGATGTCGGAAGAAAGCTGGAAACGCTCACTATCGCTGGAACTGGAGATCAAACGGGCGTCAGGATTAACGCGGGTGATACTCGTGCCGGGCAACCACGGCGAACGGTTTGTTCGCGAACAAATGGGCGTCGACACACAGGCAGTCGTCACCATGAGCAATTTTGTCGGCTACATGATTGAAGAGGCGGTACGGCTGGGATTTTGCCAGATAGTGCTGGTGGGGCATCCTGGAAAACTGATCAAAATCGCCGCCGGGATCTTTCATACCCATAGCCATATTGCCGATGCGCGCATGGAAACGCTGGTCGCGCATTTAGCTTTACTGGGCGCGCCGCTGGAGTTACTCACCCTGGTCGGCGATTGCGATACCACTGAAGCGGCAATGGAGCACATTGAAGCATATGGCTTCGGGCATATCTATAACCATCTTGCCAGGCGCATTTGTTTGCGAGTCATGCAGATGCTGCGTTTTACCAAAACGCCGCCTGTCTGCGACGCCATCCTGTTTTCTTTTGATAACCATATTCTCGGCAGTAATCGTCCCGTCGACGAGATTGCTAAGGAGCTGCAATGCTAACGGTCGTGGGAATGGGGCCCGCCGGACGGCATTTGATGACCCCTGCGGCGCTGGAAGCGATAGACCACGCCGATGCGCTGGCAGGCGGTAAACGGCATTTGGCGCAGTTTCCGGCGTTTGGCGGCGAACGATTTACGCTGGGCGCGGATATTGGCGCGTTGTTGTCCTGGATTGCCGCCCGCTGGGATAAAGGGATCGTGGTGCTGGCCTCCGGCGATCCGCTGTTTTATGGCATCGGTACACGCCTGGTGGCGCATTTTGGTATCGAACAGGTTCGCATTATCCCTGGCATCAGCGCCGTACAGTATCTGTGCGCACAGGCTGGAATTGATATGAATGACATGTGGTTGACCAGTAGCCACGGTCGTTGCGTCAGCTTCGATCAGTTGGCGAGCCATCGCAAAGTGGCGATGGTCACGGATGCCCGCTGCGGGCCGCGAGAAATCGCGCGGGAACTGGTCGCGCGGGGCAAAGGGCATCGCTTAATGGTGATTGGTGAAAATCTGGCGATGGAAAATGAGCGGATCCACTGGCTACCCGTCAGTGCGGTCAACGCCGACTATGAAATGAATGCAGTGGTGATCCTTGATGAAAGATGAGCTTTTTCTGCGCGGCGAGAACGTGCCAATGACCAAAGAGGCGGTACGGGCGCTGGCACTGTCGAAACTTGAGCTCCACCGCGCCAGTCACCTGATTGACGTCGGGGCGGGAACGGGAAGCGTCTCAATTGAAGCGGCGCTGCAATTTCCTTCGTTGCAGGTGACGGCTATCGAGCGTAATCCTGCCGCACTACGGCTGCTTGATGAGAATCGTCAGCGCTTTGCCTGCGGCAATATCGATATTCTCCCCGGCGAAGCGCCAATGACCATAACCGGGAAAGCCGATGCGGTGTTTATGGGCGGCAGCGGCGGACATCTGACGGCGCTGATTGACTGGGCGATGGGCCATCTGCATCCCGGTGGCCGTCTGGTGATGACCTTTATCTTGCAGGAAAACCTTCATAGCGCGCTGGCGCATCTTGCGCACATCGGCGCATGTCGAATGGACTGTGTACAGCTTCAGCTTTCATCGTTAACGCCGCTGGGGGCGGGGCACTATTTCAAACCGAACAATCCTGTTTTTGTTATCGCCTGTCAGAAGGAAGAAAACCATGTCAGAGACATTTGATCCACGCTGTGTATGGTTCGTCGGCGCCGGGCCGGGCGATCGCGAGCTGATCACGCTTAAAGGCTACCGCCTGCTGCAACAGGCGCAGGTAGTTATCTATGCCGGTTCGCTGATCAATACCGAACTGCTGGATTACTGCCCCGCGCAGGCAGAACGCTACGACAGCGCCGAACTGCATCTTGAGCAGATTATCGAGCTGATGGCCGCGGGCGTGAAAGCGGGAAAAACGGTGGTGCGTTTGCAAACGGGCGATGTTTCGCTGTACGGCTCCGTGCGTGAGCAAGGCGAAGAGTTAACTCGCCGTGGTATCGACTGGCAGGTAGTGCCTGGCGTCAGCGCGTTTCTCGGCGCTGCGGCAGATCTGGGTGTGGAATATACCGTACCGGAGGTATCGCAGAGTCTCATTATTACCCGTCTGGAAGGGCGCACGCCAGTACCGGCGCGCGAACAACTGGAGGCGTTCGCCAGTCACCAGACGTCGATGGCGATTTATCTCTCCGTTCAGCGTATTCACCGAGTGGCGGAACGTCTCATTGCCGGCGGTTATCCGGCAGCTACGCCTGTCGCGGTCATCTATAAGGCTACCTGGCCGGGAAGTCAGACCGTTCGCGGCACGTTAGCGGATATTAGCGACAAAGTACGTGATGCTGGCATCCGTAAGACGGCGCTAATCCTGGTCGGGAATTTTCTGGGTAAGGAGTATCACTACTCAAGACTTTATGCAGCGGACTTTAGCCATGAATACCGTAAAGCCTGAATCCATTGCGTTGTTTTGCCTGACGCCCGGCGGCGTGGCGCTGGCAAAGAGACTCGCCGCGATGCTGCCGTTAACCTGCTTTACCAGTGAAAAACTGCGGGAAGAGGGATTTATTCCCTTCGATGGCGGATTCGCTAATACCGCCCGGCAGGCTTTTACCACTTATACCGCGCTTATTTTTATCGGCGCGACCGGCATTGCCGTTCGTGTCCTGGCGCCGTTAGTGAACGACAAGTTCAGCGATCCGGCGGTGGTCGTCATTGATGAACGTGGTCAGCATGTCATTAGCCTGCTTTCCGGTCATGCGGGCGGGGCCAATGCCTTGACGCGCTACCTGGCAGGAATGTTAGGCGCCGATCCAGTGATTACCACGGCAACGGATGTCAATGAGATGTCCGCGTTGGACACCTTAGCTTTCCAGCTTAACGCCCGCATGACCGATCTTCGAACGGCGGTAAAAACCGTTAATCAGATGTTGGTCAGTCATCAACGGGTGGGGTTATGGTGGGATGCCGAACTAACGGAAGAGATCGGCCAGTGCGATATTCGTGGTTTTATCCCTGTTGATGATTTGCAGCGGTTGCCTGAACTGGATGCGCTTATCTGCGTCTCTTTGCGTAATGACCTCCCTGAGCTTCCCGTACCGCACTGGAAACTGGTGCCCCAGCGCGTGGTGGCGGGAATTGGCTGTCGCCGCGATACGCCATTTCCCCTGTTAGCGACATTACTGGCGCGCCAGCTTGAAGCGCAGAAACTCGATCCGCTGGCGTTAAAAGCGATTGGCAGCGTCACGCTCAAAAAAGGGGAGCCGGGGCTTATTCAGCTCGCCTCCTGCTGCCGCGTGCCTTTTAAAACCTTTACCGCCGAAGCGTTGCGCGAATTCGAACACCATTTTCCCGGTTCTGGCTTCGTCAGAAAAACGGTGGGCGTTGGCAGCGTATCCGGCCCGGCAGCGTGGTTATTAAGCCAGGGACAATTGTTAGGCGAGACCCTGCGAGAACAGGGCGTCACTATTACTTTAGGAGTTGCACACTGATGTTGAGCGTAATTGGTATTGGCCCCGGTTCGCAGGCAATGATGACGATGGAGGCGATTGAGGCGCTTCAGGCGGCGGAAATCGTCGTGGGTTACAAAACCTATACCCATCTGGTTAAAGCATTCACTGGCGACAAACAGGTGATCAAGACCGGCATGTGTAAGGAAATTGAACGCTGCCAGGCGGCGATTGAGCTGGCGCAGGCCGGGCATAACGTGGCGCTGATTAGCAGCGGCGACGCCGGTATTTACGGCATGGCGGGACTGGTGCTGGAGCTGGTGAGCAAGCAGAAGCTGGATGTAGAGGTTCGCCTTATTCCGGGGATGACCGCCAGTATCGCAGCCGCCTCGCTGCTGGGTGCGCCGCTGATGCACGACTTCTGTCATATCAGCCTCAGCGACCTGCTGACCCCGTGGCCGGTAATTGAAAAACGTATTGTTGCCGCCGGAGAGGCAGACTTTGTTATCTGTTTTTACAACCCGCGCAGCCGCGGGCGCGAAGGGCATCTGGCGCGCGCGTTTGACCTGCTTGCCGCCAGTAAAAGCGCGCAGACGCCGGTTGGCGTGGTGAAATCCGCCGGACGTAAAAAAGAGGAAAAATGGCTGACTACGCTCGGCGATATGGATTTTGAACCGGTAGATATGACCAGTCTGGTCATCGTCGGTAATAAAACGACCTATGTTCAGGATGGGCTGATGATAACGCCGCGAGGTTACACGCTGTGAATGAGGGGGATGTGCTGGTGGTGGGCGGCACCAGCGATGCGCGCGCGTTATGCCGACAACTGGATGCGGCGAACGTCGCGTACACCTTATCTGTGGCGACGCCAGCCGGAAAAGCGCTGGCGGGCGACATTAAAGGGCAGGTGCGCTGTGGTCGTCTGGAGTACGGGCAGATGGTCGCCTGGCTAAAAGAAAACCGTACTCGCTGGGTAATAGATGCATCGCATCCTTATGCAGAAATGGTCAGCCATAACCTCCTTCGCGCCTGTGAAACGGCAGGCGTGTTGTTAAGTCGTTATCAGCGTCCGGAGCAGCTTAGCAATCTGACGCATCCGCTTCTCTATACGGCGCGCAGTATTGCCGATGCCTGCGAGATAGCGAGGCGTTTTGGTCCGCGCGTGTTACTGACGACCGGCAGTAAAGATCTGGCCGTCTGGCGTGCCGGGCTGGCGGAAAAAACGTTGCTGGCGCGCGTACTGCCCGTGGCGGAGGTGATTCAACGCTGCAGCGAACTGGGGTTCGGCGTTGGAGAAATTTTCGCTCTGTGTGGGCCGTTCAGCGCTGATTTTAACGCCGCGTTTTACCACCAGTGCCGGGCCGACGTGGTCATTACCAAAGCGTCCGGCGCGGAGGGGGGATATCAGGAAAAAGTTCAGCCCTGTCTGGATGCGGGCATTCCCTGCATCGTTATTGCGCGCCCGACGCCGCTTGTGACGGGTGATGAGTTACTGGAAAGCCAGGCCGCCTTTGCGCAGCGTTTATCGCGCTGGCTGGCCGCAGCTAAGGAGTAAAAATGAAAAAAGCGCTTCTGGTGGTCAGTTTTGGCACCAGCTATCACGACACCTGTGAAAAAAACATTGTGGCGTGCGAACGTGATCTGGCGGCGTCCTGTCCCGATCGCGACCTGTTTCGCGCCTTCACTTCCGGAATGATTATTCGCAAGCTTCGCCAGCGTGACGGTATCGACATCGATACGCCATTACAGGCTTTGCAAAAGCTTGCCGCACAGGGATATCAGGACGTGGCGATTCAGTCGTTGCACATTATTAACGGCGACGAATATGAAAAAATTGTCCGTGAGGTACAACTCTTGCGTCCGTTATTCACTCGCCTGACGCTGGGCGTGCCGCTGCTGAGCAGCCATAACGATTATGTGCAGCTAATGCAGGCGTTGCGACAACAGATGCCATCGCTCAGACAAACGGAGAAAGTCGTTTTTATGGGCCACGGCGCCAGCCATCACGCATTCGCAGCTTATGCCTGTCTCGATCATATGATGACCGCGCAGCGCTTTCCGGCGCGCGTCGGCGCCGTAGAAAGCTACCCGGAGGTCGACATCCTGATCGACAGCCTGCGTGACGAAGGCGTCACCGGCGTACATTTGATGCCATTAATGCTGGTGGCGGGCGATCACGCCATTAATGATATGGCTTCAGACGACGGCGACTCATGGAAAATGCGCTTTAACGCGGCGGGCATTCCGGCGACGCCGTGGCTGAGCGGGCTGGGAGAAAACCCGGCTATCCGGGCGATGTTTGTCGCGCATTTGCACCAGGCGCTGAACATGGCGGTAGAGGAGGCGGCATGAACGGTAAATTATACGCATTAAGTACCGGGCCAGGCGCGCCCGACCTGATAACCGTCCGCGCAGCGCGGATTCTTGGCTCGCTGGACATTCTGTATGCGCCCGCCGGTCGTAAGGGGGGCGATAGTCTGGCGCTGTCGATTGTGCGCGACTATCTCGGCGAGCAGACGGAAGTACGTTGTTGCCATTTCCCTATGAGCGCTGACGGCGCCGAGAAAGAAGCGGTCTGGAACGAGGTTGCCGCCGCGCTTACCGCAGAGGTGAAAGCGGGTAAACAGGTCGGTTTTATTACCCTGGGCGATGCGATGCTATTCAGTACCTGGATTTTTTTACTCCAGCGTATCGGCTGCCCGGAGTGGCTGGAGATTGTCCCCGGCGTCACGTCCTTCGCCGCGATAGCCGCCCGCGCGAAAATGCCGCTCGCCATAGAACGGCAATCGCTGGCGGTTATTTCTTGTACCGCGCCGGAAGCGGAAATAGCCCAGGCGCTACAACAGCATGATAGCCTGGTGTTGATGAAAGTGTATGGCCGGTTCGCCCGTATTAAAGCGTTGCTGGCGCAGGCTGGCCTGCTGGAATGCGCCTTAATGATGTCCGAGGCCACACTGCCCGGCGAGCAGTGCTGGCGCCATCTCCACGAGGTCAACGATGATCGAGCGTTGCCCTATTTTTCGACCATTCTGGTCAATAAACAGTGGGAGTATGCAGAATGAAACTTGAACAGCAGCTTAGACAGTTGTCTTTCAGTGGACTGGCTGCAGCGCTATTGCTGATGGTTGTCCCGCAACAGGCGTTTGCGATGCATATCATGGAGGGCTTTTTACCGCCAGTGTGGGCGCTGGCCTGGTGGTTACTGTTTTTACCCTGCTTGTGGTATGGGCTGGTACGCTTACGGCGTATTGTGCAGGAGGATAATCATCAGAAGGTACTGCTGGCGCTGTGCGGCGCGTTTATTTTTGTCCTGTCCGCGCTCAAAATTCCGTCGGTAACGGGGAGTTGTTCACATCCGACCGGCGTTGGTCTGGCGGTTATCTTGTTCGGGCCTGGGGTGGTGGCGATTCTCGGCGCGGTTGTGCTGTTGTTTCAGGCGCTATTGCTGGCGCACGGCGGCCTGACGACGCTTGGCGCAAACGGAATGTCGATGGCGGTGATTGGCCCGGTTGTCGGTTATCTGGTGTGGAAAATGGCCTGCCGTGCCGGACTGCGCCGCGATGTCGCCGTTTTTCTGTGCGCGATGCTGGCGGATTTGGCGACCTATTTTGTGACTTCAGTCCAGCTTGGCGTTGCGTTTCCCGATCCCCATGCCGGAGCGACAGAGTCTGTTGTGAAGTTTATGGGGATTTTCTGCCTCACACAGATTCCTGTCGCCATTGCCGAAGGTTTATTAACCGTCATGATTTATGACCAGTTAACCAAACGGCAAGTGATTACCGTACAAGGACATTAAAATGAAAAAAACGTTGATGTTGTTAGCGATGGTGGTGGCGCTGGTGATTCTGCCGTTTTTTATTAACCATGGCGGTGAATATGGCGGTTCAGACGGCGAAGCGGAAAGCCAGATTCAGGCTATTGCGCCGCAGTATAAACCCTGGTTTCAGCCGTTATATGAACCTGCCAGCGGTGAAATTGAAAGCCTGCTGTTTACCCTTCAGGGCTCTCTTGGCGCGGCGGTGATTTTTTATATCCTGGGGTATTGCAAAGGTAAACAACGCCGTGATGACCGGGCTTGATCGACTCAGCTATCAAAGCCGCTGGGCACACGTTGCGCCGCAGCGCAAGTTTTTGCTGTGGCTGGCGATGATGATACTGGCGTTTGTTCTGCCGCCTGTAGGGCAGGGCATTGAGCTGCTGATCATTGCCGGATTGAGCTGTTGGCTATTGCGCATATCCCTCTGGCGCTGGTGTCGATGGATGGCGATACCTTTTGGATTTTTGTTGGTCGGCGTGATAACGATTATCTTCAGCATCAGCCGCGAGCCGCAAATGCTGCTGGCTGGCATATCTGTTGGGCCGTACTGGATCGGGATTACCCGTGCGGGCGTGGTTACGGCGAATGAAACGTTCTGGCGTAGCCTGACGGCGCTGTCCGCGACGTTGTGGCTGGTGATGAACCTACCGTTTCCGCAGTTAATTAACTTGCTTAAGCGCGCGCATATTCCACGCCTGCTTACCGAGCAAATCCTGTTAACGTGGCGCTTTCTCTTTATTCTTCTGGATGAGGCGGCGGCAATTCGCCGCGCGCAAACGCTGCGTTTTGGTTATTGCAGCCTGCCGAACGGCTATCGATCTCTGGCAATGCTGACTGGACTCCTGTTTACGCGGATGTTAATGCGTTATCAGCAAATGACTACCACGCTGGATATCAAACTGTATCAGGGTGATTTTCACCTGTAAGGACTATTATGCTTGCCACTTCAGACCTGTGGTTTCGTTATCAGGATGAGCCGGTACTTAAAGGGTTAAATCTGGATTTTTCGCTTTCGCCTGTTACCGGTTTGGTGGGCGCGAACGGCTGTGGGAAGTCTACGCTTTTTATGAACCTGAGCGGCCTGTTGCGTCCGCAAAAAGGGGCCGTGTTGTGGCAGGGAAAACCGCTGGATTACAGCAAGCGCGGACTACTGGCGCTGCGCCAGCAAGTTGCGACGGTTTTTCAGGACCCTGAACAGCAGATTTTTTATACTGATATCGATAGCGACATTGCGTTTAGTTTACGTAATTTGGGGGTGCCGGAGGCGGAAATCACGCGCCGCGTCGACGAGGCGCTAACGCTGGTTGACGCCCAACATTTTCGCCATCAGCCCATTCAGTGTTTGAGTCATGGGCAAAAAAAACGTGTGGCTATCGCCGGAGCGCTGGTGCTACAGGCGCGCTATCTATTGCTGGATGAACCCACTGCTGGTCTCGATCCCGCAGGGCGCACTCAGATGCTTGCTATCATCAGGCGGATTGTGGCGCAGGGCAATCATGTCATTATCTCCAGCCATGATATCGATCTTATTTATGAAATTAGCGATGCCGTATACGTATTACGCCAGGGCCAGATCCTGACGCATGGCGCGCCTGGCGAGGTTTTCGCGTGTACGGAAGCGATGGAACAAGCGGGGCTAACCCAGCCCTGGCTGGTCAAACTTCATACTCAACTGGGACTGCCGCTGTGTAAAACAGAAACGGAGTTTTTTCATCGAATGCAAAAGTGCGCATTCAGGGAGGCGTCATGACGCAGGCAGTTATGTTGCAGGGGACGGCATCCGACGTCGGCAAAAGTGTGCTGGCGGCGGGTTTATGCCGCATTTTTTATCAGGATGGTCTGCGTACCGCGCCGTTTAAATCGCAAAATATGGCGCTTAATTCTGGTATTACGCCGGATGGTAAAGAGATGGGGCGGGCGCAAATTTTTCAGGCGGAAGCCGCGGGGATCACGCCAGATGTGCGTATGAACCCGGTGCTGCTCAAACCGACCAGCGATCGTCAGGCGCAGGTCGTGCTGATGGGGAAAGTGGCGACCAATATGGATGCGGTGAGTTACCATGACTATAAACCGCGTTTGCGTGAGCAAATCCTTGCGGTCTATAACAGCCTGGCGCAGGAATATGACGTTATTGTGCTGGAAGGCGCCGGAAGCCCGGCGGAAATCAATCTGCGCGATCGCGATATCGTCAATATGGGAATGGCGGAAATGGCCCAGTGTCCGGTTATTCTGGTGGCGGATATCGACCGGGGCGGCGTATTCGCCGCTATTTATGGCACGCTGGCGCTGCTGCATAAACAGGAGCGTGACAGAGTAAAGGGCGTCATTATCAACAAATTCCGCGGCGACGTGGCGCTACTCTATTCCGGTATCGAACAAATCGAATCGCTTACTGGCGTCCCGGTCCTGGGAGTGATGCCATGGCTGGATGTGGATCTGGAAGATGAAGATGGCGTCGCGCTGCAAAACGATAAATATCGCGGTAACGCCCCCCGTGATATCACTATTGCCATTGTGCAACTGCCACATATTTCTAACTTTACGGATTTTAACGCTCTGGCGGCGCAGCCGGATGTGCGCATACGCTATATTCGCCGCCCGGAAGCGTTGACTGACGCTGATCTGGTGATCCTGCCGGGCAGTAAGAATACGCTGAGCGACCTCGCCTGGCTGCGTGAAAGCGGGATGGCGGATGCGGTATTGCAGACACATCGGCAGGGCGTGCCGGTGATGGGGATTTGCGGCGGCTACCAGATGCTGGGCGACACCATTGTGGATGAGGTGGAGTCGGGGCTGGGTACGCAGCCAAGCCTGGGGCTGCTTAATACGATCACTCGCTTTGCACAGGATAAAACCACGACGCAGGTTAACGCGACAATGTCAGGCGAGCTGCCCGGCTGGCTGGCTGCCGCGGCGGGGCTACCGGTACGCGGTTATGAAATTCACATGGGGGAAACGGTGCTGCAGGAAGGATGCTGTACGGCCATGACGTTACAGAAAAATGGATGCTCTGTGGCGGATGGCGCGGTCACCGCCGACGGACTGGCGTTTGGCACTTACCTTCACGGCCTGTTTGACAGCGATGCCTTTACCCGTGCGGTGGTCAATGGGTTACGGGCGCGAAAAGGGCTTGCGCCGTGGGAAACGACTTTTTGTTATGCGGATCATAAAGCGCGGCAATTTGATCTGCTGGCGGAAGCGATGCGGCAACATATTGATATTGATAAAATTTATAACATCATGCAACAACATCAGGAGCCGGTATGATGATTCTGGTGACGGGCGGGGCGCGTAGTGGTAAAAGCCGTCATGCTGAAACCTTAATTGGCGATGCGCCGCAGGTACTGTATATCGCCACCTCGCAGATTCTTGATGACGAGATGGCGGCGAGAATTCAGCATCATAAAGATGGCAGGCCGGCACACTGGCGGACCGCAGAATGCTGGCGGCATCTTGATACGTTGATTACCGCGGATCTTGCCCCTGACGACGCGATTTTGCTGGAATGTATTACCACCATGGTGACGAATCTGCTGTTTGCGCTGGGAGGCGAAAACGATCCCGAACAGTGGGATTATGCGGCGATGGAGCGCGCCATTGACGATGAAATTCAGATTTTAATTGCAGCCTGCCAGCGCTGCCCGGCGAAAGTGGTACTGGTGACAAATGAGGTGGGAATGGGGATCGTCCCGGAAAACCGTCTGGCGCGCCATTTTCGTGATATTGCCGGTCGGGTCAACCAACGACTGGCGGCAGCGGCGGATGAGGTCTGGCTGGTGGTCTCAGGTATTGGAGTCAAAATTAAATGAGTAAGCTGTTTTGGGCCATGCTCGCTTTTATTAGCCGCTTGCCCGTGCCGTCACGCTGGTCGCAGGGACTGGATTTCGAGCAGTATTCGCGTGGGATCGTGATGTTTCCCTTTATCGGGTTGATTCTGGGAGGGGTAAGCGGCCTGATTTTCATCCTCCTGCAACCCTGGTGCGGTATTCCGCTAGCGGCGTTGTTCTGTATTCTGGCGCTGGCGTTGCTGACCGGTGGTTTTCACCTGGATGGGTTGGCCGATACCTGCGATGGTATTTTTTCCGCGCGCCGCCGTGAGCGAATGCTGGAGATTATGCGTGATAGTCGTCTGGGAACCCATGGCGGGCTGGCGCTTATTTTTGTGCTACTGGCAAAAATTCTGGTGGTCAGCGAACTGGCGTTACGTGGAACGCCAATGTTGGCGGCGTTGGCGGCGGCCTGTGCGGCCGGACGCGGCAGCGCCGTTTTATTGATGTACCGTCATCGCTACGCCCGTGAAGAGGGGCTTGGCAATGTATTTATCGGTAAAGTCAGCGGACGGCAAACCTGCATTACTCTGGGATTGGCGGTAATCGTCGCCACGGTATTACTGCCTGGTATGCAAGGGTTGGCCGCAATGGTGGTCACATGCGCGGCGATTTTCATCCTTGGCCAGTTGCTTAAACGTACGCTTGGCGGTCAAACCGGCGATACGCTGGGCGCGGCGATCGAACTTGGCGAACTGATCTTTCTGCTGGCTCTGTTATGAGCCGATTATTACGGACGAGACATCTTATGCAGACACTACACGCTTTACTCCGTGACATTCCTGCGCCGGACGCCGAGGCGATGGCGCGTGCGCAGCAACATATTGACGGCCTGCTCAAACCGCCGGGCAGCCTGGGCAGACTGGAAACCTTAGCCGTTCAGCTCGCGGGAATGCCGGGTCTTAACGGTACGCCGCAGGTAGGTGAAAAGGCGGTGCTGGTGATGTGCGCCGACCATGGCGTCTGGGATGAAGGCGTAGCGGTTTCGCCCAAAATCGTGACGGCGATTCAGGCGACGAATATGACGCGGGGAACAACCGGCGTATGTGTGCTTGCCGCTCAGGCCGGTGCGAAGGTGCATGTCATTGATGTCGGTATTGATGCCGAACCTATTCCTGGCGTAGTTGATATGCGCGTCGCGCGCGGCTGCGGAAATATTGCCGTTGGCCCGGCGATGAGTCGCTTGCAGGCTGAGGCGCTTTTGCTGGAGGTTTCCCGCTACACCTGCGACCTGGCGCAACGCGGCGTGACCTTATTTGGCGTAGGGGAGCTGGGAATGGCGAACACTACGCCAGCCGCCGCGATGGTCAGCGTTTTTACAGGAAGTGATGCAAAAGAGGTGGTGGGGATTGGCGCGAATCTTCCGCCTTCCCGCATCGATAATAAAGTGGACGTCGTGCGGCGGGCGATTGCGATTAATCAGCCCAATCCGCGCGACGGCATTGATGTGTTGTCGAAGGTGGGTGGTTTTGATCTGGTCGGGATGACCGGCGTGATGCTTGGCGCGGCAAGGTGTGGCTTACCCGTATTGCTGGATGGCTTTCTTTCCTACTCGGCAGCGCTGGCGGCCTGTCAGATTGCGCCTGCGGTGAGACCTTATCTGATCCCGTCGCACTTTTCGGCGGAAAAGGGCGCCCGCATCGCGCTCGCGCATTTGTCTATGGAACCCTATTTGCATATGGCGATGCGGTTAGGTGAAGGAAGCGGCGCGGCGCTGGCGATGCCGATCGTGGAAGCCGCGTGCGCCATGTTCCACAATATGGGGGAGTTAGCGGCCAGTAATATTGTCCTGCCGGAGGGGAACGCAAACGCAACATAACCCGGGCGCACAACACCAGCCATGTGAGAAAAAAGCTATACTTAACGCACACCTGCCGCGACAAAGGAAGGGATATAATGCGTCGTATCACACCTTTTTTTCCGTTTTTCGTCTTGTTGGTAAGCCATTTCTCGCTGGCTATAAGCTATCCGTTGCCGCCCGAAGGCAGTCGTCTGGTAGGACAGCCTGTCACAATCGCCGTACCGCAGAACAATACTCAGCCCTTAGAGTCATTTGCCGCCCGCTATGGTCAGGGGCTGAGTAATATGCTTGAAGCGAATCCCGGCGTGGATGTGTTTTTACCTCAGTCTGGTTCCACACTGGTAGTGCCGCAGCAGTTGATTCTGCCTGACACCGTTCGTGAAGGTATTGTGGTAAACGTCGCCGAGATGCGCCTTTATTATTATCCCGCAGGCACGAATACGGTTGAGGTGCTACCCATTGGTATTGGTCAGGCTGGCCGTGAAACGCCGCGCAACTGGGTAACTGCGGTTGAACGCAAACAAGATGGCCCGGTTTGGGTGCCAACGGCTAATACGCGTCGGGAATATGCTAAAGAGGGAAAAACGCTGCCCGCGATGGTGCCTGCGGGGCCGGATAACCCTATGGGGCTATACGCAATATATATCGGCAGGTTATATGCCATCCATGGCACTAATGCTAACTTTGGCATTGGCCTTCGCGTCAGTCAGGGCTGTATCCGTTTACGCAATGACGATATTAAATATTTATTCGACCATGTTCCTGTAGGAACCCGCGTTCAGATTATCGACAGGCCCGTTAAATTTTCGGTAGAGCCGGATGGCAGTCGTTGGCTGGAGGTGCACGAACCGCTTTCTCGCAACCGTGCTGAATTTGAGTCAGACAAAAAAGTTCCATTGCCCGTTACGCCAGTGCTGCGCACGTTTATCAAAGGGGATGACGTTGATACTTCGCGGGTTAATGAGGTGCTGGAGCGCCGTTCCGGAATGCCGGTCAACATTAGCGCGGGCAGGTCTGGCCTTTAAATATCCTGCCGCATTGCTGGTTTTCATGGGCTGGAGTATCTGTATTAGTAGTGAGTGTCATGGCAGGGGCTTCATTTTCTCAGCGAACCGTGAGGCCCCCGATTAAGTCCCCAAAAATATGGGTGTCAAAAAACCCGGCAAACCTTATCAGGTTAACCGGGTAAAGATAAGTTCTTATTTTTTAAACGTCTCCGGACTCACCAGGATGTCCCGAAACTAAAATCTGGCTCCTCTGACTGGACTCGAACCAGTGACATACGGATTAACAGTCCGCCGTTCTACCGACTGAACTACAGAGGAATCGTGTGGGGTCGTATATTAGCGGCGGAAAAATTTTTGTCAAACCCCATTTAACCTCTTACAGATTCGATTGCGGGTTATCTCATCACTTTGTTGCATTTGCAGACATTTTTTCTGCAAAAAGCTTTGCAGCCTTACGATTTCTCGCTCATTATTGAAATGTGGTTTCAACTCTCTTCTTTAAGGTCCATTTTGAACGTCTCCACTGCCTTACGCCAGGCTGTCGTCCGTACGCCCTGGTATGCCAAACGCAAGAGCTACAAAGTGTTGTTCTGGCGTGAAATCACCCCACTTGCTATCCCTATTTTTCTGGAAAATACCTGTGTTTTGCTAATGGGCGTGCTCAGTACTTTTCTCGTCAGTTGGCTGGGCAAGGAAGCAATGGCGGGCGTGGGGCTTGCCGACAGTTTTAATATGGTAATTATGGCTTTTTTTGCGGCTATCGATCTTGGTACTACGGTGGTGGTCGCCTTTAGCCTCGGCAAGCGCGACAGGCGACGCGCAAGGGCGGCGGCGCGCCAGTCGCTGGTGATTATGACGCTATTTGCCGTTGTGCTGGCAGTGGTCATTCATTATTTCGGCAGTGAAATTATTAATATTGTCGCAGGCGAGGCGACGCCAGAAGTAAAGGGGCTGGCGTTAACGTACCTTGAACTGACGGTGCTGAGTTATCCGGCTGCGGCAATTGCGCTAATCGGTAGCGGCGCGCTGCGTGGGGCAGGGAATACGAAAATCCCGTTGATGATTAACGGCGGGATGAACATTCTCAATATTATTATCAGCAGCATCCTGATTTACGGGGCTTTCTCCTGGCAAGGGCTGGGTTTTGCCGGCGCGGGGCTGGGATTAACCATTTCGCGCTACATCGGCGCGGTAGCGATTATTTGGGTGCTGATGATTGGTTTTAATCCGGCGCTGCGCATTCCGCTGAAAAGCTATCTGAAGCCGCTGAATTTCGGCATTATCTGGGAAGTGATGGGTATCGGTATTCCGGCGAGCATTGAATCAGTGCTGTTCAACGGTGGCAAGCTACTGACGCAAATGTTTGTCGCCGGAATGGGCACTAACGTTATTGCGGGTAACTTTATTGCCTTTTCCGTGGCGGCGCTTATCAACCTGCCGGGTAACGCCCTTGGTTCGGCGTCGACTATTATCACCGGTAAGCGTCTTGGTACCGGACAAATTGGTCAGGCAGAGCGTCAATTGCGCCATGTATTCTGGATGTCGACTATCGTACTTACGGCAATCGCCTGGGGGACGGCGCCGTTCGCGGGTCTGTTTGCCTCATTTTATACCCAGGAGCAGGACGTAAAAGAGGTAGTGAAAGTTCTGCTCTGGCTTAATGCTGCCTTTATGCCAATTTGGGCGGCCGCGTGGGTGCTGCCGTCGGGTTTTAAAGGCGCGCGCGATGTGCGATTTGCGATGTGGGTATCGATGCTGGGGATGTGGGGCTGTCGCGTTGTGGCAGGGTATACGCTTGGTATTGTGCTGGGTATGGGGGTTGTAGGGGTTTGGCTGGGGATGTTTCTTGACTGGGCCGTGCGTGGCGCACTGTTTTACTGGCGTCTGATAAGCGGGCGCTGGCTGTGGAGATACCCGCGCGTAAAGAGGGAGTAAGCGCTTTTTGCTGTGAAAATCATCAGGAAACGGTGAATTTTAACCGAAGTGTGGAATAAAGCAGCAAACGAACTTTTTTTGTGAAAACAGGCTTTGACAAGCCAGGGGCACCTCGTTAATATTCGCCCCGTTCACACGATTCCTCTGTAGTTCAGTCGGTAGAACGGCGGACTGTTAATCCGTATGTCACTGGTTCGAGTCCAGTCAGAGGAGCCAGATTTTAGTTTCGGGATATCCTGGTGAGTCCGGAGACGTTTAAAAAACAATAAATTATCTTTACCCGGTTGACCTGAGAAGGTTTACCGGGTTTTTTGATATCTGTTATTTTGGCGTCCGAGTGCCTCCAGGTTCGTTAAACAAATAGCCTTTCACGATGGCACTCACTGATACTGCTATCCGTAGGCTCAAACCCACCGATAAAAATTTCTGCATCAGAAAATAACAGATTGCATCCAGCGTCCTAAAACCATGCAGGGAGTGCGAAAACTGCTGCCTGATACATGGTGCCTGACAGCCCCTTACTTATAATTATCTTGATCCTGTTTACGCTAGCTTAAAAAACCAATATTAAAACCAGTGAAATTTCCAACGGCGTCTTTGATAGTAAACTGACGATTATCGCTGCCGATGGCTCCGCCTTGGGGAATGCCATTTTAATCATATGGGCGTTAATGCCTCCTCCGATACCGCGCCAAAATGGGAAATCTTCAGCGACGCTTTCACCGCCGCCGCTGACGAAGAGGCGGATGTGGCAGGTGATCTGGCGGTTACCTGTGCCGCCGCCCTTACGCTAACCCCTTTAGTTTCCTCCTTTGCTGTCATACTATCGAATGACGTGCCTCACCTGTGAACGCTAAGGAGAATAATATGGAAAATAAAGGCACAAACCTAACGCCCGAGCAGGCGCTGGATCGCCTGGAGGAGCTATACGAGCAGTCGGTTAACGCGCTCCGTGAAGCCATCGCTGACTATGTTGATAACGGTACGCTGCCCGATCCCCACGCCAGGCTTAACGGACTGTTTGTTTATCCTTCGCTGTCTGTAAGCTGGGATGGCGCGACACCGAACCCGCCTAAAACACGCGCTTTTGGACGCTTTACTCATCCCGGCTGTTATACCACTACCGTTACGCGGCCTGCGCTATTTCGCGCTTATCTTCTGGAACAGCTTAACCTCGTTTACCATGATTATGGCGCGCATATTGCGGTAGAGGCCTCGCACCATGAGATCCCGTATCCTTACGTGATCGACGGCTCAGCTCTGACGCTGGATCGTTCTATGAGCGCCGGGCTAACGCGCCATTTTCCTACCACAGAACTGGCGCAGATTGGCGATGAGACAGCAGACGGTCTGTTCCACCCCGGCGAATTCTATCCGTTATCGCACTTCGACGCGCGTCGTGTTGACTTCTCGTTGGCCCGGTTACGGCACTATACCGGTACGCCGGTTGAACATTTTCAGCCCTTCGTTTTGTTTACCAACTACACCCGCTATGTCGATGAGTTTGTGCGCTGGGGATGCAGCCAAATTCTTGATCCTGACAGTCCCTATATCGCGCTTTCCTGTGCCGGCGGAATTTGGATCACGGCAGAAACGGAAGCGCCGGAAGAGGCTATTTCCGATCTGGCCTGGAAGAAGCATCAGATGCCCGCCTGGCACCTGGTAACGGCAGATGGGCAGGGGATTACGCTGGTAAATATCGGTGTCGGCCCTTCAAATGCTAAAACGATTTGCGACCATTTGGCCGTGTTGCGGCCTGACGTCTGGCTTATGATTGGGCACTGTGGAGGGTTACGAGAAAGTCAGGCGATTGGTGATTATGTGCTGGCCCATGCCTACTTACGCGATGATCATGTGCTGGATGCCGTTCTGCCGCCTGATATTCCTATTCCAAGCATTGCGGAAGTACAGCGTGCGCTGTACGACGCTACCAAAGCGGTTAGCGGAATGCCCGGTGAAGAGGTGAAACAGCGACTGCGCACGGGAACGGTCGTCACCACGGATGATCGTAACTGGGAGCTTCGTTATTCCGCATCGGCGCTGCGATTCAACCTTAGCCGCGCGGTCGCGATTGATATGGAGAGCGCGACGATTGCAGCCCAGGGCTATCGCTTCCGCGTGCCTTACGGCACGCTGCTTTGTGTTTCTGACAAACCTTTACACGGTGAAATTAAACTGCCCGGGCAGGCAAACCGGTTTTATGAGGGGGCTATTTCAGAACATTTGCAAATTGGTATTCGTGCTATTGATTTACTACGCGCAGAAGGTGATCGTTTGCACTCACGTAAATTACGCACGTTTAATGAGCCACCGTTTCGCTAACGAAATGAGCTGTCGCCTGCTGCTGGACAGGAGCGGAAGAGGCGTATTTATGTGATATGGAAAGTGGCTGAATGAAGCCTTAGCGGGAGGCGGTTCTGTATCCCGTTAAGGCCTTATTGTGCCGCGGCTTCATCACCATCGCCGGAGACCTGTCGCCGATAATCGCGTCTACGTCAGGAAACGCGCCGGAAGGCGAAAACATTGCGCCGCACTTCACGCTCCTTGAGCGCCTGGACCCACAAGCCCGGATTAACAAGCAGATACCGACCGTGAGAATCGATCAGCTTAAAGGGATTATCAGAAGGCTTGATACTGAGGATTTTCACGTCGGACAGGGATATAGGGTGGTCACGCCATTATCGAACTCATAGCGCCACGAGTGGCGCGGAAAGCCTTCATCATCATAGTGGCGCACGTCGGTAAAGCGCACCAGCCGGTGCTCGCCGTTCCATTCAAATCGGTGCTTCCGGCACTGCGCCTTGCCCCAGCGGTCAGCGATGGGATTGCCGAACTCGTCGTACTCATAGTGGTGGTCTGCCCTGTAGTAGCAGGCGGTCGCCTTTGACTTTCGCCTGATGCTCGCCACCTTCGGGCGGCATGTTCATGCCCAGCAGGTTGTCGTCGTCGTCAAAGCTGAACTCCTCGTGCAGGGCGTTCCAGCGCGGGTCTTCCGGCAGGCGGTGTTGGGTCAACATTAATATCTTGCGGTAATCTCTGTGGGTTTGGATTCGAATTTACGTTAGTGCGTGTGACCGGTAAATCCCGCGACGATCTGCAGGCAGCGATGGTGCTGATGCGCGGCGGCAATCTGGGCCAGCCGTTCCAGTTCAAAAACTTCCGCGATTGATTTTTCCCGCCCGCCGCCTTCCCGCATGTGAGAAAGGTGGCCGGGCGGGTAAATCGATTAAGGCGTGGCTTTTTTAGTCTCTGCGGCCTTGTTATACAACGCCTGAATCAGCGCCTGCTGTTCCGCTCCCGGTATGATACCCAATCTGTGAAAAATATTCCCAATCTGATAAAGCTGCTGATTACCGGTGTCGTCCTGGCGGGTAATCGACGCCTGCGTGGTTAATTTTTTCAGCGTAAAGGTAATATGTTCCTGACACTCGGGCGTGTTTTCAGAACAAATCTGGCGTAACAGCATCAGGTTTTTATTATCGACCCTATCTGCGTTAATCATCAATTCCCTTGCCTGACTCCACTGTTTTGCATTCATGTAGTGGTCGATCATCGCCTCCTCTTCGAGAGAGGGAACGTGCTGGTGTAACACCCGTTTGGCATTCACCGTGTCGTTGCCATAGCTGTAAAGCTCCGCAAGTCTTTGAAAGGAACGCGACATATCTTCATCAGGCCAGGCTTTTGCTTGGCTGAGGTAAATCGCCTCGGCGCTGACGGCTAATTTTTGCGCTGCCTCAGGATGGCCAATTTCTTTGAGTACTTCACCTATTTCATTTGTTGCATCTTCCCATTCGGCGAACGTCAGGGTTTGCGCCTCGGCGGAGAGGGTTGCGATATGCTTTTCCGCCACAGCATTCTGCTTATGCTGAAAGAGATTCTTCAGCGCTTTGATTTTGTACTCGTAGCAATACCTGTCGTCGTAGCAGGTATATTCCGGCGCGCTCATCAGCAAATCGATACGCTTATTCATCAGCGCAACATCATCAAGCTTGCTTAATAAATCAATCAGCTCCATTTCAATGCGCGGCGAAGGGGCAAAATTGAATATTTTATCGACCTGCGTCACATAGGTTGAAAGCGTCTCCTGATAATTCTGTGTCAGCTCGTTTTTCTTATAAAAAGAGAGCAATCCCGGTAATGAATACTGGAAATAGCTTCCTTTATTGCCGGTTGCTTTGCGCAATCTCGCAGACAACGCCATCGCCTTCTCTTTATTACCCGTGGCGTAATAGATCTCCATCAGGTCGAGATACTCCTGATAACGGTAGGCTTCAGCACTCGGTTGTTGAGCAATAGCCGTATCAAACATTTTCAGCGCGCTATCTGCGTAAACCAACGCCTTTGCGGTGTCGCCCTTGGCATGGTACTGCTTCGCAATAATAAGCAGCATTTTTAGCTGAGTATAAGGAACAACAATTTTATCAGCGTAATTTTCATTATAAATAGCGGCGGTTTTATCAGGATCTGAGTGCCAGGATTTTAAAACCGTGGCTAAATAAAAATTCCTCGCGTCGGCATTTTTGCTAAGAAGGGCTAAGGCTTTTTCAGGCTGTTTGCGATTAACCCAGCCATCAACGTAGCTCTCGTAGGCGGTAATGCTCGACGGTTTATCGAGACCAATTTTGGACAGGAAAACCATCGCGGCATCCGGGCTATTATTTTCAGCGATCCACGAGGCCTCATGGTTTAGCGAAAACTTCGCATCATTCGATTGTGTGTCCAGCTTTTTCAGTAATGCATCCGCACGGCTCATCGGGCCGTACATAAACAATTCCCTGTGTAATTCAAACCAGGCTGCCTGCGATTTAAAAGTGGTGTTTTCATTTAAAGGGACGGCATTTTGCAGTTTCTGTTCGACAACTGACCAGACATCAGGCGATTGCTGACTTTGTGCAACGCTCTGATAAGAGTAAAAAACCGTGGCGGCTGTGAGTAATGTGGCGAATTTAAATTTCATAGCAACGTGTATCCTTTCAGTTCCGTTTGAATAGCCTCTTTACAGCAAAGTCATATTTACTTAGTTTGAGGCGTTAATTCCTTTAAGGCTGCCAGTGCAGGTTTGACGCCGCCTTTTACCGCCGCTGTAAGATGAAGTTTGGCTTTGTTGAGGTCTTTCTCAACGCCATCACCATTCCTGTACATGAGTCCAAGGTTATAGTGCGCCTGAGCATTTCCCTGGTCAGCGGATTTTTTAATCCACTTATAGGCTTCCGGCAGGTTTTTCGGCATTCCTTCGCCGATAAGATTTAAATATCCCACTTCTAACTGCGCATCACTTTCGCCAAGCTCTGCCGCTTTGAATAAATAGGAGAGATATTTTTTGCTGTCTTGCGTTACGCCATCACCGTCGTTGTACGCATAGGCCAAAAAGAGAAGCGCGCCGGGATGATTTTGCTCTGCGGACTGAGTTAACCATTTCATCGCCGCATCGTAGTTTGTGCATTCAAACTCATACTTACCTAAATGATATTGCGCAGTGCTGTCACCCTGCTTTGCCTTATTGGTGACGTCAGTCGGCGCATATAGCTCTGAAAGCTCTTCATCGTTGTGGTAACAACGGATGTATTTTATGCCGTCTTCATCATAGGCTTCTTCTGTACCTTCCTTGTCGCCATCGACATAGGGCAGCGCACTTAAGACCTTACCCGTACGATCGTTAAACTCTCTTTTCAGGCCGTTTCTTTCATCATTAGCAAACATAACCTCTTCAACAAGTTTACCGGTACGTTCGCTCCAGCGGCGATCGGCTCCCTGCTTTTTATCGTCTTTATATTCGGTGGTATAGGTGAGTTTGCCCTGTTCATTCCAGTGCTTAGCGTCCCCATTTAGCATACCGTTTTTATAGGGATAGACTGATTCGCGGTGACCATTTTCGTACCACTTTTCGGAATCCCCGTCTAACACATCATGTTTATACATTTTGGATGAGGCAGGCTTTCCGTTGCTGAACCATTCTTTGACCGCACCATGTTTACGGCCTTCACTATCAAAAGAGGATTCTTCTTTGGGATGCCCATTTCCATACCAGCTCTGAGCAGAAAGCTGTTTGCCATTTTTATAAGTCGCTTTAGAAAGGAGTTTGCCCTCTTCACTGTATTGTTCGAACGTTCCGTCGTTTTCACCTTGGTTATTTCTGTGGTAAACACCACGAATTTTACCGGTAGAATAATATTCCGTACTGGTGCCGACAATGGCGCCTTTTCTGTATGAATATTTCCCCTTTATTTTCCCATCAGGGAAATATTCAAATGCCGGGCCTTCCAGTTTCTGATTTAAATAGCTGTGTTTTTGTTTTAAAACGCCGTTATCATAAAAATGTGGGCATTCGCCATCTTTAATTTTACCTTGGGCAAAGTAACGTTTACTTTCAACGGCTCCGTTTTCATGGTATACGATGTATTCCCCTTCGGGTTGACCATCTTTAAACGTCAGCGTTTCCGCTATTTTGTCTTTTTCATCAAAGTAAGTTTCAGCTTTTCCGTCACGCTTATTTTGCGCATTATAATGATAAATATTTTTGAGATTGCCGCTTTCATAGAAAGATTTAAATACAGAAACACGTTGTCGGTTAGCGAAGTTTTCTTCGTTGGTATAGCCTTCAAAGGCTATCTGTTTACTCTGCATCACCTCCCCTGTTTCTTCTGAGGATTCCAGATACCAGCCGGTGACTTTCCATAATTTTTTCTCTTTGTCATAGGGGAGGGGCATATGGACTACTGTTGTTGCCTGACGTTTAACCGTCGGTTGCAGTTCATCATCCAGCCACAAGTCAGACGATCTTTTCATGTATTCGGCACCGCACAGCGCTTCGGTACATAGCTCGATTCCAGTCAGCATGGGCGTGCCGCCAGCATCGCACTGATCGACCGTCAGGTAAAAATAACGGTCATCGAGAATAGCCGGTCTTAAACTGCGTATTTTATTAATATATTCTTCTGTCGTCAGTCCCATTGATTCTGCGCGCGCAGAAAGGGTATTAGTATTACAGGGTGTTTTATCTTTAAAATAATAACGGTCGGCGAGTAAAAGTTTCAGGTCACTGCTAATGGCGGTTTTATTAAAATCGATATTTTCAATTTGGGCGATAAAATTAACGGGTTTGGATTCTGTACTGGGGGATTGTTTTGCACATATATTCGCGCAATATAATGAAACTATAATTGTTATGAATATTTTCTTCAAGATGTTCTCCTTGTATGAATAATAACTCCCTGAAACTTATTTCATGCTATAGAAACAAAGAGTTAATGTAAAGGATGCGAGGAGCATATTCTGGCAGGAGAGAGTTTTCTTCAGTTACCAGTAAGAATAATTTAAGTATCACGAGCGCGTTGTTTTTAATTTGATAATAACGCGCTGATGATTATTAACGATTATATACCCAATAAACCTCAAGATGCGGGAGTGAGCACCTGAAAGTGATCTTTAATTCGGGATGTCAGTGAGTCCGCTATATCCGGCAGTGTCTGGTTAAAAAAGACAGATATTGCGTCCCTGAACTCTCGCGTACTGCTGAAGTAGCGATTATTCCGGGCATGTTCGTTCATTAATTTCCACATTCGTTCTATCGGATTCAGGTTTGGACTGTAAGGGGGAAGGTAATGCAGCCTGATATTTACCACCTCCGCCCAGTCTTTCACTAACTGTGAACGGTGGTAACCTGCTCCATCCGCTGCTCGCTCTTAGCCAGCTGTCAAATTTGCCCATACACCTGCGCCACATACCGCCCACGCCCGTCCCCATGCCCCAGATCCATTGCACGCTCTGCACCGCTTCCTGTGAACGTAAGCCCATCAGCCTCGCCAGTTCCAGCGCCGCCGCCAGTCCCGGATCTTTCATGCGGGCCGTCTCCAGCACATGATGATAATGTTCCGGCGTGATCGCCTGTCGCGTCCCGCTGCGCGATGCACCAGCCAGACCCAGCGATTTATTAGGCAGCCACTCATGCTCTGCCACCTGTTTACGCCCGGCCTGTTGCAGAACAGCGCGCAGCGAGGCTATTTCATTTTGCAGCGTGCGTTTGCCGATCCCCTGCGCCAACCTTTCATGAATATAGCTTTCAATGTGGCGCACCTTAATCTGCGCAACCCGCTGGATATGGACGTTCAAAGCCCGTAAGTGGTGATCGAAACGCTGCACGATATGAATGCAATCGTTCACCGTTTTATGGCTACCGCCACAGTGCTTTGCCAGTGCCTTCATTTCACCACCTAACTTGCCCATACACTTCTCCTGTGATTTTGAGAACACGAACAGTCTCCGGCGTATGCTCTTTGGCTGCGCCAGAACGATACCTTTACGCCGGAGTGGCAGTTTGTTGAGGTACAGGGAGTTTCAGACTGTACGCGGTACAGGCTGCCTGCGTGAGCAGAAATTCTCCGGGGCATCAGCCCCCCCTCGGTATCGATCTTTTTCTCTTCTTTCTTGCTGACAGCGGCCCCAAAAAGGCGTGTCAGATTCGGGAATGAACGCCGGAACCCCGAAAACAGGGGCATGGCGCGGTGTAGTGGTTGTGCGTCACTTTGTCGCTTTGCGCGACGAAAGTGACGCACCGGTTGAGTGCCGGGCGCGAAAGATCGCGGATTCTGGCGCAGATTGACGGTCACGCGGCAGCAAAGCCGGACGTCTTTGCAGGCCGCAGCCCGTAAAGTAAAAGGCGCTGATGTGGTAACAGGTGCCGGGTGGAATCGCTTCCGTCACGGTGCAGCATTGACCAGAGATCTGGCGCAGGTACCATCGAGATACTCTTTCAGTTCTTTGGTACCGAACGTGTCGATAGCCCGCTGAGCTGCGCCAAGATTAGACGCCAGCTTGTCACCGCCAATGTCTTTATCGGCTTTAACTGCCGCAGCCCAGTCTTCTGTTTGCTTCTGCCATGACTCCGCTTGCTGTTGTTGCACTCCCGCCAGCACTTTCGGATAGACGTCCACCAGCTTCTGCGCCTGCTCCTGCGTCAGGTTCAGTTCACGCGCCACTGGTTCGAACTGCGCCAGCGCGCTGGTATCGAGTTCCTGACCTTCAGGGGCGGTGAACGCGTATTTCTCCGGCGCGCCGGGCGGCGTTTCTTCTTTCGGTGGAGTGGGCTTATTGGGAGCGGCGGGTGGATTTTCTGACGGTTTTCCTGTACCCGGATCGGTCTGCGTGCCGCCAGCGGTATCGGTTAATGCCATAGGAGGGGGCTCCATTTACTCAACGAACCGTGAGGCCCCGATTAAGCCCCAAAAACTATGGATGTCAAAAAAACCGGCAAACCTTATCAGATCAACCGGGTAAAGATAATTTCTTGTTTTTTAAACGTCTCCGGACTCGCCAGGATGTCCCGAAACTAAAATCTGGCTCCTCTGACTGGACTCGAACCAGTGACATACGGATTAACAGTCCGCCGTTCTACCGACTGAACTACAGAGGAATCGTGTGAACGGGGCGCATAGTAACGATGTGCGATCGGCTTGTCAAAGGGGGAAATAAGGTTGCGCGTTTGTTTGCTGACAAAAACAACAAAGCGTTGAAGTTTTGATCTAATTCCTACTTTGCTCCGGCATGGCGCAACTTTGTCTGTAATTGCACAAGTCAAATGCTGTGACCTTACCGCAATGGCTATGTACCAGCGTCTGATGAAACGTGAAAAACTGGCAGGCACTTGGCAAATAATTCTGAGACATAACGCCGTAGAGATTAAGGGCAGGGAGTAGAATGAACTTTAGACGTGAAATATTTTGTGAAAATGGTTGATACAGGCAGTCTGACGCCGGTAGCGGAAATGGCAGATAAATTTCTGGTGCAGGCGAAAAGATTTCCGTCAATATCATAGGCAGAATTATGGCGCATCAGCTTTTGGCGACGACACGGGACGAGCGGGTTTTATCGCGCTTTTCCTGAAGGATTTTTTCATCAGCCTGTTTTTTGCGTTCGGGTCAATCCCCTGAGCCAGCAGCCTTTTGGCCTCGTCACGGCGTTGTCTGGCATCAGCAAGCGATACAGCAAGGTAAACCCCAATAGAAAACACCTTCTGTTTGCCATCGAAGCGATAGCCTGTCTGCCAGTATTTTGAATCGATAGAGGCCAAACCCGTCAGTGAGCTTGACGGCCTTTTCCGTTGGTCTGGCATTTTTTACTTTAGTATCAGTCAGTGACATGACGGTTCCCTCCGCGTGCTGGTAAAACGCAAATCGAACCAGCTTTACCAGCAAAAGGGTATAGCTTCGAGTGGTTTTTAGTAAACGAGAGTGAACCTGAAGAAGGGGTTAATCAGTTGATATAAATGCAGAAAGCAGACGTCAGTGAACGTCTGCTTCCCTAAATTTGGCTCCTCTGACTGGACTCGAACCAGTGACATACGGATTAACAGTCCGCCGTTCTACCGACTGAACTACAGAGGAATTGTTTCAACGAGGCGCATAATACTGGGCCGGCTATAACGTGTCAACAGTAAAATTAACGCGCCAATTCAATTGGTTAATTAACCCACAAAGTGAGGAATTAATGTTCGGATTCCTCGCCGTAGTCGCCTTCGGCAGCGCTTACCCGTAAGCGCTGAGAAGGATCCTGGCGATAGAACTGGCAAAAACGCTGCCATAGCGCCGGGAAACGTGGAGCAAACAGTTCTGGCGCGCTGAAAAAATACTCTGACAACACGGCAAAACATTCTGCAGGGTCGGTGGCGGCATAGGCATCTATACTGGCAGCGCTTTCGCCAACAAGATCGATTTCATCCTGAATATTATTCATTGCCGCGTGGAGATCGTGTTCCCAGCCAGCCACATCGCGTAACGGGATGAAAGGGATGCCGCTGGCGCGATCGCCATTACGCATATCCAGTTTGTGCGCGACTTCATGAATAATGAGATTAAAACCCGAAGCATCGAACGAGTCCTGGATATCCAGCCAGTTCAGAATGATGGGCCCTTGTTGCCAGCTTTGCCCCGACTGTACGACACGCTGGCTATGCACCAGACCTATGTCATCTTCCCATTCATCATCTACCACAAAGGGCGCGGGATAAATGAGCACTTCATGAAAACCATCAAGCCACTCAATACCGAGCTCCAAGATCGGTAAGCAAAAAATTAACGCAATACGTGCACTTTTTAACGAGTCGAGCTCAAATCCCTGTAGCGCTACCAGTCTTTTCTGCTGCAAAAAACGTTCGGCTAGCGCAATAAGCCGAGCCTGTTCTTGCGCGGTGAGGTTTACCAGAAGAGGTATAGCCAGCGCATCATCCCACGGCCAGTCTTCGTTCTGGGGTATTTCTTGTGCTTTCCAGGGCCACTTAATCATCGTTTTGCTCGTAAACTCGTCACTTGAACAAAATTACCCGAATAGGGTCTGTTAAAATGCCAAATTACCTGGCATCATTGCAATATACGGAGAGATGCCGGAGCGGCTGAACGGACCGGTCTCGAAAACCGGAGTAGGGGCAACTCTACCGGGGGTTCAAATCCCCCTCTCTCCGCCACAATTCAAACACTTAGCTCATCTTCTTTCAGCGATCAGTCTCACACTTAGAATACACTTAGAATATTCTGTTAGAATATTACGTGAAAAACGTATCGCCATCTTATGCTTTTTCTGCCAGAAGAAGGGGCCAGGGATAGTGTTATTTTTACTTTTCGATCATAAGTCAACTCCTGGTTTTCTGCCCCGCTCTTTCGCCGTACCCCATCTGGATTAATATTGATGTCACTAGCGGCGATTTAACGCCGTCGTCCTCGGTAATCGTCGCACCCGGCCTGTTGCCCGACATGTTCCCCTGTAGACATGGGCGCAGGGCGAAAGATTAATTGCTGTCAGGGAAACGCGCTGGCGCGTGGCGATAACTTACGCTGCGGGACTGTCGACGCTGTACAGAAAATCTGGCCTCCAGGCTGGCTTAAATATGCGCACATGACAATACAACCGGAAAATTTACAAAACCCATAATTTGAACTGAGAGAGAAACTTACAAACGAAGCGACGAAGATTTCAACAGCCGCAGCGACTCCAGTATCTTGCGCGCATGTTTAAATAATACTACTGTATATAAAAACAGTATTCGAGGTATGGATTATGGAATTTTTCAGACCTACAGAGTTGCGCGAAATTATTCCTCTCCCATTTTTCAGTTACTTAGTGCCGTGTGGATTCCCCAGCCCCGCAGCGGACTACATTGAGCAGCGTATCGATCTTAATGAGTTGCTCGTTTCTCATCCCAGCTCAACATATTTTGTCAAAGCCACGGGTGATTCAATGATTGAAGCAGGCATCAGCGACGGCGACCTGCTGGTGGTGGATAGCTCACGGAACGCTGACCACGGTGACATTGTAATTGCGGCAATTGAAGGAGAGTTCACCGTAAAACGGTTGCAGTTGCGCCCGACAGTGCAGTTAATCCCCATGAACGGCGCCTATCGACCTATACCTGTCGGCAGTGAAGACACGCTCGACATATTCGGGGTGGTGACCTTTATCATTAAAGCGGTCAGTTGACTATGTTCGCGCTCTGCGATGTTAATAGCTTTTACGCCTCCTGCGAAACGGTCTTTCGTCCTGATTTATGTGGCCGACCAGTGGTGGTGTTATCAAACAATGATGGCTGCGTTATCGCGTGTAGCGTCGAGGCGAAACAGCTCGGTATCGCACCAGGTGAGCCATACTTCAAACAGAAAGAACGCTTCCGGCGATCCGGTGTTGTTTGCTTCAGCAGTAATTACGAGCTTTACGCTGATATGTCGAACCGGGTAATGACCACACTCGAGGAGATGGTGCCGCGGGTAGAAATTTACAGCATTGATGAGGCCTTTTGTGATCTGACGGGGGTACGAAACTGCCGGGATCTGACAGATTTCGGGCGCGAGATAAGAGCGACGGTCCTGAAGCGCACGCACCTGACTGTCGGTGTAGGCATTGCCCAGACGAAAACCCTTGCCAAGCTGGCTAACCATGCTGCGAAAAAGTGGCAGCGCCAGACCGACGGGGTGGTTGACTTGTCGAACATCGAGCGCCAGCGTCGGCTGCTGGCCCTGATACCCGTGGAGGATGTCTGGGGTGTCGGCAGGCGCATCAGTAAGAAGCTCAATGCCCTGGGCATCAAGACTGCTCTCGATCTCTCTGAACAAAGTACCTGGATCATCAGGAAACACTTCAATGTCGTGCTGGAGCGTACCGTGAGAGAGCTTCGCGGAGAGCCATGTCTGGAGCTCGAAGAGTTTGCGCCGGCAAAGCAGGAAATCGTTTGTAGTCGCTCTTTCGGCGAACGGGTCACAGACTATGAGGAAATGCGCCAGGCTGTTTACAGCTACGCTGCGCGCGCGGCAGAAAAACTCCGCGGCGAGCACCAGTACTGCCGTTTCATTTCAACATTCGTCAAAACATCACCCTTTGCCCTGAACGAGCCCTACTACGGTAACAGCGCCGCGGTGACGCTTCTCACCCCCACGCAGGATTCACGCGACATTATCAATGCGGCTGTGAAATGCCTGGATAAAATCTGGCGCGACGACCATCGCTACCAGAAAGCGGGGGTGATGCTGGGTGACTTCTTCAGTCAGGGCGTAGCGCAACTCAACCTTTTCGACGATAACGCGCCGCGCGCCGGTAGTGCGAAGTTGATGGAAGTACTGGACCATCTTAACGCAAAAGACGGGAAGGGGACGCTGTACTTCGCCGGGCAGGGGATGTCGCAACAGTGGGCTATGAAGCGAGAAATGCTTTCGCCTCGGTACACCACAAGATACTCTGATCTACTGCGTGTTAAGTAACTTGTGCGATCAATGCATGAGATAGTTGCCAAATCATCCCCGTTCTCTAACCGGTTTTGGTCACACAAGATCACAGGAACCTCTCACGATGAGGCGCATGTATCCTGGTTTACGACATCAGAAAATGTGGCGCGTTTATTGCCAGGTAGGCGTTGTGAGACGTCACTTATTTACGCCTGGTTTCAGCCGTAGCGCCGGGCATGGATAAAAAGAGTATGGCAATCAGCGTGATAATGCTAAAAAACAATTAATATTTTTTTAACAAAACTAAAGCTTGCTATGTTCAGTTAACCATGCGTTAATGGTTGTGCGGTTTGATACAAACTTATCTGAAGTAGTGATTGTAATATTTCTCATCATTTGTTCCTCTTGAGATCTCCTTTAGGTTTTTTTCTCTCTGATAATTTTCTTCAGGCCATTTCGCCCAAGGGCTCATTCAAAAGGTAACAATATTATGACGACGAAAATCACTGGCTTAGTAAAATGGTTTAACCCTGAAAAGGGCTTTGGTTTTATTACGCCTAAAGATGGCAGCAAAGATGTGTTTGTGCATTTTTCCGCCATTCAAAGTAATGAATTCCGCACTCTGAATGAAAATCAGGAAGTGGAGTTTTCAGTAGAGCAGGGACCAAAAGGTCCATCAGCGGTCAACGTTGTGGCGCTTTAAGGCAACTGATATTACTAATAAAATTCACTTCCGGTGTCCATGTTGCCATGGTTCACAATACAGAACATCGACATTCGATGTTACTGAGCAAAACCCGTTTGGCGCGAAATGTATTTTTTGTAAGTCAACCATGATCACTTTTGATAATGTTGGATTATACATTCGCTCAGGACAGGTTCCGCCAGATTTTAGAAAATAATTCATATTAGCTCCGTACAGGAGCTTTTTTATGCCCGGATGATTATCATCTATAGACGCTGACATCCATCATCTATAGTGGCTTACCTTTCCCCAAAGGTGTTATTTCTCTTGCAGACAGCGCCTGAAAAAAGCGATGTTGTCTTCATCTATCCGATGAAACCAGGTCAACCTGTCTTTGTGCCGTTATCCGTTATTTAATTCTTGCCCTATAATAACAAGCCCGCGCTAAGCACGGGCTTGAATAACATAAAGCGTCTTAGAACTGGTAGACCAGACCAACACCTACGATATCATCGGTTGCAATACCGTTGTTTGTGTAGAAGTCATCATCCTCGTCCAGCAGGTTGATTTTATAATCAACGTAGGTGGACATATTTTTGTTGAAGTAGTAAGTCATACCGACGTCAACATATTTAACCAGATCTTTGTCGGTGTAACGCCAGTTGCCACGATGGACTTCCTGACCGCCTAAATCTTTGCCCTTAGACTGCAAGTAGGCGATGGACGGACGCAGACCGAAATCGAACTGGTACTGCGCAACCACTTCAAAGTTCTGGGTTTTGTTAGCGATACCGCCATTACCTTCGCCATTGCCGCCGCCATAATAGGTCATGTTGCGGGTTTCAGAGTACATGGCCGCCAGGTAAACATTGTAGGCGTCATATTTGGCACCTACGGTCCAGGCTTCAGCGGTTTCACCGCCGGCATAGTTGTTGCGCTCGTTCATGCCGTCGCCATAACCACGAGCAACCTGATTGTCCGTACGGTCAGAGGAAGAGTAGGCCGCACCCAAGCTTAACCCGAAGTCAAAGTCGTAGGAGGCAGACATACCGAAACCGTCGCCGTTTTCACGGGCCAGTTTGCGAGAACCATTCTCTGCATCGCTGCCGTTGGCTGTTCCTTCGCCTGCGCCAGGATCTTCGTTATTACCCTGGTACTGCAACGCGAAGTTCAGACCGTCCACCAGACCGAAGAAGTCGGTATTACGGTAGGTGGCAACGCCGTTGGTTCTGCCCAGCATATAGACATCGGTCTGGGTGTAAGAGTCGCCGCCGAATTCCGGCAGCACATCGGTCCAGGCTTCAACGTCGTAGATAACGCCATAGTTACGGCCATAATCGAAAGAGCCGTACTCGCCGAATTTCAGACCGGCAAAGCCCAGACGAGTCCAGGAGTTTGCACCTTCGCCTTCAGAGGTGTCCGCCTGAATGTTGTATTCCCACTGACCATAGCCGGTCAGCATATCGTTAATCTGCGTTTCGCCTTTAAAACCAAAACGCGCGTAGGTCTGATCGCCGTCGCTGCCTGCGTCGTCAGAGAAGTAACGCAGACCATCAACTTTGCCGTACAGGTCGAGTTTGTTGCCATTTTTATTATAAACTTCAGCCGCATTTGCTGCGCCTGCCACTAATAACGCCGGGACAAGCAGTGCCAGAACTTTTCTGTTCATTATGTATTCCCTTATGATAATAATTTATATGAATATGTAGCCACTTCAACAAAACTACAAATTGATACTATTCTATGAAGTTCATGGAATTTAAAAAATAACATGTAACAAAGGTATTTAAAATATTTCAATTTGTTTCTGTTTGATTTTTTATAATACATGCTATATAAGTAATTAAGAATATATATTCTATAATTATCATTTTTTATCAATGGGTTATGTGTTTTGGTTTGATGGCTGTTGGCGTGAATATAATTTGTTTTTTATATGTATTTGATGCTTTGATTATGAAAAAGCATAAAAAAAAACCGGCATAAATGCCGGTAATGTGGGTAATGATAAAATAAATGATAAAAGGCTAATAACCGAATCATTCTGACACTTAATGCTAATAAAATAAAACGCTATCGCGGTGCGTAAAAATAAGTTGTTCTGGTTATGGGTTATTCTGCATCAGAGTGCGATTCAATCACCATTCCCTTATTTAACAGCAGGTTCAGCGCCAGACGCAACATTAACTGAGAATAAACTATTTGTGGAATGAATAACCAGAACAGGTGGATAAGGTATTCCATGGTCGAAATGTGACTAATATCACATTATAATGTAATTAATGTCATATGACTTACATCACAAAAGCGGAGTAAAGTTTGAGTACCAGGGAGGACAACGCCACCCGTAGCATGGGCGGTAAATTAGCGTTATGGGTTTTTTATACCTTTTGTGGCTACTTCATCTGGGCGATGGCGCGTTGCGTGTGGCTGATGTCCGCCATACAAACCGAGCCGGTTCTCGGCCCAATCAGCACTCCTGGCAGCGCAACGGAAAAATGGCTTAACGCGCTTTCGCTGGGCGTCGTCTGGCTTATTCTGGGGTGTATTGCCTGGTACACCCGGCCTCGCAAAAACAGGGCTTATCCCGCCGACACCAAGCCAGAAACGCGCAAGCACGCAGGGATGTAAAGTGGTGGCGGATATGTCAGGATAGCGAACCCTGTGCTCAGGCATGTAATAAAAATGGTCTGCTATAAAGAGAGGGCGTATGGACTCAGGATACTGGCAATCGCAGTTTGAAGACTGGCTACGTCACCACCACCAGGAACAGGATGCCGCCCATGACATCTTCCATTTTCGTCGTGTTTGGGCAACCGCGCAAACGCTGGGGGAAAACGTTCCTGTCGACTGGCTGGTGGTGCTATCGGCATGTTATTTCCATGACATCGTCAGCCTGGCGAAAAATCATCCGCAGCGGCATCGTTCTTCCATTCTGGCGGCGGCAGAAACCCGACGTATTTTTCTGCGGGATTTTCCTGACTTTCCGGCAGAAAAACTGGCGGGCATTTGTCATGCTATCGAAGCGCATAGCTTCAGCGCAAAAATTGCGCCTACCACGCCAGAGGCAAAAATCGTGCAGGATGCAGACAGGCTGGAGGCGTTGGGCGCCATTGGTCTGGCGCGGGTCTTCGCGGTCTCCGGCGCGCTGGGCGTCGCGCTGTTTGATGCCGACGATCCCTTTGCCGACAGACGGCCTCTTAACGATAAGCAATTCGCGCTCGACCATTTTCAAACCAAACTGCTGAAACTGCCGCTGACGATGCAGACCGAACGGGGCAAGTACCTGGCGCAGCGTAATGCGGATTTTCTGGTGTCGTACATGGCGAAACTGAGCGCTGAGCTGAAAGGCGACTATGAAACACGGGATGAGGCGGTCATCCAGATGTTTGCTACGCATCAGTAACCCCTGTCGCTGAAACGTAAACCGCGTCATTTTATGTTAGTCTGTCGGCAATTATTTTTGGCCGGTTAAATGTATGCAGGAAAATATTTCAGTAACACACGCCCGGAACCTCATCGCCGACGACGCCGGAAGCGAGATCCAGGCGATGCTGAGTCAATTGCTGGAAATCTATGATGTTAAAACGCTGGTGGCGCACCTTAACGGCCTGGGCGAACAGCACTGGAGCCCGGCCATCTTAAAGCGCGTAATGATGAACGCGGCATGGCATCGTTTGAGCGACAATGAACTCACCTGTCTTAAAACAGAGTTGCCGACGCCGCCAGCGCATCATCCGCATTACGCCTTTCGTTTTATCGATCTTTTCGCGGGCATCGGCGGTATTCGCCGCGGATTTGAAGCGATAGGCGGACAGTGCGTGTTTACCAGCGAATGGAATAAGCACGCGGTACGGACATATAAAGCGAACTATTTTTGCGATCCGCTGCAACATCGCTTTAATGAAGATATCCGCGATATCACATTGAGCCACCGGGAAGGGGTCAGCGATGATGAGGCGGCGGAACACATTCGCCAGCATATTCCGCAACATGATGTCCTGCTGGCGGGCTTTCCCTGCCAGCCATTTTCTCTGGCGGGCGTTTCCAAGAAAAATGCGCTGGGCCGCGCCCACGGCTTTGCCTGCGAGACTCAGGGGACATTATTTTTTGATGTCGTAAGAATTATCGACGCTCGCCGCCCCGCGCTGTTTGTGCTGGAAAACGTGAAAAACCTTAAAAGTCACGACCAGGGCAACACCTTCCGCATTATTATGCAAACGCTCGATGAACTGGGATATGACGTGGCGGATGCCGCTGACAATGGCCCGGACGATCCGAAAATTATCGACGGGCAGCACTTTCTTCCTCAGCATCGGGAACGTATTGTGTTAGTGGGATTCCGTCGCGATTTAAACCTGAAAACCGATTTTACGTTACGCAATATCGCCCGCTGTTATCCACCGCGCCGTCCGACGCTGGCAGAACTGCTGGAGCCCGTCGTCGAAGCCAAATATATCCTGACGCCGGTGCTGTGGAAATATTTATATCGCTACGCGAAAAAGCACCAGGCGCGGGGAAACGGTTTTGGCTATGGCATGGTTTATCCTGACAATCCGGAAAGTGTGGCGCGCACGTTATCTGCTCGCTACTACAAAGATGGTGCCGAAATTCTGATCGATCGTGGTTGGGATATGGCGAAAGGCGAAGTGAATTTCGACGATGCTGGCAACCAACAACATCGTCCCCGCCGACTCACGCCGAGAGAGTGCGCGCGTTTAATGGGATTTGAGGCGCCGCAAACGTACCAGTTCAGGATACCTGTCTCGGATACGCAGGCCTATCGCCAGTTTGGCAACTCCGTGGTGGTGCCGGTATTTGCTGCGGTAGCAAAGCTGTTGGAACCCAAAATTCACCAGGCGGTGACGTTGCGTCAGAGAGAGACGGTAGATGGCGGACGTTCACGATAAAGCCACGCGCAGTAAAAATATGCGCGCGATAGCGACCCGCGATACGGCGATTGAAAAACGTCTTGCTGGCCTGTTAAGCGCGCAGGGGATTACGTTTCATACTCAGGACGCGACATTACCGGGCAAGCCGGACTTTGTGGTGAATGATTATGATTGTGTGATTTTTACTCACGGCTGCTTTTGGCATCATCACCACTGTTATCTGTTCAAAGTGCCGGCCACGCGAACGGCTTTCTGGCTGGAAAAAATCGGTAAGAACGTTGAGCGCGATGAGCGCGATATTCAGCGTTTACAGGCGCTTGGCTGGCGGGTACTGATCGTCTGGGAGTGCGCCTTGCGCGGGCGAGCGAAATTGAGCGACGCGGCGTTGGCGGAGCGCCTGGAAGAGTGGATCTGCGGCGGCGGCGCCAGCGCGCAGATCGACACCCAGGGGATTCATCTACTGGCGTGAATCTTCCGTTTTACACGGCGTGACCACCGCCTTGACAGGAAACAGGTACTTACCCAGAGTCACCAGCACTACGGCAAACACAATCACACCCAGCGCGGCCCATTCAACGGGCGATAACCTCTCACCGCCCAGGCCAGTGCCAAGCAACACGGCGACAACCGGATTCACATAGGCGTAGCTGGTCGCCAGTGCCGGACTGACGTTGCGAATCAGGTACATATAGGCATTAATGGCGATAATAGAACCGAACAACGCCAGGTAGCCGACGGCCATAAACCCCGATAAACCAGGCAGCGTGGCGAGCTTTTCGCCGGAAAGAAACGCCGCGCAAAGCAATACCACGCCCGCCGCCAGCATTTCAATCGCGCCCGCCATCATGCCCACAGGGAGGGCGATGCGCGAGCCGTAAACGGAACCAAATGCCCAGCTCATCGAACCTATCAGGATCAAAATCGCGCCCCACGGATTGCCGCTTAAGTTGCCGCCGCTGTTCAGCAGAATAATCCCGGCAAGTCCAATGGCAATCCCCACCCATTCTAATTTGCGCGTTTTAATACCAAAAAAGTAGCTAAAGCACAGCGTAAATAGCGGGACAGTGGCGACCACGACGGCAGCAATGCCCGATGGCACGTTTTGATGCTCCGCCACCGTCACCAGACCGTTACCCACCGCCAGCAGCAGTAGGCCAATCAGCGCGGCGTTGATGGTCTGGCGCAGCGGCGGAAGTTTTTCGCCGCGCAACAGCAAAAACGCCATGAGCAACATCCCCGCCGAGAGAAAACGTACGCCTGCCATCATTAGCGGCGGCCAGCTTTCAACGCCTATGCGGATAACAAAATAGGTAGACCCCCAAATGATGTACAAGGCAAAAAGCGCGCCAAAAAGAGGTAATAACTGCCGGAAACGCATAATCACTCACGGTGAAATAAAAAGGGTGAATATAGTAAACGTCAAAATTATTATGCTGGCGAGCATTATAATTGTCCTTTTGGAATAAAAAGGCGTTGACCCGCGCCGCCGGTTTCGGCATTGCGCATTTTGCTACATACTTAACGTCTTAGAAGAAAAGACCGAGGAAATCATTTTGGCAGGAAGTAGCTTACTGACATTACTCGACGATATCGCCACGCTGCTGGACGATATTTCGGTAATGGGCAAATTGGCCGCGAAAAAAACCGCGGGCGTACTGGGGGATGACCTGTCGCTCAATGCGCAGCAGGTGACCGGCGTTCGCGCTAATCGCGAGCTGCCGGTGGTATGGAGCGTGGCGAAAGGATCATTAATCAACAAGGTTATTCTGGTGCCGTTGGCGCTGTTGATAAGCGCATTTATCCCGTGGGCCATTACGCCTTTATTAATGTTAGGCGGCGCGTTTCTCTGCTTTGAAGGGGTAGAAAAAGTCCTGCATACCTTTGAGGCGCGAAAACACAAAGAAGACCCGGCGGAGCGGCAAAAACGTCTTGAGGCGCTGGCTGCGCAAAACCCTTTGGCCTTTGAAAAAGATAAAGTAAAAGGGGCGGTCCGTACCGATTTCATTCTGTCCGCTGAAATTGTGGCCATTACCCTGGGGATTGTCGCGCAGGCGCCGCTGCTTAATCAGGTGTTGGTACTGGCGGGGATTGCGTTGGTTGTGACCATTGGCGTGTATGGCCTGGTGGGTATTATTGTCAAACTGGATGATATGGGGTACTGGCTGGCGGAAAAGCGTAGCGTGCTGGCGCAGGGCGTCGGTAAAGGATTACTGATTATCGCGCCCTGGTTAATGAAAGCATTATCCATTGTCGGTACGCTGGCGATGTTTCTGGTTGGCGGCGGAATTGTCGTACACGGTATTGCGCCGCTACACCATGCCATTGAACATTTTGCGCAGCAGCAGGGGGCTTTCATGGCGCATACGATCCCTGCGGGGCTGAATCTGGTGCTCGGCTTTATTATCGGCGCCATTGTGGTGGCGCTGGTGAAAGGTGTGGCGAAAATTCGCGGTGTTTCGCACTGATTTTCTACAATGAATTATGCAAAATTGTCCATCCTCGTCTAAGGTGAAAGCGTTTCATCTGATACAGGAGGCAGGTATGGTCTTTTCTGTCAGTGAGGAAGTTACCGTGAAAGAGGGTGGGCCCCGGATGATCGTCACCGGTTATTCCAGCGGAATGGTAGAGTGTCGCTGGTATGATGGTTTTGGCGTAAAGCGGGAGGCATTCCATGAGAATGAGCTCGTGCCAGGCAAGGAAAGGCGCGTGCGGGACGAAGCCCGATGACAAAACGCCCGGTTAATGCCGGGCGTTTTGCTGTGGAGAAAAAGAGTCGTCGCGCTGCGACATGCTGCTACCTGGTTATGCCAGGATTGAGTGGTATCCCTTGATGAGGTCTGGCTACCGTAAGCCATCAGGGGGAGTTGTATCAATAACCAGGAGTTACCAGGGTGCCGCACGAAACACTGTTAGACAATCAAGGCTGGTTTAAAAAGCTGGCGCGGCGTTTTGGTCCCGGTCATGTCGTCAACACCTGTTTTCTGATCGTGATGCTGTTCTCGACGCTACTTACCTGGCGGGAAGTGATGATACTGAAAGACGCGTATGTCGCCAGTCAGCGCAATCATCTGGGGAGCGTCGCGAATGTCCTTGACCGCCAACTGCAATTCAACATGGACAGGTTGATCTTTTTACGCAACGGTATGCATGAAGCACTGGTGGCGCCGCTGGCTTTTTCCGCATTGCAAAGCGCGGTGACGCAGTTTGAGCAACGACGCGTCAGACATTTCTGGCAACTGGAGCTGGATAAGCGGCGGACATTGCCGTTATATGGCGTTTCCGATCAATTTGTCGCCCGGACGACGCTTCTTTCGCGGGAGAGTCGTGACCTGGCAAATGAATTAACCGCCACTCTGGAGTTAGGGTATCTGGCGCGTCTGGCTCGCTCATCCGCCATGCTGACGCTGGAGACGATGTATGTTTCTCGCTCAGGGTTTTACCTCTCAACTCTCCCTACGGCGTACGGTAGCGATATTGTCTCCCGTTACTATCAGTACGTGACCCAGCCCTGGTTTATCGAGCAAAGCCAACGGCGTAACCCACAGCGCGGCGTGCGGTGGTTTACCTCCGCACAGCCCTATGTTGCTGACGAGCAGAAAAAAGTGACAGCCAGTCTACCGCTGGATCACGATAATTACTGGTATGGCGTACTGGCAATGGATATTCCCGTCGCGTCATTACAGCGGTTCCTGCGCGATGCGGCCGAAAAGGATATTGAAGGGGAATATCAGCTATACGATAACCATCTCCGTTTGTTGACGGACTCCGCGCCGGAACAACAAACCGCGAATACGTTAAATGACCGTGAGCGCGCCTTACTGGCGCGTGAAATAGAAAAAGATACCCTGGGCGGGCTGCGTTTAGGAACGCATTATGTAAGCTGGGAGCGGCTGGATCATTTTGATGGCGTCCTGCTGCGCGTGCATACATTACGTGAAGGCATACAAGGGAATTTTGGCAGTATTAGTATCGCGCTGACGCTGTTATGGGTGCTTTTTACGGCGATGCTGTTGATCTCCTGGGGCGTTATTCGACATATGGTCAAAAACATGTTTGTTCTGCAAAATTCGCTGCAATGGCAGGCATGGCACGATCCGCTGACCCGGCTATATAACCGTGGCGCGCTGTTTGAAAAAGCGTCCAGGCTGGCAAAGCGCTACCGGGAAGCCCGCCAGCCATTTTCTGTGATACAGCTGGATTTAGATTATTTTAAAAGCGTTAACGATCGCTTTGGTCATCAGGCAGGCGATCGCGTGTTGTCCCATGCCGCTGGGCTCATTGGCAGCACCATTCGAGCGCACGACATCGCCGGACGGGTAGGGGGCGAAGAGTTTTGTATCGTGCTGCCCGGCGCGACGAAAGCGCAGGCGCTGCAGATTGCCGAACGCATACGCCAGCGCATTAATGACAAAGAAATTCTGGTGACGAAAAGCACGACGCTTCGTATCAGCGCGTCAATGGGGATCAGTAGCGCGGAGGAATACGGCGACTATGATTTTGAGCAGTTGCAGTCGCTGGCCGACAAACGGCTTTATTACGCCAAACAGTCCGGACGTAACCGTATTTGCGCCAGCGACGCGACTCAGGAGCGGGAAAAGAAATAGTCCATTCCTTCGCGCCAGCCATCCGGCCCTTCGTTCTGGCTACGGTAGACGCGCTGAGGATCGTCGTTACGCAAATGTACGCCCTCCCGGTTTAGCCCTTTAACGACAACCGCATAATCCATTACATCCAGTAAGGGCGCATCATTGGGGCCGTCTCCCAGTCCCAACGTCAGAGGACGCGCGCGCCACTGCCGACGATATGCTTCAATCAGCCAGTTGGCAGCCTGATCTTTACCGGCGGAGGCGTCCAGCACATGCCAGAAACGGGCGCCATGGACAAATTGCAGTCCCAGGTCATTTAAACGGGCGACAAACTGCGCCATGCGTTCATCGCTATCGCGCCAGATCAGCGACACCGACGCTTCATGCAGACGGGTTAGGGCAGACTGTGCCCGGTTTAGGCCCGTCCATTCGCTTATCACCTGATCGTCAACGTCATCAAACGTGGTGAACTTAAACTGTTCCTTTTCACGCAACTTATGCAGGACGAGGCGGATTTCGTTGTGAGAAATACCGGCTATCAGACGGGGATAGTTGGGATGGTCTTCCCAATGAACGTCCAGTTGGATCACTGCGCCGTTTTCCGCAATCAGCGGCAGTCCCTGTAGATTTAACGTCGTCTGGAGCTGGAGCATTTCAGCCGCGGTTTTACTGCTACAGAGGATCACGGGCACGCCGCTTTCATGCAGGCGTGTAAGCCAGGGGGCCGCGGGCTGCCACTCAAACGTGTGGCTGTTCAGCAATGTGCCGTCCAGATCGGTAAAAATCAGCAAGGGGTCATGGATTGAGAGCATTTTTTCCTCATTTTCCGTTGCAACGGCGGGCTTATTTCCAGGAAAAGTCCTAAAGCACACCCGAAAGAAGTCGAACGCTAACTGGAACCGATCCCGTCGCTTCCAGGCAGCACATGCGTTGTCACACTTTTGCTACCGAACTATTAGCGCGCTTAATCATTCATGTAAAAAATATTTACTTGTCATGCAAAAAAATTGCAGATAAGGTAAATCTCACATCAGATTTCCTGGTGTAACGAATTTTCAAGTGCTTCTTGCATAAGCAAGTTTGATCCCGACCCGTAGGGCCGGGATTTTTTTCGGCCATTTTTAACGGTTTACTTCTGTTACACTAAAATCATGAATATCCAGCTCGAATGCTTCAGCTAATTCATGCCATGTATGATATTCCCGTCCGTCTACGCTCACCCGCTCAGGATCTTCCTGGCTACGGTGAACCTCGCTTTCGCTGATTTCATTGATGGCCGCCAGTAGCGCATCTACATCGACGCTCACTTCTCGCTTGGCCGTATCACTGTACTCTTTTGCCGTTTTCATCTTCACTACCTCACGGGTTCATGACAGCCTAAGTATAGACCGTTGAGAAAACCAGCAAACACGCCGGCAAGGCGCTGTCAGACGCAGAAAATTGTTCTACACTGGCACAAAGCGACAGGAGGAAAATGATGAAGGTGAATGATCGGGTAACCGTTAAAACGGACGGCGGTCCCCGCCGACCGGGCGTGGTACTGGCAGTGGAAGAATTTAGTGAAGGCACAATGTACCTGGTTTCGCTGGAGGATTACCCGCTCGGCATCTGGTTCTTCAATGAGTCAGGTCACCAGGATGGTATTTTTGTCGAGAAGGCGGAGCAGGACTAATTGAGCCGGACTGGAGGTACATTGCCAGTCCGGATGTCTCAGCGCATGTTAACAAAAATGCCGTTAGTGACGTTATCTGTCAGCCGCACTACGTGATAGATCACTTGTTTATTATGCGTTTTTATCTTTCTTTTTATATTCCCCTTATGGGAGGATACTGTTTTTGCTTTAATATTCATTCTGTCAGAAATCTGAATGGTTCCCTGACCTTCCATCCACATTCGCAACATGCTGGATTCAGTTCGACTTAACGACAATGTTGGTAAATTTATGGTTCCTGAAATACCCGACTCTTTTTTCAGAATATCGCCAAGAATGGTATCCAGCGAGTCAGGTTTAATCGATTTCGAGCTAATCAATAAGTTTTTTCTTACTAATAAATATTCATCAAAATGCACATTAGCAATTGCCATAAAAACAATAAATAACGTGTCAGGATGTTGATTAATGATTTGCTTTATTTGTTGACTGTCTGAAGGCGTATGAATAAAACAGTCCTCATTAATAAACACCACCGAAGGCTGATGCGCGCCACAAGCGATAGCGAGTTCGTCAACGGTTTCGATGTCGTTGATTTCCCTTTTTTTCACCCCTCTGCTGACCAGATACCCGCTTAACCCTAGCCGGGTGTAACTGCATAAATCCATAATAATCGTTGACATGGCATACCCTCACTCAATGCGTAACGATAATTCCCCTTACCTGAATAACTCACCATAATCAGACGGAACACGAATAGTCACCTTAGACAACGCTTACGCGGTTTTTCAGGCGAACTTACTATCCCGTAAAGTTACATATAATTTGCCAGGAATCATCTTAAAGTAAAGTGAATGTTGCGTTATGTGAGTGAAGTAAAAACAAATAAGGGGCAGCGGATATATCCTGGTGAATGTTTTTTAAAATTTATTTTCGGATAAACCTTAGTAAAACAGGATAAAAATTATGGATTATTATTTATCGGCATCTCGCTAACAATATCAGCAAGCAAATTGAAAATTTCGCTGAATAAATGTTCGCAAAACGGCGCAATTAATGGCATTAGCGCGGCCATCAGCATAATGCCGACGGTGAGGGTAAGCGGAAAACCGATAACAAATATCGAGAGCTGTGGCGCCATGCGGTTTAATAGCCCCAGCGCCAGGTTGAGCGTAAGCAGGAGGGTAATGACCGGCAATGCCAGCATCAGTCCGTTTAAGAAAATGAGCCCACCGGCCCTGGCGAGCGCCATAAATGCATTACTGTTCACCGGGTTACTACCGATGGGCAGAGTATGGAAGGTATCGACCAGCAGCGAAATAAGCCACAAATGGCCATTAAAGGTGAGAAACAGTAGCATGGCGAGCATATCCATAATACGCGCCAGAACCGGCATATTCAGGTGGCTGCCCGGGTCGACGAAGGTGGCAAAGGAAAGCCCCATTTGCAGACCGATAAACTCGCCTGCGGTACGCACCGCCGCAAAGGCGAATTGCATGGTAAATCCCAGCGCAATACCGATCAGAATTTGTTGCATCGCCAGCCATAAGGCGGCAATAGAAAAAAGCGGCGTATCGTTTGCCGGTAGCGACGGCGCGATAACGAGGGTAATCATTATTCCCAACCCCAGTTTTACCCGCTTGGGAATAGCGCGCTCGCTGAGAATGGGCGCCGTTGAAATCAGCGCCAGTACGCGCAGCAAAGGCCAGAAATAGAGATGCAGCCAGTATAGCCATTGCTCGCTTGTAACCTGTATCATCGTTCTGTTTATCCGATGATATAAGGTAAATTGCTGAACAGAGTGCGTACGTAGTCCAGCAGCAGGTTGAGCATCCACGGGCCGGCAACGATAATTGCGATGAATACCGCGACGATTTTAGGGATAAACGACAGCGTCATTTCATTAATCTGAGTCGCGGCCTGCAAGATGCTGATAATGAGGCCGGTAATCAGCGCGACGAGTAACAGCGGCGCAGCCAGGGCGAGAGCAACTTTCATCGCCTCGGTCCCCATCATCATGACGGATTCAGGAGTCATTTTGCGCCTCTAACTGTAAAAGCTTTGGGCCAGCGACCCCACAAGCAATTGCCAACCATCGACCAGCACAAACAGCATCAGCTTAAACGGCAGGGCGATTGTCGCTGGCGGCACCATCATCATCCCTAACGCCATCAATACGCTGGCGATCACCAGGTCGATAATCAAAAAAGGGATGAAAATCGTAAAACCGATCTGAAATGCCGTCTTTAATTCGCTGGTGACATAAGCGGGCAGGAGGATACGCATCGGTACTGCTTCCGGTCCCTGTAACGGACCGCTATTGGCCAGACGGGCAAACAGCGCCAGATCGGCTTCGCGGGTTTGGCGCAGCATGAACGCGCGTAACGGTTGCGCGCCTTTATCCAGCGCTTCCTGCATAGAAATTTTCTGCTCGCTAAACGGCTGGTAAGCATCCACGTAAATCTTGTCAATGACGGGCGACATAATAAAAAAGGTCAAAAACAACGCCAGCCCGAGTAACACCTGATTTGGCGGTGCCGAGGGCGTGCCCAGCGCGTTACGCAACAGGCCAAAAACAATGATGATACGCGTGAAGCTCGTCATCATCAGTAAAATCGCCGGCAGAAACGTCAGCGAGGTGATGAAAACCAGCGTCTGGACGGATAATGACCAGCTTTGGCCTCCGCCCGCTAATGGTTGGCTGATAAGCCCCGGCAGTTGCGCAGCAGCGGCGGGACTAAAAAGCCACAGACCCGCCAGAGAAAGGAATAACAAACGGCGCATCAGGATCTCCCGGAACGCTTGAGTAAGCTCTTCATCATGTTCTGGAAATCCGCCGGTGGGGCAACGGGTGCTTCCGTGTCATTCTCCGCGGGCGGCAGGGTGTGCAGCAGGTTGATCTGCGAGGCGGTCACGCCCAGTACCAGGCGCGCATTTTCGACCTCGACAATCACCACGCGTTCGCGCGGGCCAAGCGAGGCGCTGGCTGACACCTTCAGTCCCCGGACGCTATTTCCTTTTGGCGCGAATCCCATACGCTTAATCACCCAGGCCGCCGCCAGAATGAGCGCAATAATGCCAATTAATGCGCCGCTCACCTGCATGAGCGGCGATCCGGCTGGCGCGGTGGGCTGAGAAACCGTGGCTTCTGTCTTCATCATTAACGACTCAAACGACGCATACGCTCGGATGGCGTAATAATATCGGTGATACGTACGCCGTATTTATCCGCCACGACGACCACTTCACCCTGGGCAATCAGGTAGCCATTAATCAGGATATCCAGCGGCTCGCCCGCCAGCCCGTCCAGCGCGACGACCGACCCCTGCGTCAGACGCAGCAGTTCTTTAATGGTCATTCGCGTGCGGCCCAGCTCTACGGTCAGTTTGACCGGGATATCCATAATCAGATCGATATCCTGCATAGCACCGCTGACATCGCCGCCGCCAAGCTGTTGGAAAACCGCGTCGGCGGCGCTTTTAGTGGTGGTCGCTTTTTGCTCGTTTAACGCGTCAGCCCACAGATCATCCAATGCGCCAGTATTCTCATCGGACGGATTATTCATGTCACTCATTTGGGCTGTTCCTCATTCAGCGAATTCAAAATTGGGTTGATCAAATGTTCTACGCGTAGCGCATACTGTCCGTTTACGGTGCCATATTGGCTGGTGAGTACCGGAACGCCGTCCACATGAGCAATAATGCGGTCGGGTTTTTCAATCGGCAGTACATCGCCGGGTTTCAGCTTCAAAATCTGGGAAAGACGTAACGGAATATCGGCAAAATTGGCCACCAGCTCCAGTTCAGAGTGCTGAACCTGGCGTACCAGGTTATCACGCCAGTTCTGATCTTCATGGCGCGAGTTTTCCAGCGGCGGATTCACCAACAGCTCACGCAGCGGCTCGATCATGCTAAATGGCAGACAGATGTTAAATTCACCGGTCAGATTGCCGATCTCCACATGAAACGGCGTATTGACGACGATATCGTTCGGCGAGGTGGTGATATTGGTAAATTTCACCTGCATTTCGGAACGCACATACTCCACTTCCAGCGGATTAATGGCTTTCCATGCGTCGCTATAGCCTTCCAGCGCCAGTTTCAGCATACGGTTGATGACACGCTGTTCCGTATGGGTAAACTCGCGGCCCTCGACTTTGGTCGGAAAACGGCCGTCGCCGCCGAACAGGTTATCGACGGCAATAAACACCAGACTCGGCGAGAACACCACCAGCCCGGTGCCGCGTAGCGGCTTCAGGTGGATCAGGTTCAGGTTGGTCGGTACCGGCAGGTTACGCGCAAATTCGTGATACGGCTGAATACGTATGGCACCCACGGTAATATCCGGGCTGCGGCGCAGCAGGTTAAATAATCCCATCCGGAACTGGCGTGCGAAACGCTCGTTAATAATCTCCAGCGCCTGCAAGCGTTCACGCACGACGCGACGCTGGGTATTGGGATCGTAAGGGCGAATATCGCTATCGCTTGCGATACCGGGAGTGGGTTCGTCTTTGGTGTCGCTGTCGCCGTTCAACAGCGCGTCGATTTCAGCCTGAGAAAGAATACTATCGCCCATATCGTTACCGCAGAATAAAAGCTGTATAAAGCACGTCAGTGACGACCTGTTTTGGTTGTCCGGCAACGAGCGGCGCGGCCAGCGTCTCTTTAATGGCGGCAATCAGTTTTTGTTTGCCAGCTTCTGTTGAGAGCTCGGCGGCATTCTGACGGGAAAACAACAACAGCAGACGGCTGCGCACTTCCGGCAGATATTCATTTAATCGCGCGCGCGTCGCTTCGTCTTTCAGACGCAGGGTCACGCCGATATACAACACGCGATCCGCATCGCCCAGATTGACGGTAAACGTATCCAGCGCAAAAAATACCGGCGCGGGCGGCGGAGCCGGTTCCGCTTTAGCGTTCGTGGTCGGTTGCTGCTGCATACGCCAGTAGCTATAACCGGCGGTCGCGCAGGCGGCGAGGGTAATCAACACCAGCAAAGGTATCCAAATCGAGCGTTTGCTCTTTTTGTTAATCGCGGAGTCAGTCATCTGATACGGGCTTCCTGTTTCGGTACTGCTTATTGGCTGATTATCCCGTGTCCTGTCCACGACAAAGCGTGGAAAAGACGCGGATAATCATGCTACCTCTGGCGTTAGGCGAAGATATCCACTGCGCCATTGCCGCGCGCGGCGGCCTGAAGCGAGGCCGGCGCCGCTAACGCTATGTCATCTTCAGCGCCAAACGCGTCCGTGTGTTGGGCGCGGGAAGACTGTTGTTGCGACGAAGACTGCTGCTGTCCGGCAAAGCTTTCGCTACTGATACTGCTTTGTCCCAACTGAATGCCGCTTTCCGCCAACTGAGTGCGCAACATGGGTAGAGCGGCTTCCAGCGCGGCGCGGACATGGCTGTGCGGCGATACCATCTGGAGTTGCGCCTGATTGTCATCCAGCTTGAGCGAAATATGCACCTGACCTAACTCTTCCGGATGCAATCGAAGCTGCGCGCTTTGCTGTCCCTGACGCGTAAATAACATGACCTGCTGACTGAACGTTTGCTGCCATTCATGGCTGCCTAACGGCGCGCTGAGTACCGGGGCTGAGGCGACAGGTAGCGGTTGCGGTTGCGCCGTGGCGCTGCTGAGCGTCGGCATTGCCGCGCCATGCGTTACTGGCGCGGGCGGGCTATCCACCTCCACTTTCGCGCTGGTCGCGGCGGCAGCGACCACCAGCGGCGTCAGTGATGGCCCCGTGGCGCGATCGTCGCTGGCGCGCGCAAGCGACGCCTCGGTTTTCCCTTTTTCATGCTCGCTAAAAGAGAGCGTATGTGTCTCTTCCTGCGGCGCCGATGGCATGTCGCCGCGCAACAGTGACGGCAAGGCGATGTGATTTTCAGCCGGCGTTTCTCCGGCGACAGGCGTCGCGACAGGTTGTCCGGGCAGCATGGCGAATAAGGCGCTCAGACTGGCAAGATCCTCATCGCTCAGCGCGGGCGTTTTCTCATCATGCTGCGCCGTCTTACTCAGTGCGGCCAGAGCGCTGGTTTTCAACGATGGCGTTAGCGTAGACAGTAGATGCTGCGCTTGTGTCAGATCGGTAAGCGTTTCATCCGTCGCATTCGCTTTTTGCGCCAGCAGGTCGGCAAGCTTCACCGCCTGGCCCGGCTCGCCATGTTGGGTCAGTAGCTCTTTCGATAACTTGCCGCCTGCCGCCTGTAAATCGGCCAGCGTGATGCGGGCGTCTTTGCCCTGTGCGCCGTCTGCGCCTAACGCGCCCGCCAGGAGCGCCAGAAAGTCCTCGGCTGAACCGGTGGTTTTTCCTGACGTCAGACCCGCGGTCATGTCGGTATCGGTGGTGATCAGTTGGGGCAGGGTGATCATTCGGGTTTCCTCATTGCTGCACGCTGAGCAAATTCATCCATCTTTTTCTGATCCATGCGGTTTTCAGCTAACAGCGCTGCCGCGGTTTGTCGGTCCTGTAAGGTTTGCCAGGCCTGAAGTCGCTGCTTTTTCTCACGCCAGCTCTTCAGCGCCAGGTCGACTTTTTGCGTCCACTGCGTAAGCTGGAGGCGATGCTGCTCTATCGCCTTTTCCAGTGTCTGAATAAACTGCTGATAGTTGATCCAGCGATTACTGGCGATGCCGTTGCCCATATCGGTGTTCAAATTACTGCGATACTCATTCTGATAATCGATCAGCATTTTGAGCTGTTCTTCCGCCTGTTGGCAGCCGCGACGCATTTCGCCCAGTAAACGCGCCGCGTCATCTACCTCTTTTTCGGCCAGATCTTTGAGTGTTTCCAGAGCGCCATGTTGTGCCATGATCGTCGCCCTCCTGCTTTATCACACCGTCGGGAAAATTAAATCGAGCGCCTGCAGAGAGTCCTCCCAGTCGGCCCGTTCAAAAATGCCTTGCTGTAAAAACGCTTCCAGTTGCGGCCATAAGGTAATGGCTTTATCAAGCATCGGATCGCTGCCTTTGGCATAAGCGCCGACGCTGACCAGATCGCGGTTACGCTGGAAACTGGAAAGCAACTGTTTAAATAGCCGTACCCGCGCATAGTGCTGCTCGGTAATGAGCGCGGTCATCGCCCGGCTGATTGACGCCTCGATATCAATGGCCGGATAGTGCCCGGCCTCCGCCAGACGGCGGGACAAGACAATGTGCCCGTCGAGGATTGCGCGTGCCGAGTCGGCAATGGGATCTTGTTGGTCGTCCCCCTCGGTCAACACGGTATAAAACGCGGTGATAGAGCCGCCGCCATGGATGCCATTACCGGCACGCTCGACCAGCGCCGGTAGCTTTGCGAACACCGAGGGCGGATAACCTTTGGTGGCTGGCGGTTCGCCGATTGCCAGCGCAATTTCACGCTGTGCCATCGCATAGCGCGTCAGCGAATCCATAATCAGCAACACATGCTGTCCGCGATCGCGAAAGTCTTCGGCGATGCGGGTGGCATAGGCGGCGCCCTGCATTCGCAGCAGCGGCGAAACATCAGCCGGGGCGGCAATCACCACCGAACGCGCGCGACCGTCGGGGCCGAGAATATTTTCGATAAAATCTTTAACTTCGCGGCCACGTTCGCCGATAAGTCCCACGACAATCACGTCCGCCCGCGTGTAGCGCGCCATCATGCCAAGCAGAACCGACTTACCGACGCCGGAACCGGCAAAGAGTCCCATACGCTGACCGCGCCCTACGGTTAACAACGCGTTGATAGCGCGTACGCCGGTATCCAGCACATGTTCGATTGGCGTTCGCTGTAGCGGGTTAAACGGCGGCGTGATTAACGCGCCGGTTTCCAGCGTATCCGGCGCAGGCAGTCCGTCGAGCGGTTTACCGCCGCCATCCAGCACCCGACCAAGCAGGGCCGGGCCTAGCGGTAGCTGTTTGCCGCTTTGCAGACCGTCGCCATGCCCGTTACGGGCGTAAACGCGGGCACCGGGCAGAATGCCTTCGACCTCTTCCAGCGGCATTAAAAACAGACGCTGGCCGTTAAAACCGACGACTTCTGATTCCACCTCTTTGGTTTCAGGGCCGTCCTGGCGCTCAATAATGCAGGTGGCGCCCAGCGGAAGCTGGAGACCGGTGGCCTCCAGTACCAGGCCAGTGGCGCGGGTTAAACGTCCATAACGACGCACCGCCGGCAATAACGCCATTTTTGCTTCAAAGTTGTCGAGCGCAGTAAGCCAGCGGGTCAGGCGCGTGGTCATCAGAGCACTCCCGGCGCCGCCAGGCGACACAACTCTTGCCAGCGAGTGGCGACGCTGGCGTCCAGATCGCCCTCATCGGCAGAGACTTTACACCCGCCGTGATGCAACGTTGGATCGCCGCGCAACCGCCATCCGTGAAGACTGAGCGTGGCGCCCAGCATCTCTTCCACCCGCTGTAAGTCGTCCGGATGCACGCGCAACTGCGGCTTGCCGCTAAAGAGCGGCTCTTGCTGCAACAGTTGTTGGATCTGTTTAATCAGCGCCGAGTTGTCCACCGCCGGCGTTTGGCCGATGACCTGACGCGCAGCCTCCAGGGCCATTTGCATCAGCCGTGAGGCGATAACGCTATCGAGCGCGTCAAGCGTGTTCTGAAACTCGCTCACTAACTGCTGCATACGGGCATGAATCGGCGCCTGCTGCGTCTGCGCCTGGGCTTGTCCTTGCTCCAGCCCCTGTGCTAACCCTTCCTGGTATCCCTGCGCGTGTCCTTTTTGCCGTCCCTCCGCCAGCCCGGCGTTATAACCTTGTTCATGGGCCTGTATTTTTAGCTGCGCCAGCTCCTGCTCCAGCTGCTGTTCGGCAGTGAGTTCGGGCTCCGGCGTATCGTCTGTCAAGGTCACGTTATCAGCCTCAACCGGCACAAACGTCTCCGGCGGCGGGGCGAGATCGTCGGGGGTCCAGACTTGCCACGGCAGTTCATTAGACATAGGTATCCTCGCCGCTGCCAATCACCATTTCGCCGGTTTCCGCAAGACGACGCACAATAAGCAGAATCGCTTTCTGCTCGTTTTCCACCTGAGACAGACGAACCGGGCCACGGTTGGCAAGGTCGTCGCGCAGGATATCGGCGGCGCGCTGGGACATATTGCGCAGGAACTTCTCGCGTAATGGCGGTTCGGCGCCTTTCAGAGCGATCAGCAGCGATTCGGAATCCACTTCCTGCAACAGACGCTGGATACTGCGATCGTCCACATCCACCAGATTTTCGAACAGGAACATCTCGTCGATGATTTTCTGCGCCAGTTCGCCGTCGAATTCGCGCACAGCGGTAATAACCGCTTCTTCCTGCTGCGTTTTCATCAGGTTGATAATTTCCGCCGCGGTTCTTACGCCGCCCATTTTACTGCGTTTCAGGTTCTGACCGTCGAGCAGGCCATTCAGCACTTCGGTCAATTCCGCCAGCGCCGCCGGCTGTACGCCGCCAAATGTCGCGATACGCAGCATCACATCATGACGCAGTCGTTCGTCAAACAGCGCCAGAATATCGGCGGCCTGACTGCGTTTAAGGTGGACCAGAATGGTGGCGATAATCTGCGGGTGTTCGTCGCGAATCAGGTCGGCGGCGCTCTGCGGTTCCATAAAGTTGAGCGTTTCGATACCGCTGGTGGTATCGCGCGTTTCCAGAATATCTTCCAGCAGGCTGGAGGCGCGTTCTTCGCCCAGCGCTTTAACCAGTACGGAGCGCAGGTATTCGTTGGCGTTGATATTCAGCGCGGCGAACTGCTCCGCTTCTTGCTCAAACTCTGATAGTACGTCCGTCAGTTGTTTGTTGGAGATCTGACGCACGTTAGCCATCGCCGTACTTAACGCCTGTACTTCGCGGGTTGAGAGGTGTTTAAACACCTCTGCCGCCCGGTCTTCGCCAATGGTCATCAACAAAATGACGCTTTTATCGGTACCGCTAAGATTACTCATGATCGTTACTCATCCACTGGCGAATGACCAGCGCCACCACGCGCGGATCGTTGTCTGACATTTCGCGAATACGCTGGCTCATCACCTCAGCGCCCAGACGCTGGTTAGCCCGGCGTTGCTGGAGCTGCTCGTCTTTGCTAAGGCGTACTTCCACGGCTTCTTCGGTTTCCTGGCGAACCTGCGCCTGTTCCTGCGCCGCTTTCGCTTCTTCAACGCGGCGCGTCAACTGCGGACGTACCGCTTTGCGCCACAGAATCCAGGCCACCACCAGCACCAGTAACCAGCGACCTGCCGCGAGCAACTGATCGATAAAGGACTGCTGTTGCCAGAAGGGCAGTTCGCCGCCGGTGTTATCCACTGCGCTAAACGGTGAATTCACCACATTTAGCGTATCGCCGCGTTTATCAGAAAAACCCATCGCTTCACGGGTTAAATCCTCGATCTGTTTCATCTGATCGGCGGTCAATGGCAGCGGTTTGCCATCCGCCAGCGTTTTGTAATTCACCACGACGGCCACGGAGAGACGCTCAATATCGCCCACATTCATTTTGGTGTGACGAATGGTGCGGTCCACTTCGTAGTTACTGGTTTCATTACGCTGTGTACTGCGCGGGCCAGCACTGTTACTGTTGGTACTGGTGCTGGTTTGTGGCGTATTCTGCGCGTTTTGTTGATTGGTCGGCGGCGTGGCGATCGGCGCCTCGTTAGGCGGCGCTGGTTGGTTCGACAGCGCGCCAGGCACGCCGCCGGGATAGCCCGCGCCTACCTGTTCGCTAATATTCAACTGACGTGAACGCAGGGTGGCCTTCGACGCATCGCCGTTCGGGCTGTAGTGCTCTTCCGTCTGCTCTTTATTGGCAAAATCCAACTGGGCGGTTACCTGAGCGTGAACATTACCGTTCCCGACGATAGGCGACAGAATGGCTTCGATACGGCGTTGGATGCGGCTTTCCACATCATTAGCAAATTTTAATTGCGCGTCATTAAGGTCGCGACCGCTGGTATTGGATTGCGTGAGCAGATGACCGGATTGATCGACCAGAGTGACGTTTCCTGGCGGCAAACCGGCGACAGCGCTGGAAACCAGATGTACCACGGCGCTAATTTGTCCTTCATCCAGCGCCCGTCCCGGTTCCAGTGTGACGGTGACGGAGGCGGAAGGGGATTTTTGTTCCCGCACAAATAGCGACGGCTTTGGCATCGCCAGGTGAACGCGGGCGCTTTTTACCGGCCCCAGCGTCTCGATCGTCCGGGCCAGTTCACCTTCCAGCGCGCGCTGATAATTCACCTGCTCGCTGAACTGGCTGATACCGAATTTTTCCTGATCAAGCAGTTCAAAGCCTACCGCGCCGCCTTTAGGCAGCCCCTGCTGCGCCAGACGCAGACGCAGTTCATGCACTTTGTCGGCGGGCACTTCAATCGCGCCGCTGCCATTGGCAAAGCGATAGGGGATATTCATCTGGGTCAACTGCGCGACGATCGCGCCGCCGTCCTGATCGGAAAGGTTGCTAAATAGCGTGCGGTAATCGGGCGTTTTGGCCCACAGCACCATCGCAACGACGATCGCCACGGCAGCGGAACCCGCCACAATTAACGGAATTCGGGGATTCGCGCGTAGGCGATTAAGCCACTCGAGAGGTTTAGGTTGGGTTGCAGTCGATGCAGTCGCACTCATCTCGCACCTCGTGACTGATCGTGGACGGCGTTTTTTGCAAAGTGGAACAAGACTCACTCCCGGGTCAGCAAACTCGAAAAATTGACGGTCTCATTATTTGTGGTTTCGAATTTTTCTATGCGCTAAAAACCGAGGTTTTTTATCGTTATTTAACGCCTTTATCTTATTGACAAACTGGTAATCTCTGCTGCGTAAAAAATCATCCAGGGGAATAACATGGCAGCAATACAGGGGATTGAAGGGGTTATTAGCCAGTTACAGGCGACGGCGATGGCCGCAAGCGGGCAAGAAACACACTCGCAGTCGACGGTGAGTTTTGCCGGCCAGCTACATGCTGCGCTGGATCGTATTAGCGACAGACAAACGGCGGCGCGCGTTCAGGCGGAAAAATTCACTCTGGGTGAGCCGGGCATTGCGCTTAATGACGTGATGGCTGATATGCAAAAAGCGTCCGTCTCTATGCAAATGGGGATTCAGGTGCGCAATAAGCTGGTCGCCGCGTATCAGGAAGTCATGTCCATGCAGGTTTAAGCCAGGGCTGACAACACATCCGCAGCGAACTCCCGGGCGCTTACCTAAGTCAGCGACGGGGACGCGACGCCCATGCAACCAGTGCGTGATTATGTGGGCTTGTTTTTTGCGAGGCGCGCTCATTTTATTGATAAGCGGGTTGCACATTGTTGCAGGGACTTATTAAAAATAGGGTACGCCTGTTTACTGACGCCATTCATTCCTACTATTCGTTCTGAGGCTATTGTCATTGAGTTTGCAATCCAGAATGTTCCTGCAATATATGCGCCGTTGCGATAATACACGGTAAATTCTTTATTAATGCCTGGAATATCTGTTTCATGGAGATCCAGTATATACCCATACGGGGACAGATTATCAGCGAGACAGCGGGCAATGGCGCTCGGATGTGCATTGACCACTGTAACGGGTGAGTAACGGGCAGCGGCAAGACAGACGACTCCAATAATGGAGATGAAAATAATTTTTATCATTTTTTGGGCTTCTGCTGTGCATAAATAAATGATCACCTGATAATGTCAGTGAGTAAAAATATAAATACCTGATAGTCTTTTATGACGTAGAGGGAAAATAATGATTATTTTATGTTTTGCTTAAAATAGTCATGGGTTTTTCATCGACTCAGACAAAATTAAAACGGTATACGTTATATAATAGATTTATGCCACGGCGCACAAGACGACCTTGTCTGATTTCTTTTATGCGTTGTAGATTTTTGCCGGTTATGCCGTAAAAGGTCTCCCGCCGTAACGTACAGCGGGAGTATGCGCTTATTTTTGAATCAGATAACGAATTGTCGGGCCATCCTGTTGGATATCCAGCACCGTATAGCCATGATTGCGCGCATCCAGTGGAATATTATTAATGGACTGCGGACAGTCGCTCACCACTTCCAGGATCTCACCTTTTTTTAGCTGCGGCATCGCTTCCAGAGTGGCGACCGCCGGGTACGGGCAAGGTTCGCCAACCATATCCAGACGGTAATCAGGGACGATATTTTTCATACAGATTCCTTAGCAGGCGTCAGCCCCGCACGGCGGAAAAAACGTTTTTCCCAGCCGATAATTAACATCAGCGCGGTAAATAACAACAGGTAGGTGACCAGCAGACCGCCCAGCGGACCAAAGGTATTCAGCAGGTTAACTTTATCCCAACTGGTCGCCAGAGCGGGCGCGAAATCATCCCAGTAGTAAGCCAGGATGGTCGAACCGATGACATTGCCGAGGCCCACCCACCAGTAATGCACCTGGCCTTCTACGGCGCGGTACATCCAGCCGGTTTCGCAGCCGCCCGCCAGCACGATGCCAAAACCGAACAGCAGTCCGCCAATGACCGCATTCGGGCCAGCCCACATAATTTTAGGTGCAACGCCCAACTGCACGTAGCTGAAAATACCAATGGCGCTGACCGCCATGCCGAAAATAATCGCTTTCGCCATATGGGCGCGTCCGGAGATCCACAGATCGCGAAAGGCCGAGGTAAAGCAGATTTGCGCGCGCTCGATCAGCAGCCCAAACCCGACGCCGAACAGCATCGCCAGCCCCAGTTTCGGCTGATGCATTGCCGTTAATAACGCCCAGCCAATCATGCCGATAAAGACCAGCATACCGAGCCTGAAACGCCGTCTTGCCTGATCCGGTTTCTGCGTTAGTGGCGAAGCCGCGGAGACCTTTTGCATTTTCACCGGTATGCGAAACATCGGCAGCAACGTAAAGCGGGCGCCGAACCAGGAGCCGATAGCGGTCGCCAGCGCAAAGAACCACGCGTGTAGGGAGAACTGCGGGATTCCGGTAAAAAAGGCGGCCAGGTTACACCCCATCGCCAGACGCGCGCCGAAGCCAGCGATCATGCCTCCGACCACCGCCTGTACGATACGGATTCGGCTGCGCGGCATACGCAGTTTTACGTTGTTGGCCCACAGCGCCGCGGCGAAACAGCCGCCGAACATGCCGAGGATCATCATGCCGTCGATACGCGTCAGCGGCGTACCTTCCAGATGAATCAGCTTGTAGTAGCCCCACTGTTCGGCATGAACGCCAAAAAGCTGCAAAATTTGCCCGCCCCAGCGGGTAAATTCGCCCGTCACGGCCCAAAACGTGCCGGTGATGCCAAAATAGTAGGTAGAGAGAATACCGGCTGCGATCACCGCAGGGGCCGGCGCCCAGAATTTAATTAACCAGGTTTGCTTGAAGTGTTGCCATGACATGTGTTTAGCCTCTGAACTCAGAAGGTGTGAAACAAGAAGTGCGCATACTACACCGATCACAGAATTTGCCTACACCTAATAAGCGGTAATACCGACTGGATCAAATTGCGGCCAGCGCCTGGAAAGGCTGGCGGCGTCAGGGCTTTAATGCCACAATTCTTCTTTCTTCTGATGCAGGATGAATGATGAAAAAAGTAGCGATCGTTGGCGCATTGCTGGTTCTGGCCGGATGCGCCGAGGTGGAAAACTATAATGATGTGGTGAAAACGCCCGCGCCGGCCGGTCTGGAAGGGTACTGGCAGTCAAAAGGCCCGCAACGTAAGCTGGTGAGCCCTGAAGCTATCGCCAGCCTGGTGGTGACTAAAGAAGGCGATACGCTGGACTGCCGCCAGTGGCAGCGCGTTATTGCTCTGCCGGGCAAGCTGACCATGCTCTCCGATGACTTAACCAATGTTACGGTTAAGCGTGAGCTCTATGAAATTGAGCGCGACGGGAATACTCTGGAATATGATGGCATGACGCTGCAACGGGTCGCTCGTCCGACGCCGGAGTGCGCCGCCGCGTTAGAAAAAACGCCGCTGCCGACGCCGCTGCCGTAATTTCGCTTCCCGGCAGCGCTCTGCCGCCGGGAACGCTCATCACACGTCCTCAATGACCCACACGCTGACGCTGCCTGCGTTGCAGAAGAACGTCGCTTCGCCTTGATCATTAGTTACAACATACTCATCCCGGTTTCCCAGAAAATCACGCCAGGTCTTGTTAGCGTAATTGTCGCCGAGCAGGAGGGTTTTTTCACCGTCGTCGCCATTGGAAAGTACGACCACACAGCCTGGATTCTCTTCAGTACCGCTGCGACTAAAGGCGATACAGTTAGGATGATCGAAAAAGAGTGTTTGTATACCGTGCGCAAAACGCTGACGAGCGAGGATCAGCCGATCCAGTTGGTTAATCACCGGCATGTCGACCCGACAGGTCTCGCCATTTTCGCCGCTATCCTCATAGCTGGCGCCGTATAAATCGGGATAAAACACTGACGGCACGCCGTTTTCACGAAGCAGGATCAGCGCATAGGCCAACGGTTTGAACCAGGGTTCTACCGGCGCTTCCAGCGCCTGTAACGGTTGTGTATCGTGGTTAGCGACCAGCGTCACCGCATGAAAAGGGTCGGCTTCTACCAGCGTGCCGGTGAAAATGTGGCGCATGTCATACTCCGCGCCCTGGCGCGAGGCTTCATGAAATTTCATCTGCAACGGCGCGTCGAACAGCATGGTTTTCCCGTCGACCTGATCGATGTACGTTTTCAGTTTATCCACTTCATGCGACCAGTATTCTGCGACAATAAACAGCGGTTTTGGCGCAACCGCCTGTACATGCTCAATCCATTCTTTATAAAACCAGGCGGGTATATGTTTTACCGCGTCCAGGCGAAAGCCGTCACAGTGGGTTTGTTCCATGACCCAACGAGCCCAATATTTAATCTCTTCCGTAACCGCGTGATTGCGAAAATCGATATTTTCCCCCATCAGATAGTCGAAATTACCCAGCTCATCATCAACCTGATCGTTCCAGCCATCGCCGGTATAGTCATTGACGATCTTAAAAATGCCGTCTTCGTCGGGATTCTCGATGTGATCAATGCCGCTGAAACAGTGATAGTCCCAAATAAAGTTGGAATACTGGCCCGCGCGGGCAGGGAAGGTGTAGCGTGTCCAGCCTTCGCATTCAATGATGTTGTCATCGATTTGCGTGCGGTCATCCTGATTCACGCGCTGAACGCGAATACGTTCTTTTTCGTCTGCGCCCATTTTGTGGTTCACGACGACGTCGAGCAGCACCGCAATATTATTTTTTTTGAGCGCGTCTATCGCCGTCAGTAACTGGCGTTTATCGCCGTACTTTGTCGCGATAGTTCCTTTTTGGTCAAATTCGCCGAGGTCAAACAGGTCGTAGGTATCATAGCCTACGGAATAGCCGCCGGAGGCGCCTTTACAGGCGGGCGGTAGCCAGACCATATTGATACCGATATCATTCAGCCCATCAGCACGTTCCGCCAACTCAGACCAGAGTTTACCGCCGTCGGGATAATACCAGTGGAAGTACTGCAATAACGTGGGGTTTTTCATCTTCCGTGCTCCAGAAGTCGTTTAGCCGACCTCTGGAGTATGGAAGAATTTTCATACGAGACGGGAAAATATTATGAGGCGCCAGGCGCGTCTGGCACGAGTAACATACCGGAAAGACGGCCATAAGCGTTGTTGAGTGATTTTTGGCGGGTGGATTGTCCGATCAAACTACTCAGTTCATCCAGTCGCTGTTGCAGCAGCCCTTTCAGGAGCTGCTCATTATCCAGCGTTTGTTTGATGTATCCGGCGACCATATCCTGAATACTTCGCGTAATGCCCGGTGGAGTTTGCTTTTCCATCACCGTTTCAATACTTTGCAGATAGGAGACCTCTTGTTGCAGTAAGAGATCCCATTCACCTCGCTGCGCAAGTTCAAGCAGCGATTGACTGAGCAGCGCAATACGCTGCCAACGGTTGATAAACTCCACGGTTGAGGTCATTAACGAGACTCCTGGAAAGATGCTTTCGGTGAAATCTGTTTCCAGGCTTCTGCAATATTGCTGAGTAACCCTTCCACTTCTTCGATGGCCTGAGCGTCGTTACGCAAATTAGCCTGCAGTAAACGGCGAATCATATAGTCGTATAGCTCGGAAAGATTCGTCGCAATCTCACCGCCTTTTTCCTGATCGAGGCCGGCTTTCAGCCCGTTATCGATAATATTGATGGCTTTGCTTAACGCTTCACCTTTCGCGACAACATCGCCTTGTTCTAAAAACAGGCGAGCGCGCACCAGAGCGCTATTCGCGCCATCAAACAACATTTCAATCAACTGATGCGGGCTGGCGCTCATCACGGCGCTTTCCACGCTGACTTGCGCATAAGCTTTGATACCGCTCGCGGTGTACATGGTGACCTCTGTTATCAGGACTTGTTCATAGCTGTAAATTGCTGGGTCAAATAACTACTGGTGTTATTCAGCTTACTCATCATGGTATCCAGTTGGGTAAACTGGGCCTTGTAACGGGCAACGGTTTCATCGATGCTGTTGCTAACGGACAGGTACTGTTTTGTCAGGCTTTTCAGCGTGGCGTTAACGTTGTCCTGCGCATTATCAATAATGCCGTCATCCGCCAGATAACTTTTCACTTCGGTGGCAATTTTGGTGGTGATCCCCGTTTCTTTACCATCGCCCACCAGCAGCTCACGCGCTGCGGCTGTGTTATCTTTCAGTACTTTGGTCAGCTTATCATCATCAATCTTCAGTTTGCCGGAAGTCCCATCCTGGGTGATGCCAATTTCCGCCATTGTTTTGAACGCAGAATTACTGCCGCTATTGGCAAATTGTGCCCGAATCCCGGTCTGGATAGTACGAACCACACTATCGCCTAACAGCGCGCCGTTTTTATCGCTGGCTTCTTCGCCCGGCTCAACGGCGGTATATTTGGTTAACGAGCTAAAGGTATCCACCAGCGAGTTATAGGCATCCACCCAGGATTTAATCGCCTCTTTCGCCTTGGTATCATCTTTCGTTACCGTCACGGTCGCGTCGGTCACTTTCTTGGTCAGGGTGAGCGTAATTCCCTGAGGGGCGTCGGTTACGGTATTGCTCTGACGCTCAATGTCGATGCCGTTTACGTTCAGCTTCGCGTTTTCTGCTTTCACCAGCTCTTGCATATTGCCGGTATTGGTGGTGCTGTCATAAGCGAGTAAATCGTTAAGTTTTGTATCGCCTTCCACCGTGATCTTCATCGTATTGTCGGTACCGCTATTGGCGGTAAGCACCAACTGGAATTCGTTCTCTTTGACCTTAACGATGCTGGCGGCGATACCGCTGTCGGCGTCATTGATGGCGTCACGGATCGCCTCCATGGAGGTGTCGCCTTTATCCAGCTTAATTTCCAGCGGCTCTTTACGTCCCGGCTGTTCAATTTTAATTGTCCGGGACGTGACCGACGTATCGCCCAACTGCTCTTTGGTGGTTGCGAAGGTGGTTTTTGTCGCCAGCGACTGCGCGGCGGCAAGCTGGGTTACGCTAATCTTATAAGTCCCTGCGGCAGCGCCTGCGGTAGTACTGACTTTGAGGTCCTCTGTCGTGCTGGACGCCACGGTAGACTTAAATAAATCCGCTTTATTTAACGCGGTATTTGCCGTCTGGAATTTTTCTAATGCGCTTTTCAATGTGCCATAGGCGGTTAGCTTTGCCGAATTCGCGCTCTGCTGTTTGGTAATTGGCGTTAAGCGTCCTTTTTCGTTCTTTGTCAGGTCTGTCAACAACTGGTCTAACGGTAAGTTTGATCCCACACCTAATGATGAAATTGAAGCCATGCCTTCTTCCTTTTTGATTGCAAACAGTAGTTAAGCGCGTTATCGGCAATCTGGAGGCAAAGTTTAATGATAATTTTGCAAAAATAATGCGCGGAATAATGATGCATAAAGCGGCTATTTCGCCGCCTAAGAAAAAGATCGGGGGAAGTGAAAAATTTTCTAAAGTTCGAAATTCAGGTGCCGATACAAGGGTTACGGTGAGAAACCGTGGGCAACAGCCCAATAACATCAAGTTGTAATTGATAAGGAAAAGATCATGGCACAAGTCATTAATACAAACAGCCTGTCGCTGTTGACCCAGAATAACCTGAACAAATCCCAGTCTGCTCTGGGTACCGCTATCGAGCGTCTGTCTTCCGGTCTGCGTATCAACAGCGCGAAAGACGATGCGGCAGGTCAGGCGATTGCTAACCGTTTCACCGCGAACATCAAAGGTCTGACTCAGGCTTCCCGTAACGCTAACGACGGTATCTCCATTGCGCAGACCACTGAAGGCGCGCTGAACGAAATCAACAACAACCTGCAGCGTGTGCGTGAACTGGCGGTTCAGTCTGCTAACAGCACCAACTCCCAGTCTGACCTCGACTCCATCCAGGCTGAAATCACCCAGCGTCTGAACGAAATCGACCGTGTATCCGGTCAGACTCAGTTCAACGGCGTGAAAGTCCTGGCGCAGGACAACACTCTGACCATCCAGGTTGGTGCCAACGACGGTGAAACCATCGATATCGATCTGAAGCAGATCAACTCTCAGACCCTGGGTCTGGATACGCTGAATGTGCAGAAAAAATATGATGTGAAGAGCGAAGCAGTCACGCCTTCGGCTACATTAAGCACTACTGCACTTGATGGTGCTGGCCTCAAAACCGGAACCGGTTCTACAACTGATACTGGTTCAATTAAGGATGGTAAGGTTTACTATAACAGCACCTCTAAAAATTATTATGTTGAAGTAGAATTTACCGATGCGACCGATCAAACCAACAAAGGCGGATTCTATAAAGTTAATGTTGCTGATGATGGTGCAGTCACAATGACTGCGGCTACCACCAAAGAGGCTACAACTCCTACAGGTATTACTGAAGTTACTCAAGTCCAAAAACCTGTGGCTGCTCCAGCTGCTATCCAGGCTCAGTTGACTGCTGCCCATGTGACCGGCGCTGATACTGCTGAAATGGTTAAGATGTCTTATACGGATAAAAACGGTAAGACTATTGATGGCGGTTTCGGTGTTAAAGTTGGGGCTGATATTTATGCTGCAACAAAAAATAAAGATGGATCGTTCAGCATTAACACCACTGAATATACCGATAAAGACGGCAACACTAAAACTGCACTAAACCAACTGGGTGGCGCAGACGGTAAAACTGAAGTTGTTTCTATCGACGGTAAAACCTACAATGCCAGCAAAGCCGCTGGTCACAACTTTAAAGCACAGCCAGAGCTGGCTGAAGCGGCTGCTGCAACCACTGAAAACCCGCTGGCTAAAATTGATGCCGCGCTGGCGCAGGTTGATGCGCTGCGTTCTGACCTGGGTGCGGTTCAGAACCGTTTCAACTCCGCTATCACCAACCTGGGCAATACCGTAAATAACCTGTCTTCTGCCCGTAGCCGTATCGAAGATTCCGACTATGCGACCGAAGTCTCCAACATGTCTCGCGCGCAGATTCTGCAGCAGGCCGGTACCTCCGTTCTGGCGCAGGCGAACCAGGTTCCGCAAAACGTCCTCTCTTTACTGCGTTAATCCGGCGATTGATTCACCGACACGTGGTACACAATCAAGGCAGCGAAAGCTGCCTTTTTTAATTCCGGAGCCTGTGTAATGAAAGAAATCACCGTCACTGAACCTGCCTTTGTCACCCGCTTTTCCTGTTCTGGCTCGGCCTGCCGCGACCACTGTTGTAAGGGCTGGAAAATCACGCTGGATAAGACGACGGTTAAAAAGTATCTCGCCAGTAAAGACGCGACGATTCGTACCATCGCGCAAGAGCATATTATCCTGCTGAAAAAGAACAACAGCCACTGGGGCGAAATTAAGCTGCCTTCGGCGCTGGGGAATTGCCCTTATCTGGATGAGGAACGTCTGTGCCGGGTACAAAAAACGTTAGGCGCAAAGGCATTAAGTCATACCTGTTCCTCTTTCCCGCGGGCGCATCATACCTACAAAAATGAGGTACGTAACTCCCTGAGTCTTGCCTGCCCGGAGGTAACGTCGCGTATTTTAAACGATCCTGACGCGATGGCGCTCGGCGAAAAAACAATCATTCAGCAGACATTCAATACTGCGCCGTTATTCCCACCGCAGCAAAAGTTACTCAATCTGTTTTGCCTGAGTCTGATCAACCATGCCAACAGCAGTACGGAAGCCGCGCTCTATGCGTTGATTAAATTTGTCATGTATACGCAGAAATTTGCCAAAATAGATGATGCCGCGCTGGGCGAACTGGAACAGGTGTATGCCGCGCTACTTGAGCAGTTACAAACAGGCGTGCTGGCGCAGGAGTTGATGAATATCGCGCCGGACAGCAAGGTAAAAACCTCGCTGGTATTGCAGATGCAGGACTATTTCCGCTCGCTCCCGCTTAGTCGTGGCAGTGTTATCCTCGATCACTACATCCAGTGCCTTCTGCGGGTGCTGACGGCGGAAGAGGGCGTTTCAATGGAGCAGAAGGTTAGCGATATTGAGTCCTCATTAGCACGCTGTTTACAGGCGGATGAGCAGCAGAAGAACTGGGCCTTCAGAAATTTAATTCTCTATAAAATTTGGGAAAATAATTTCCCCAACCAGCCGAATGTCGACCCGTTACGCGCGCTGTATATTATCGTGGCGGAATATGCCTTTATTAAGCTATTAACGGCAGCCAGTGTGCATGAGCGCGGGCGGCTTGAGTGGGATGACGTTACCAATATTGTGTATAGCTTTCACTCCCGCAGCCAGCATAACAGCGAGGTGGCGGCGAATTTTCATCGCCATATAGAAACGGTGCGTACTGGCGACGATCTGTCGATGATTCATCTTCTGACATAGTTTTGTTCGGGGTGGGCTTTTGCGCATCCCGTTTATCCTATCTGGCTGATTTTATTCTGCTCTTTGAACCGCTAAAAAGGCGCTACAGGTTACATAAGTGAAATAACCCTTCTTTTATAGCCTTATTCCTTCGATAGAACCCTCTGTAGAAACGGATAATCATGCCGATAACTCATTTAACGCAGGGCTGTTTATCGTGAATTCACTGTATACCGCTGAAGGTGTAATGGATAAACACTCGCTGTGGCAGCGTTATGTACCGCTGGTGCGTCACGAAGCATTGCGCCTGCAGGTGCGATTGCCGGCGAGCGTGGAACTGGACGATCTGCTACAAGCGGGCGGCATCGGGTTATTAAATGCGGTCGACCGATATGACGCTTTGCAAGGAACGGCATTTACCACTTACGCAGTGCAGCGTATTCGTGGGGCGATGCTGGATGAATTACGCAGCCGCGATTGGGTGCCGCGTAGCGTCCGGCGTAATGCCCGCGAAGTGGCGCAGGCGATGGGACAACTGGAGCAGGAACTGGGGCGTAATGCGACGGAAACCGAAGTGGCGGAACGTCTTGGCATCCCTGTTGCGGAGTATCGTCAGATGTTGCTCGATACCAACAACAGCCAACTTTTCTCTTACGATGAGTGGCGGGAAGAGCATGGCGATAGCATCGAACTGGTGACTGAAGAACATCAACAGGAAAACCCGTTACATCAACTGCTGGAGGGCGACCTGCGACAGCGGGTAATGGATGCGATTGAATCGCTGCCGGAACGCGAGCAACTGGTGTTAACGCTGTATTACCAGGAAGAGCTCAACCTCAAAGAGATTGGCGCGGTACTGGAAGTCGGCGAATCGCGGGTCAGCCAGTTGCATAGTCAGGCCATCAAACGATTACGCACCAAACTGGGTAAGTTATAGGTAGCGCATGATCGCACCCGAAAAGTGCCGCACAACGTATAGACTACCAGGAGTTCTCATGACGGTGCAGCAACCTAAAAGGCGGCCCTTGAGCCGCTATCTTAAAGACTTTAAACACAGCCAGACGCATTGCGCGCATTGTCACAAACTGCTCGACCGCATTACGCTGGTTCGCCGTGGCAAGATCGTTAATAAAATCGCTATTTCACAGCTGGATATGCTACTTGACGACGCTGCCTGGCAGCGGGAGCAGAAGGAGTGGGTGGCGCTGTGTCGCTTTTGCGGCGATTTGCACTGCAAAAAGCAGAGTGATTTTTTCGATATTATCGGTTTCAAGCAGTATTTGTTTGAACAAACCGAGATGAGCCATGGCACTGTGCGGGAATATGTCGTGCGTTTACGACGTCTTGGCAATTACCTCAGCGAGCAAAACATTTCCCACGATCTGCTGCAGGACGGTTTTCTCGATGAAAGCCTGGCGCCATGGTTGCCGGAAACCAGCACCAATAATTACCGTATCGCACTGCGTAAATACCAGCAATATAAAGCGCATCAGCAGATTGCGCCCAGACAGAAATCCCCCTTTACCGCCAGTTCTGATATATATTAAAAAAGCATAAGTTGTAGCAGAGTCGTGTTGGTGAATCGCGGCAAACCTTCTACATTAGGCTGAGTCCCCCAAAGGTTCGCGAGACGTGACGATGCGCCATGGCGGGACACAGTCTATGGTCATTAACGGCAATATTCGGGGTTACTATGAAATTAGCACTGCTGGGACGTCAGGCACTGATGGGAGTAATGGCTGTAGCGCTGGTGGCGGGAATGAGCGCGAAGAGCTTTGCCGATGAGGGTTTGCTGAACAAAGTTAAAGAACGTGGCACGCTGCTGGTAGGGCTGGAAGGTACCTATCCGCCGTTTAGCTTTCAGGGCGAAGACGGCAAATTAACCGGTTTTGAAGTCGATTTCGCCGAGGCGTTGGCAAAACATCTGGGCGTTAAAGCGTCGTTGAAGCCGACCAAATGGGACGGAATACTGGCGTCGCTGGACGCTAAACGCATTGATGTAGTGATAAACCAGGTCACGATTTCAGACGTCCGCAAGAAAAAATATGATTTCTCTACGCCTTATACTGTCTCCGGCGTTCAGGCGCTGGTGAAAAAAGGCAATGAAGGCACGATCAAAACGGCGGCCGATCTGCAGGGCAAAAAAGTCGGCGTTGGGCTGGGGACTAACTATGAAGAGTGGCTACGTCAACATGTGCAGGGCGTGGATATCCGTACTTATGACGATGATCCTACAAAATACCAGGATCTGCGCGTAGGCCGTATTGACGCGATTTTAGTCGATCGTCTGGCGGCGCTGGATCTGGTGAAAAAAACCAAAGGTACGCTGGCTGTCACCGGTGATGCGTTTTCGCGTCAGGAGTCCGGCGTTGCGTTACGTAAAGGCAACGAAGACTTGCTGAAGGCGGTAGATAACGCCATTGCGGAAATGCAAAAAGATGGCACCTTAAAAGCGCTCTCTGAAAAATGGTTTGGCGCTGACGTGACCCAATAATGCTCTACGTTGCCCGGCAGGCAGATCGCCGCCGGGCAATATCAACCTCATACTATGTCAGCAAACGGAGGCGCGTGAATCGGCGCCTTTTTTATTTCCGTTGGATCAACGTGCATAATAAAAAGAACACACCACAACGTTACCGGAGGCTCAATGCCACTACATCACTTAACGCGCTTCCCTCGCCTGGAGCTTATTGGCGCGCCGACCCCGCTCGAATACCTGCCGCGATTGTCTGATTATCTTGGCCGTGAGATTTACATTAAGCGCGATGACGTTACGCCCATTGCAATGGGCGGCAATAAACTGCGCAAGCTGGAGTTTCTGGTGGCCGACGCGCTGCGAGAAGGGGCGGATACGCTGATAACCGCAGGGGCGATTCAGTCGAACCATGTCCGTCAGACGGCGGCGGTCGCGGCCAAATTGGGGCTGCATTGCGTCGCTTTGCTGGAAAATCCAATCGGTACCACCGCGGAAAATTACCTGACGAATGGTAATCGCCTGTTACTGGATTTATTTAATACGCAAATTGAGATGTGCGATGCGCTAACCGATCCGGATGCGCAGCTGCAAACGCTGGCGACGCGTATTGAAGCGCAAGGGTTCAGGCCCTATGTGATTCCGGTCGGCGGCTCCAGCGCGCTGGGCGCAATGGGATACGTAGAGAGCGCCCTGGAAATCGCCCAGCAGTGTGAAGAGGTCGTCGGGCTCTCTTCGGTGGTGGTGGCCTCCGGCAGCGCCGGAACGCACGCCGGGTTAGCTGTCGGGCTGGAACATCTGATGCCGGATGTCGAACTGATTGGCGTGACCGTTTCACGTTCTGTCGCCGAGCAGAAACCCAAAGTAATTGCCTTGCAGCAGGCTATTGCCGGTCAGCTGGCGCTGACGGCGACGGCGGATATTCATTTATGGGATGACTATTTTGCCCCGGGTTACGGCGTGCCAAATGACGCGGGGATGGAGGCGGTGAAACTGCTGGCGAGCCTGGAGGGGGTGTTGCTGGATCCGGTATATACCGGCAAAGCGATGGCGGGTCTGATAGACGGCATCAGCCAGAAACGCTTTAACGATGACGGGCCGATTCTCTTTATTCACACCGGTGGGGCGCCTGCGCTGTTTGCCTACCATCCTCATGTATAACCTCCAGGTAATCAACGCGAATGCAAGAAAGTATCCAACTGGTTATTGAATCGCTGCCGTATTTGCTTAAAGGCGCCGTCTTTACCCTGCAACTGAGTATTGGCGGTATGTTTTTTGGTCTGCTGCTGGGATTTGTGCTGGCGCTGATGCGGATGTCTCCGCTATGGCTGGTTCGCTGGCTGGCGCGCTTTTATATCTCGATTTTTCGCGGTACGCCGCTTATCGCCCAGTTATTTATGATCTATTACGGCCTGCCGCAATTTGGGATTGAGCTGGACCCTATCCCGGCGGCGATGATTGGTTTATCGCTCAATACTGCGGCTTACACGTCCGAGACGCTGCGCGCGGCGATCTCGGCTATCGACAAGGGGCAATGGGAAGCGGCGGCGAGCATTGGCATGACGCCGTGGCAAACGCTACGCCGCGCTATTTTGCCGCAGGCGGCCCGCGTCGCGCTTCCGCCGTTGAGCAACAGCTTTATCAGCCTGGTGAAAGATACGTCGCTCGCCGCGACGATTCAGGTGCCGGAGTTGTTCCGCCAGGCGCAGTTAATTACCTCGCGAACGCTGGAGGTGTTTACCATGTATCTGGCCGCGTCGTTAATCTACTGGGTAATGGCGACCGTCTTATCGGCACTGCAAAACTATTTTGAAAACCAGCTTAACCGCCAGGAGAGAGAGCCAAAATGAGTGCGATCGAAGTTACCAACCTGGTCAAAAAATTTCATGGTCAAACGGTGCTGCACGGTATCGACCTTGAGGTGAAGCCCGGAGAAGTCGTCGCCATTATCGGCCCGAGCGGCTCAGGGAAGACAACGTTATTACGCTGCATTAACCTGCTGGAACAACCGGAAGCGGGCACCATTAAAGTAGGCGATATTATCATCGATACCGCCCGCCCATTCAGCCAGCAAAAAGGGTTGATTCGCCAGCTACGTCAGCATGTCGGCTTTGTCTTTCAGAGTTTTAACCTGTTCCCGCATCGTACCGTGCTGGAAAATATCATTGAAGGTCCGGTGATTGTAAAGGGAGAGCCGAAAGCCGAGGCGACGGCGCTGGCGCGGGAACTGTTAGCCAAAGTCGGGTTGGCCGGTAAAGAGACCCGTTATCCGCGCCGCCTGTCGGGCGGGCAACAGCAGCGCGTGGCGATTGCGCGTGCGCTGGCGATGCGCCCGGAAGTGATTCTGTTTGATGAGCCGACGTCGGCGCTTGATCCTGAATTAGTCGGCGAGGTGCTTAATACGATTCGCCAGCTGGCGCAGGAAAAGCGCACGATGGTGATCGTTACTCACGAAATGGGCTTTGCGCGTGACGTGGCTGACCGGGCAATATTTATGGATCAGGGGCAAATCGTTGAGCAGGGGCCGGCGAAAACCTTGTTCGCCGATCCTCAGCATCCGCGTACCCGCCAGTTCCTTGAGAAATATTTAGTGAAATAATGCCTTTTCAACGCTCGCCCGAATTAGCCGCGCCTTGGGCGAGCGCAATGAATAATTATGAAGTCATTCTGCCAGATTATTAACCTCGCTCTCAGGCGGAAGCCAAAAAGTGTAATGCCGCTCAAGTATTCTACGTTTCGTCCGATATTTCTTATATATAAACACTATTTATGTGTTAATTTAAGTCATTCATAATAATGATTATCAATATCAAAGGCGTGACCATAAAATATGCAGGAAAATGATTTCTTCACCTGGCGACGCGCAATGTTGTTACGCTTTCAGGAGATGGCGGCAGCAGAGGATGTTTATACTGAATTGCAATATCAGACACAGCGGCTGGAATTTGATTATTATGCCCTGTGTGTTCGTCATCCCGTCCCCTTTACCCGGCCTAAAATATCGCTTCGTACCACCTATCCTCAGGCGTGGGTAACGCATTATCAGTCCGAAAACTATTTTGCGATCGATCCGGTATTAAAGCCGGAAAATTTCAGGCAAGGTCATTTACATTGGGATGACGTGCTATTTCATGAAGCGCAGGCGATGTGGGATGCCGCCCAGCGTTTCGGATTACGCAGAGGCGTAACCCAGTGTGTGATGTTGCCGAACCGGGCGCTGGGCTTTTTATCTTTCTCCCGTAGCAGTTTACGCTGCTCCTCGTTTACCTACGATGAAGTGGAGCTGAGGTTGCAACTGCTGGCGCGGGAGAGTCTTTCGGCGCTGACAAGATTTGAAGACGACATGGTGATGGCGCCTGAGATGCGTTTCAGTAAACGTGAGAAAGAGATTCTGAAGTGGACGGCGGAAGGGAAGACCTCATCGGAGATCGCCATTATTCTGTCGATTTCTGAAAATACCGTTAACTTCCATCAGAAAAACATGCAGAAGAAATTCAATGCGCCAAATAAAACACAGATTGCCTGCTACGCTGCGGCGACAGGTCTGATATGACGTGCTGACGATGCTTCGCGCCAGACGCGAAACCGGCTGAAAGCGATGCTAACAGCCGGTTTTTTACTACTGGCGGTAAGCCTGTTTAATTTGCTTAACCGTACTGGAAAATACCGCCGCTTGTGCTTCATCATCCATCTGCGCGATCTGTTTTTCCATTTTAAGAATCACGCGCCCTGCATCGGCCTGGCCCATCGCCTGCAGCATCAGCGTTAACATGGCTTTCAGGCAGTTGACTTCAGTAGCCAGTTCTTGATTATTCTCAGCGGTGGAAAAATCAGGCGTACTCATTTATTTTCCTCGTTATGTTTCAGTGAAAATGTGCGATAGCAGATGTTAAGGCGGCGGAGTATACCATAAGCTACGCTAAAAATAGCAGTGGTTGTTTTTTGATCAAAAAGCGGAGGGGTTACCCACAAAATAAACGTTGCCGCGTGATGCATATATTTTCTTCATTCTTTGTTTATTACGCGTATTTTACTCGTTAATTATTGTTACAAAGTTGATTCCCTAATTAGTGTTTAGACAGCGGAACGTGAAATTTTTGTCACCATTATGAAATAGCAGCCCGGGACAGCGCTGTCAGAAGGGGCTACAACGTTGGCAGTTGCCACATGACGTACAACATAATTTCCAAAAACGAGAGCAAAATCGAATACCCGGTGTTTTTTTACGTTTCAAAGTTGAGATAAAACCAGCTAATATAAGGGCGATTAACTATCAGTAGCGTTATCCCTATTCTGGAGATATTCCTTTGATCAACGTTCTTCTTGTTGATGACCACGAACTGGTGCGCGCAGGGATACGACGCATTCTTGAAGATATAAAGGGCATTAAAGTTGTCGGTGAAGCGTGCTGCGGAGAGGATGCGGTAAAATGGTGCCGTACTAACGCCGTTGACGTCGTGCTGATGGATATGAACATGCCCGGTATTGGCGGTCTTGAGGCGACGCGTAAAATTGCCCGATCGACAGCGGATATCAAAGTGATCATGCTGACCGTCCATACGGAAAACCCGTTGCCCGCCAAAGTGATGCAGGCTGGCGCAGCTGGCTATCTCAGCAAAGGCGCTGCGCCTCAGGAGGTGGTGAGCGCTATTCGTTCGGTGTATTCCGGACAACGTTATATCGCCTCCGATATCGCTCAGCAGATGGCGCTCAGTCAGATTGAGCCTGCAAAAACGGAAACGCCGTTCGCCAGTTTGTCTGAACGCGAGTTGCAGATTATGCTGATGATCACCAAGGGTCAGAAGGTCAATGAGATTTCAGAACAGCTGAATCTCAGTCCTAAAACGGTGAACAGCTATCGCTATCGTATGTTCAGTAAATTAAACATTCATGGTGATGTTGAGCTGACTCACCTGGCAATCCGCCATGGCCTGTGTAATGCGGAGACGTTAACAAGCCAGTGAGTGAAATATTTGACGCAAAGGCGTTTTTGAAAACCGTTACCAGCCAACCCGGTGTCTATCGTATGTATGACGCCGGCGGTACGGTTATTTATGTCGGTAAAGCAAAAGACCTGAAAAAGCGTCTTTCCAGCTACTTTCGCAGCAACCTGGCTTCGCGTAAAACCGAAGCGCTAGTTGCTCAAATTCAACACATTGATGTCACGGTAACGCATACCGAAACGGAAGCGCTGCTGCTTGAGCATAATTACATCAAGTTGTATCAACCGCGTTACAACGTGTTGTTGCGTGATGATAAATCCTATCCTTTTATTTTTCTGAGCGGCGATACCCATCCGCGTCTGGCGATGCACCGTGGCGCCAAACATGCGAAAGGCGAGTACTTCGGCCCATTTCCTAATGGCTATGCCGTGCGGGAAACGCTGGCGCTGTTACAGAAAATTTTCCCTATCCGCCAGTGCGAAAACAGCGTATATCGCAACCGCTCGCGTCCTTGCCTGCAATATCAGATTGGCCGCTGTTTAGGCCCCTGCGTTGCAGGACTGGTCAGCGAGGAGGAGTATGCGCAACAGGTGGAGTATGTCCGGTTGTTTTTGTCCGGTAAGGACGACCAGGTCTTAACACAGCTGATTGCCCGGATGGAAAAGGCCAGCCAGGATCTGGCATTTGAAGAGGCGGCGCGTATTCGCGATCAGATCCAGGCGGTACGCCGGGTCACGGAAAAACAGTTTGTCTCCAATGCGGGCGACGATCTCGACGTTATCGGCGTGGCTTTTGATGCGGGTATGGCCTGTGTGCATGTGCTGTTTATTCGCCAGGGTAAGGTGCTGGGCAGCCGCAGCTATTTTCCAAAAGTACCTGGCGGTACGGAACTGGGCGAAGTGGTGGAAACCTTTGTCGGGCAGTTTTACCTGCAGGGTAGCCAGATGCGCACGCTACCGGGCGAGATACTGCTCGATTTTAATCTGAGTGATAAAACGCTGCTGGCCGATTCGTTGTCGGAACTTGCCGGACGGCGTATTCATGTCCAGACAAAACCGCGCGGCGATCGCGCCCGCTATCTCAAGCTGGCGCGGACCAACGCGGCAACGGCCTTAATCACTAAACTCTCGCAGCAGTCCACCATCACGCAGCGTTTGACCGCGCTGGCGACGGTATTAAAACTTCCTGCGATCAAGCGGATGGAATGTTTTGACATCAGCCATACCATGGGGGAGCAAACGGTCGCATCCTGTGTGGTATTTGACGCTAATGGGCCGTTACGCGCCGAGTATCGTCGTTATAATATCGCGGGCATCACGCCGGGTGATGACTACGCGGCGATGAATCAGGTGCTACGTCGGCGTTATGGCAAGGCCATAGAAGAAAGTAAGATTCCGGATGTTATTCTGATCGACGGCGGAAAAGGGCAGCTCGCCCAGGCGAAAGCCGTTTTCGCTGAGCTGGATGTCCCCTGGGATAAGCATCGTCCTTTGCTGCTCGGCGTCGCCAAAGGCGCGGACAGAAAGGCCGGTCTGGAAACACTCTTTTTTGAACCGGAAGGCGAGGGGTTTAGCCTGCCGCCGGACTCGCCGGCGCTGCATGTTATTCAGCATATTCGCGATGAGTCGCACGATCACGCGATCGGCGGGCACCGTAAAAAACGCGCGAAGGTTAAAAATACCAGTACGCTGGAAACTATTGAAGGCGTTGGGCCTAAACGTCGCCAGATGCTGCTGAAATATATGGGCGGTTTGCAAGGACTACGTAACGCCAGCGTAGAAGAAATTGCAAAAGTGCCGGGTATTTCGCAAGGTCTGGCAGAAAAGATCTTCTGGTCGTTGAAACATTGAGGCCACTGTAGCAACATAGGGGTAATTTCACTGACAACAGATAGTTACCCGTCACTATGCAATTTAATATCCCTACGTTGCTCACGCTGTTTCGCGTCATCCTGATTCCATTCTTTGTCGTGGTGTTTTATTTGCCGTTCGCCTGGGCGCCGATGGTCAGCGCGCTGATTTTCTGTATTGCCGCGATTACCGACTGGTTTGACGGCTTTCTGGCGCGACGCTGGAACCAGAGTACGCGTTTCGGCGCTTTCCTCGACCCCGTCGCCGACAAGGTGCTGGTGGCGATCGCCATGGTGCTGGTCACCGAGCATTATCATAGCTGGTGGGTGACGTTACCTGCGGCGACGATGATAGCCCGCGAAATTATTATCTCTGCTCTGCGTGAATGGATGGCGGAGCTGGGCAAACGCAGTAGTGTAGCGGTCTCCTGGATCGGTAAAGTCAAAACTACCGCGCAGATGGTGGCGCTGGCGTGGCTCTTGTGGCGTCCGAATATCTGGGTAGAGTATGCCGGGATCGCGCTTTTCTTTGTCGCAGCGGTGCTAACGTTGTGGTCCATGTTGCAATATTTGAGCGCTGCACGCGGAGATTTGCTTGATCAGTGATCGTTTCGCCGCAAATTTCAGCAAACGATCGTGAGTGACGAAAAATATCGTTGACTCAGTGCGTCAGGTAAGTAGAATGCAACGCATCGAACGGCAGCACTGATTGCCAGACGATAACAAAATCAAGTGATTAACAAAGTTGCTTGATACTGCGGGAATAGCTCAGTTGGTAGAGCACGACCTTGCCAAGGTCGGGGTCGCGAGTTCGAGTCTCGTTTCCCGCTCCAGTTTAAAAGCATTGGCGTAAAGCGAATGCTGGCTGAAAAGTCAAAAAAATTTGGCGCGTTAACAAAGCGGTTATGTAGCGGATTGCAAATCCGTCTAGTCCGGTTCGACTCCGGAACGCGCCTCCAATTTTTCCCGAGCCCGGATGGTGGAATCGGTAGACACAAGGGATTTAAAATCCCTCGGCGTTCGCGCTGTGCGGGTTCAAGTCCCGCTCCGGGTACCATGGGAAAGACAAGAATAATCAAAGCAATAAGCAGTGTCGTGAAACCACCTACGGGTGGTTTTTTTGTGCCTTCAATTTGTATGCCGACCGCGAGCGTGAACTCTCCAGTGCGATACACAGTAAAAAACACCGGTAGCGGCATTTCTGCCAGTACAACAGTTATGTGCTACCGACCCGCAAGAACTTATGCCTGGTAAATACTAAACGTCGGGTAAATCAGCCGATAAAATCCATTAATCTCTATAAAAAATGCTGATATGTTTTATGCCTGCTTTATTAAAGAGAGTAGGTCTGCCAGTGAAATATACCGATAATGCAAAATTATTTATTAGCTTCATTAATATTGGGATTGTAGGTTGCGCTTTTTTACTTTTTTTTATTTTGTATGAGCCTGAGAGTGCAATCGTAACCTACTCTCTTCCAGGAGAGCCTTCCTCTTCAACATGTGATGCGCGTAATTTTATTGGCAACGTCGATGAAAATGACTTTGCAGAGTATATAAAAAAAGTAGAACTGACGCGCTACAGTATGTATTGTCTGAAAAAAACAGGGGCGGGCCAGTGGAGTATTTATGCAAATTAAACGAGTATATAACTGTTCAGGGGTGTTTTCTGCACAATTTAATTAAAGGTAGATAGCGAACTAATATTGATCATAAGGTAATGTGATCCGCATCATGCTTTAATCACGTTTTGCAATATTGTCTTAATAACAGGTCAACTACAGATAATTTCGGGTTTTCGTGAATGGCGGTTTTGGTCAGTCTCTATATTATGCTTTCCCCGCTTTACGGAGATGATGATGCAAAAGAAAACCTGGGCCGTTTTATTGATACCATTGTGCCTCACCGCTTGCCACCAGACGACCTACCGATCAACAGCCAAAGATGAAATTCTCACAGGGAGCTATATTGACCCGACCAAAACACGCTTTCCGTTAGCGGATTATTCACAGTCGGTTGATAAATGGATATCTCCGGACTCGGCTGATTACACTATTCCGGTTATTGATAGTGCTACCCAACAACGCTACTTTAACGCACTAAAATCTCATTATTTCGGAATGGACAGTGAAGCGCACTCGCCGTGGAATGGTTTTTATATTACCGCATTGCTGAAAAAAAATGCAGCACAGGCCCGGGATGCCAGTATTAAGCAGTTTCTTAGCGACGGCAGTGCTTATTGGGGGGAAAACTTCAGACTTTATACCTCTCGCTGGAAAGAGGAGGTTAGAGGGAATACGGATACGCAGATTGACAATATCTATCATGCCTCCCGGCGAGGCATTATGGTCAGAGAAAGTTTAGTCAGAGCGCTGCCAACGGACGACCCGCTCTTTAACGATCCCCGTCAGGCGGGCGAGGGGTATCCGTTTGATAATTTACAAATGTCTTCGCTGCGTCCCGGTACGCCGGTCTATACGCTGACGAAGAGCAAAGACCAACGCTGGCAATATGTCGTTTCACCAGCGGTAACTGGCTGGGTTCATAGTGAAGATATTGCCAGTACGGATCAGAAATTTATAACACAGTGGGTTTTGCTCGCTCACAAGCAACTGGGGGCATTTATCAACGCGCCGGTTTCTGTCCATACCGCAGGCGTCTATTATTTCACCGGGCGGCCGGGCACTATTTTACCGTTCCGGCATCAACGGGCGGGCCAGTTCCTCATTGCGGCGCCAGTTCGCGACAGCAACGGTCGCGCGTTTATCCATTGGGTCTGGCTAAGCGGTAACGAGTTTACGGCTATGCCGTGGAAAATGACGCCGGAAAATATCGCCGTGCTAATGAAAGCAATGCACGGCGCCCCCTACGGTTGGGGAAATTTTAACTTTTATAATGATTGTTCAGCCGAAGTCCGCAGCCTGTTAATGCCGTTTGGCATATTCCTGCCCAGACATTCATCCGCGCAGGTAGAGGCGGCTGGACGGGTGGTCGATCTTAGTCATAAAAATCCCCAAATGCGGATCGATTATCTCACCAGATACGGAAAGCCGTTTACTACGCTGGTCTATATTCCAGGGCATATTATGCTGTATATCGGTAACACAACCATGAATGGGCAGGTTGTGCCGATGACTTATCAGAATATCTGGGGATTGCGCCCAAACCATGCTAATAGCCGGAGCATTATCGGTGAGGCAGTATTTTTGCCGTTACTGCGTTTTTATCCTGAAAATCCTGAGCTGATATCGCTGGCTGGTAAGGTTCTGTTTAAGCTTGGTTATATAGAATAGGTTGACAAACTGTGTTATCGCGGAAGATATGATTAAGGCAACCGTGCGCGTGGATATAAAGAGAGTATCCCTGTAAACTGTGTCTGAAAAAAGTATGCGCTATAGTGCGGGCTGTTTATTTGAAATACTATCTGGAGCTGATTCTGGATGTGATTATGTGCCTCACACATTGAAGTGAGAGTTATTGCTGGTGGTATCTGGCTGGAGGCTGGGTGGTAAAAAGACGTAATTTATTGCATTTTAATAACGGTGCCCGATCAGAGCGCGATCTTGGGGATCTGGTCACTAAAGTTTTTGAGAAAGCGGCGAAAAAAGAACCGCAACCGCTATACACATTTAGCCTGCCGTTGCTGAGTGTGCAGGATGAGATCCGTGTTTACTGTAAGAAAAAAAATATCAAAATAGGGTACGATACGCTGTTTATGGAAATAACCTTTTCTGCTGACAGAGAAGCGGTAGACGAACTCATTAAACACTTTTTTACTGAAAATAAGCTCTATTTGAGAGGGCGGTTTTATCTGTCCGCGGCGGTGGTATAAGTTAGCATGAGTATAATATAGCGAGAAACCCATCTCTCGCTTTTGTGTGGGGCGAGCGTTTCCTGGCGGAAAATCTGCGCCCTGATCCTCCTTTTGTGCGTTAACTTCCGGAATCCTCCTCATTTCGTGTTAATCTGGCCCCTGATGGTTGCCATCCAAACTGCCTGCAAAAAAATTATTTTTATCCGCTGCAATGTAAGAGGCCTACAGGCGGAAGTCATCACTGAGGAAAAGCGTTATGAAAATGGAACCATTAAACGAGAACGAGCTGGAATGGCTGGATGATGTGCTGACGAAATACAATACCGATCAGGCCATTTTGGATGTCGCGGAGCTGGACGGTCTGATTACTGCGGTACTAAGTTCTCCGCGTCCCATCGAGCCGGAACAGTGGCTGGTCGCGATATGGGGGGGACCCGCGTACGTACCGCGCTGGACATCTGAAAAAGAAATGACGCGATTTATGGATCTGGTGTTCCAGCACATGGCGGACACAGCCGCCCGGCTTGAAGATTATCCAGAACAGTTCGAGCCGCTGTTTGGCCTGCGAGAAGTTGATGGCCATGAATTAACGATTGTTGAAGAATGGTGCTTTGGTTACATGCGCGGAGTGTCGCTGTCCGACTGGTCTGACTTGCCGGATACGCTAAAACCGGCGCTGGAAGCGATTGCCTTACACGGCACTGAAGAAAACTTTGCGCTGTTGGATAAAATGAGCCCGGAAGCGTTCGATAAAAGCGTTGACGCTATCCGTATCGCGGCGCTTGAGCTTCATGCCTGGTGGATGGCGCATCCGCACACGACGCCGCTACAGATGCCGATAAAAGCAGAGGTGAAAGTGGGGCGTAACGATCCTTGTCCATGCGGGAGCGGCAAAAAATTTAAGCAGTGCTGCCTGCATTAATGGCTCGTAAACGGCCATAGCGTGACGATTATCGAGCCTGGACGGCGTCCAGGCCCGGTAATCTTTGCCTGGCATTAACCTGGATCGGGCAGAAACCCCAGTGCGATCGAAAACTGGACGCCAATCACGACAATGCCGCAGATAAACACCAGCGCCAGCGCTGGCGTGCCGCCTGCCACACGATATCCCGCCTGAGGGCTCTGTTTACGGCACTGCCAGACCAGCATAGCAGGGATGAGCAGTGCCAGCACTGCCAGCGCTACGCCGGCATAGCCTAATGCCATCACAAATCCACGTGGGTAGAAAAGTGCAAACGCCAGCGGCGGCAGAAAGGTAATCAGCCCGGTTTGCAGACGTCCGGACACCGTACTGCGGCGCTGGAATAGATCGGCCAGGTAATCAAATAATCCTAGCGCTACGCCCAGAAAAGAGGTCGCCAACGCCAGATCGGCGAACAGGTGGACCGCCAGTTCGACATGTGGCGAAGCGACCACTTCTCTGAGCGCCTGCAGCAGGCCATTTAACCCGGCATGGCTGGCCAGTAGCCCTCTGAATGTCGGCGAGTCGATACTTCCCAGCGTGGCGAGCTGCCAAAAAATATAGGCCACTAGCGGAATGGCGCTACCCGTCATAAAGACCCAACGCAGCCGGCGAATGTTGCCGTTCATATAACTCACAATACTCGGTACGCTTCCGTGAAAACCAAACGAGGTGAAAATGACCGGTATGGCGGATAACGCCAGCCCCTGCTGTAAAGGAAGCGTAAGAAGATTTACTTTATGAATATGTGGCGTGAGCAACGCAAGCATGATGACCAGAAAAATGATCTTTGCGCTAAACAGGAAGCGGTTAAAAAGGTCGACCAGCGAGGTGCCCACACACACCACCCCACCGGCAACAAAGGTGAACAGCAGCACCCCGGCAGCGGGCGAGAGCGTGGCGCCAAGCCAGTTATTAATACTGGATGCCAGTAATTCTCCGGCTCCGGAAATGTAGGCGGCGGTGAGCGCATACATTAAGAACATCATACTGAATCCCGTAAGCCACTGTCCGTAACGTCCAAGATAGCGTTTTGCCAACGAGCCCAGTCCGGTATCCGCCGGAACGTGTTGATATACCTCCAGTAATAGTAGCGCGGTATAACACATCAGCGCCCACAGGCCAATCAACAATCCCAGCGTGACGCTGAAACCAACGCCAGCCGCTGCCAGCGGCATTGCCAGCATCCCGGCGCCGATAGTGGTGCCTGCCACGATAAAAATACTGCCCAGAGTTCTGTTTTTCACGCTTTCTACTACCCCGGTAACAAAGAACGGTGATATCCGCGGCGCAGGGTAAGGCATTACGCTATTTTCGTCAAATGGTCGTTACAATGGGTGTACTGTAAAATTTACAGTTCCGGGCATAAAAGCGAATATGGGAGGAGACGCGGGCAACCGCCGCAAACCTGCGCTAGCGCAAAGTCGCTCGCACACGGACACATTAGGCTACGAGTTTTATTCAGGAGGGGTTATGGATTCCATTCACGGTCACGAAGTACTCAACATGATGATTGAGTCTGGCGAGCAGTACACGCATGCCTCGCTGGAGGCGGCAATAAAAGCGCGCTTTGGCGAGCGGGCACGATTTCACACCTGTTCAGCGTCAGATATGACGGCGGCGGAACTGGTCGCGTTTCTGGCGGCGAAAGGAAAGTTTATTGCGGTGGAGGACGGTTTTTCAACGCATGAGAGTAAAATCTGCCGCCATTAATACGCCACGGTGAGAGCGCGTCTCACCGTGTAAGGACGTGCTGGATTAATTTTGCGTATCCAGGGTGGAGAGTTCTTTATCAATGAAATAAAGCCCTTCGCCGCTTTTTCCCGCCAGCGTTAATTTATCAATAATAGATTTGAACAGTTTTTCTTCTTCATGCTGTTCTGCCACATACCACTGCAAGAAATTAAATGTCGGATAATCCTGGCTGGTCATTGCGGCATGAGCCAGTTCATTAATTTTTTGCGTAATAAGCTGCTCATGCTCATAGGTCGCGCGGAACAGCTCATCCAGCGAGGCGTACTCAGCGAAGGGCGAAGAAACGGTATGAATGCGCGGCAGGCTTCCGGTATCGGTAAGGTAGTCAAACAGGCGCTGCATATGCGTCATCTCTTCTTGCGCATGGCGACGAAGAAATGCGGCCGCGCCTTCAAAACTGTGATAGCTACACCACGCGCTCATTTGTTGATAGAGCAGGGAGGAGTACAACTCCAGATTCATTTGCTCATTCAGTTTGTCGATCATTTCTGTTTTCAGCATGGTTCCGCTCCACAAATAGCAAAAGATATACGGTAATGTGGCGCCACTATAATTTGTTATTTTATTATTTGCAAAAGGTAAAATATTAAAATTAATTATTAAAAATACGAATGGGAATAAAACGCATTAACGCCAGTGTATAGCGTATAAAAATAAAGAAAAGCCAGCACCTTCATGCTGGCAATAGCGACCCTGCACTCTCCTCCATTGTACATGGTGTCGGCGTTAAGCCAGCCGCCTTAATAATAAAGCGGCATGATTTGCGGGACGGCAACGCCCCGGCACTGCCAGGAGAGGGTAAATCGGGTGTTCAGACACAACGAGCCCGCATAAATGCTACAGGTTCCTACCGGCTGACCAAACGAAACGGCATCGGCATAGCCCATCTGCTGGCATTCGCGTGTTGCGGTCCCGTGAGATACATAGTCATCTGTCCGTGAAGTAAAAAATAGCGGCTGGTTATACGTCAGGCGCACGATGCCGCTTATCGGGCTGGCTTCGCTGACCTGCGCTTGTCGAGTAATGGTGCATCCCGTCAGGGCTAGCAGTGAAAGAGTAAAAATAAGAGGCTTCATAAAATCGCTCCGACAGTTCGGTATCAGACCATGCTACCTCGTGTTTTGCACCGTCAATGGCTGGAATAACTTACGGATTCGCCTTGATTAAAGGTAACGGCAGGGGATTTACAGCGGGAACAGAAAATGTGTGAGCGTCTTTTCATCTAATGAAACTTCGTTTCATTAAATTTGAATGTGTGTTCGCAAATGTGTAATGTGGGCAAAACGTCATGATTTACGCAGGCGCGACCGTCTGCATTCAGGAGGAACACGATGAAAATTGCACTGATGATGGAAAATAGCCAGGCCAGCAAAAATGCCATCATTTATAACGAACTTAGCGCCGTCGCCAATGAAAAGGGATTTCCCGTTTTTAACGTCGGCATGTGCGACGAAAATGACCATCACCTGACGTACATTCATTTAGGCATCATGGCGAGTATTCTGCTTAATGCAAACGCGGTTGATTTTGTGGTTACTGGCTGTGGCACTGGTCAGGGCGCGCTGATGTCGTTAAATATTCATCCAGGTGTCATTTGTGGCTATTGCATCGATCCGGCAGATGCTTTTCTGTTTGCGCAGATCAACAACGGCAATGCGTTGTCCCTGCCATTTGCGAAAGGCTTTGGCTGGGGCGCTGAGCTGAACGTGCGTTTCATCTTTGAAAAAGCGTTTACCGGGCGTAAAGGTGAGGGGTATCCGCCTGAGCGCAAAGCGCCGCAGGTACGCAATGCGGGCATTTTGAATCAGGTTAAGGCCGCGGTCGTCAAAGAGAATTATCTGGATACACTGCGGGCTATCGATCCTGAACTGGTTAAAACGGCGGTTTCAGGGCCGCGTTTCCAGCAATGTTTGTTTGAAAACGGCCAGAATAAAGAAATAGAAGCGTTTGTACGTGAGATGCTGGGGTAATGCCCGGACAAGACAGAGACGTTTCGCGCCTGTCGGCTGGCATGATGTGCCGATAATACGCCAGTAGCGACAGGCGCCACCTCTGGCAAACAGACCAGAAACGGTGTAGGCCGGATAAGCTGCTTCGCGTTGCTATCCGGCTAATAACGTCTCAATATTGTCGCTCGGGGAGCCGCTATCAGTGATGCTGATAGGTCACGACGTTAAGGAGATGCTGATCGGTTTGCGCCAGACATAACCCTGCTCGTTTAGCGCTGCGAACTTCTTCGAGAATAGTTTGTAAAAGTACGCCATCCTGCTGCTGCTCTTTTTCCAGGGTATGGAGAAAATCGAGCGTTGAGGCATCATTCAGCGCTTTCGCTTCATCTGCCAGACGCGACAGCGTGCTGGCGCGTTGCTGATAATCCTCCAGGGTTTTCTGGAACAATTCTTCCAGAGAGCAGAGCTCTTCACCCGGAACGTCAATGGCTTTAACGATAGGGGTGGCGCCGGCGTTTTTCATAAAATTAAACATGCGCATCATTTGCGTCACGTTGCCTTGCGCCTGGGTACGAAGAAAGGTGGCGGTGCCTGTTAAACTGTGTTCAGAACACCATTCGCTTAGATGGAGGTAAAGATTTGATGCGTAAAACTCAAGGTTCATTGGCGTGTTGAGCTTTTGAACCATTCCTACAGCTGCCATAACAATATCCTTATTTCCAGAAAGTGTTGATGTGCATGACAGACGAGAATGCAACGGGCCGTTGTCACATTCTTACCTCTATGCACAATAAATACTCTTAGCAGAAGAACTCCGTTCCGCCAGTCCCTTATGCGATCTCATTTCCTGTTTATCGATCGGTAATGAGAATAGCGCGTCAATAAAAATAAGAAAATCCTTAAATGCAATTGTTTATCTTTTTTTACATTTTCAGCGGTGTGATTTTTTCAGGTGTAATGATTTTTGGTATGTCATTCTTGTAACTATTTGAAAGATAAAAGATATTCTATTTTTTCTATTTTATGAAACATTGTTTCAGATCATGAGGTGAGCCTTTTAAGTATGGTAATTTCAATAAAATAAACATTAGCCAGTCTGGATATCACACGCATAAACGGTTGAGAGCAAATATGCCTGTTTTTATAAACTAGCCGATTTTGCGGTAGATCATTTTTAATATCATTAATCATACGAGCACGTTATTCGGTTGAGCGCAGTTTTGCTGGGTGACTCGTTAACAAGGAGCAGTCAATGAAAAAGGTCGCGGTGCTGTTGGCACCAGGATTTGAAGAAGCAGAGGCCATTGTTACTCTTGATATTCTGCGACGTTTGCATATCGACGTCGAAACGCTGGCGTGTGCTGAATCACGGGCGGTGGTGAGTTACCATGATATTCCTATGGTTGCGGACAGCACGCTGAGTGAACGCCAGCAGGCGCTTTTCGATGCGGTAGTGCTACCGGGCGGTCCGCAGGGGAGCGCTAATCTGGCGGCTAATCCGGCGGTGATCGCTTTCGTTGCGCGTCATGATGCGGCAGGCAAATTAATTTGTCCTATCTGTTCCGCGGCGGCAAGGGTGCTGGGTGCTCACGGATTGCTGAAGGGGCGTCGTTATGTCTGTTCCGGCGATCTGTGGAAAGCGGTTCCGGAAGGTGTCTATGTGGATGCGCCCGTGGTTGAAGATGGTAATTTAATTAGCGGCAAAGGGTTGGGTCATGTCTTTGATTTCGCGCTAACCCTTTCCGCCAGACTGCTGGGAGACGATGCGCCGGTTCGCGAACAGGCTGAACATATCTATTATCCCTGGTAATCGTTATTCACCCAGGGCCGTAAGGATTAGCTGGCTGATGTTATGGATTAATGTGCTGGCTTTCCTGCCTTTTGGCTGATGAATTCGCTCTGGGTTATGTCATTTTCCGCTAAAACTATTCCTGCCATCAGCATTTATCTAATGAATGAAAGACAGTGCACCGTTTTACGTCTTCTCTAACAAGAATCGTTTGATTTTACCCTACATAAAAAACGCTAAAGCAGGTCAATGACTTCCCTGGGTTATGAGTTAATCGTTATTTCTGCGTGTGTCTTAGGGGGGGATTCCTGAAAGGCGGCCTCGGAAAAGTCTCATATGTGGTGGCGAGCGTACTGATATCAGGAGCGGTGGAGAGCGCGATGAACCTGCTCAACATTTCACCTTTTGCACAGTGTATGGTTCGCGGCTGAATCCTTCTGACAACAGTTATCTTCGACCATTATAAGCAAAAAGCGAAGCGTACGATTTGATGAATTAACACTCAACTAAACAGTATAGCTTCACGTCATCGCCAGCCGCTACCCCGGCTGGCGATGGTCTTTCTAAATGGCGAGCAGCGTCACACTGTCTATACTTACATGACTAATGAGACCGTTTGTGAGTCTCAATATGATGATAAGGAGGAGACCAGGGTGGCAGAACCGTTAACCGTATCCCCCGAACTCACTGCGAACTATGCGTATTTTTTTGACCTTGATGGCACATTGGCAGAGATAAAGCCTCATCCCGATCAGGTAGTGGTACCGCATAAAATCCTTCAGTTGTTAGACCGTCTCGCGGCGCACAACGCAGGGGCACTGGCATTGATTTCAGGGCGTTCAATGACTGAGCTGGATGCTTTGGCGAAGCCTTTTCGCTTTCCGCTCGCTGGCGTTCACGGAGCAGAGCGTCGTGACATCAATGGTAAAACCCATATCGTGCGCCTTCCTGAAGCGGTAGTCCGTGAGGTGGAGGCGTTATTACGTTCGACGCTTGTAGCGCTGCCCGGAACGGAGCTGGAGACGAAGGGGATGGCGTTTGCGCTGCACTACCGTCAGGCTCCGGAACATGAAGCGGCGCTGTTGGCACTTGCGCAACACGTTACGCAGCACTGGCCGCAACTGGCGTTGCAGCCTGGTAAATGTGTTGTGGAAATCAAACCTAAGGGAACCAATAAAGGCGAAGCGATTGCCGCCTTTATGCAGGAGGCGCCCTTTGCGGGACGGATTCCCGTTTTTGTGGGCGACGATTTGACCGATGAGGCTGGCTTTGGCGTGGTGAATCACGCTGGCGGAATTTCCGTAAAAGTGGGCGTCGGGGCAACCCAGGCGGCATGGCGGCTGGAAAGCGTACCCGATGTCTGGCGCTGGCTGGAACAAATCAATTATCCACAACAAGAACAACAAGTAATGAATAACAGGAGAGATGGCTATGAGTCGTTTAGTCGTAGTATCTAATCGAATTGCCCCCCCGGATAATAAAGGCGGCGCCGGCGGCCTCGCCGTTGGCGTGCTTGGCGCGCTAAAAGCGGCTGGCGGGTTGTGGTTCGGCTGGAGTGGCGAGACAGGTAACGAGGATGAGCCATTAAAAAAGGTGATAAAAGGTAATATTACCTGGGCATCGTTTAACCTGAGCGAACAAGATTACGAAGATTATTACTGTCAATTTTCCAATGCGGTTCTCTGGCCTGCGTTCCACTATCGTCTGGACCTGGTACAGTTTCAGCGTCCTGCATGGGAAGGCTATATGCGGGTGAATGCGTTATTAGCGGATAAGTTATTGCCCCTCATTAAAGAGAACGACATCATTTGGGTGCATGACTACCACCTGTTACCGTTCGCCAGCGAGCTGCGTAAACGCGGCGTGAACAACCGAATTGGTTTTTTCCTGCATATTCCATTCCCGACCCCGGAGATTTTTAACGCTTTACCGCCGCATGATGAACTGCTGGAGCAGTTGTGTGACTTTGATCTGCTAGGGTTCCAGACCGAAAATGATCGCCTGGCTTTTCTGGATAGCCTTTCGAGTCAAACGCGAGTCACGACTCGCAGCGGCAAGCAGCATATCGCGTGGGGTAAAGACTTCCAGACAGAAGTGTATCCTATCGGTATTGAGCCCGATGAGATTGCTCTGCAGGCTGCCGGGCCGTTGCCGCCTAAACTGGCGCAGCTCAAGGCGGAACTGAAAAATGTGAAGAATATTTTTTCCGTTGAGCGGCTGGATTATTCGAAAGGGCTGCCGGAACGTTTTCTGGCGTATGAAGCGTTACTGGAAAACTACCCGCAGCATCGGGGAAAAATTCGTTATACCCAAATTGCGCCTACGTCACGCGGCGAAGTACAGGCATATCAGGATATTCGCCACCAGCTTGAGACGGAAGCAGGCCGGATTAATGGGAAATATGGACAATTGGGCTGGACGCCGCTCTATTATCTGAATCAGCATTTCGACCGTAAACTGTTAATGAAGATATTCCGTTATTCAGACGTCGGGCTCGTCACCCCGTTGCGTGACGGGATGAACCTGGTGGCGAAAGAGTTTGTCGCCGCGCAGGACCCCGCTAACCCTGGCGTACTGGTACTGTCACAGTTTGCCGGCGCGGCGAATGAACTGACGTCGGCGTTAATCGTCAATCCTTACGATCGGGATGACGTGGCGGCGGCGCTCAATCGTGCGTTAACGATGCCCCTTGCCGAGCGTATTTCGCGTCATGCGGAAATGCTGGACGTGATCGTTAAAAATGACATTAACCGCTGGCAGGAGCGTTTTATTCATGACCTAAAGGAGGTCACGCCGCGTAGCCCTGAGCGTCAGCAGCAGAACAACGTGGCGACGTTCCCTAAGCTGGCCTGAGATATCGCGAGCGGCGACTAGTCGCCCGCTAACGGCACCAGCAACACATCTACCTGGCTGGCGCTGACGACACTTTTTGCCGAGCAGGACGCGCGCGAAAAGAAACTGTGGTTATGGTTGCCGCAAATGACCAGATCAACATGGTGTTTGCGGCACACAGCCAAAATATGCTGGCTTAACTCACCTGATGCGATGAAAGTTTGTTCAATCGGATAATCCGCCTTTTCCCCCAGCATCTTAAGAAAATTCTCAGTTTCCTCATGCATAACCGCGCGTAAATCCTCCATCATGGGCGCGGCGAACTGGTTATACAGTTCGGGATCGGAAGCGAGAGTAATCAGGCTTACTTTCGCCTGAACAGGGCGGGCGATAGAGACCGCTTTAGCCAGTAGCTGGTGACTTTCCGGGGTGACGGCAACGGCGACAAGAATATGGGTGTAGCTCATAACTCGCTCCTTGATTGCAAGAATATGAGATTGTGCTTTAGCTTTACTCTGTTTAGCGCATTTCTGCAATGCGCTAATGCCACATTAATGTGAAGGACATCATAATTAATCATTAATTATTCTTATGTAAAGAATCGTGGCATAAGACACTTTTTACACACCACCAGGATGCTTTATTTAAACGGGTGAACAAGGAAAGCTAAAAGTTAAATCAAATGAGCTTATTTTTAACAGAGGAGGGCGTATGCTGTGACGAGATTAATTAATAACGTTTAATATTTAAGCCACTGTTTACTAAAGGTAAAATAAAATCGTTTCTAAAATAGAAATAATAGCCTGTTATCTATTATCCTGGCGTTATTTTAACAGAGAGAAACAAAAAAGAATTTGGTGTTGACGTACCCCTATTCAGCAGTGTGGAATAGAAAAAGTGAACATTAGGTTATTAATTAAACAAAGTAAAAGCCATACTGATGGTTTTATCGTAAGTATTCTGTTAAATTATGTGATCTACATCACATATTTTCTAAAATCGCCGTCCCGCTCCGTTGTATGTCACGAAGCTGACGAGTAGAGTTGCGTCGAATTAGGAAAAATCTTAGGCATTTGTAAAAATTGATGTAAACGTGTAAGGCGAATCCCAGTGGGAAGCTGCGTTATACGTCACAATGTCCACAATGTCTGAGCGCTGCTATGCATTTGACCTTTTTGCTTCTTTTACCGGGCCTTCCCGGCGACATCACGGGGTGCGGCTACGTCGCACAAAAATAAAGTTGGTTATTCTGGATGGGAACAATGCATACATCCGAGTTGCTAAAACACATTTATGACATCAATTTGTCATATTTACTCCTTGCACAGCGTTTGATCGTCCAGGACAAAGCATCTGCGATGTTCCGCCTCGGTATCAACGAAGAGATGGCAAACACACTGGGCGCGTTGACCCTGCCGCAGATGGTCAAACTGGCGGAGACGAACCAGTTAGTTTGTCATTTCCGGTTTGACGATCATCAGACGATCACCCGTTTGACTCAGGATTCGCGCGTCGATGATTTACAGCAGATTCACACAGGTATCATGCTTTCAACGCGTCTGCTCAATGAAGTGGACGATACGGCGCGTAAGAAAAGGGCATGATAATGAGTGAAAAAAGCATTGTTCAGGAAGCTCGCGATATCCAGTTGGCGATGGAGTTGATTAATCTTGGCGCTCGTCTACAAATGCTGGAAAGCGAAACACAGCTCAGCCGTGGTCGCCTCATCAGGCTGTACAAAGAATTACGCGGTAGCCCGCCGCCTAAAGGGATGCTGCCATTTTCGACAGACTGGTTTATGACCTGGGAGCAAAATATTCATGCCTCCATGTTCTGCAACGCCTGGCAATTTTTACTGAAGACCGGCTTATGCAGCGGTGTGGATGCGGTGATTAAAGCTTATCGGCTTTATCTTGAGCAGTGTCCGCAACCGCCTGAAGGGCCGTTGTTGGCGCTGACTCGCGCATGGACGCTGGTGCGTTTTGTTGAAAGTGGGTTGCTTGAATTGTCGAGCTGTAACTGCTGCGGTGGGAACTTTATTACCCATGCGCATCAGCCCGTAGGCAGCTTTGCGTGTAGTTTATGCCAGCCGCCATCCCGCGCAGTAAAAAGACGTAAACTTTCCCGAGATGCTGCCGATATTATTCCACAACTGCTGGATGAACAGATCGAACAGGCTGTTTAACCGAAACGGTGTGGACAAACACTCCAGCAGCGGTAAGCCATTACCGCTGCTTTTTTTTGCCTTGCCTTCGCGTTAATCGCCCGACTGCGCATCCTGTCATAGTCAACAGCGGAAGGATGATGTCGTGCTTATCTTATTAGGTTACCTGGTGGTTATCGGTACAGTTTTCGGCGGTTATGTCATGACCGGCGGACACCTTGGGGCACTCTATCAACCTGCTGAACTGGTCATCATTGGCGGCGCGGGGATAGGGGCGTTCATTGTCGGCAACAACGGGAAGGCCATCAAAGGCACGATGAAAGCGATCCCGTTGTTATTTCGTCGTTCGAAATACACGAAATCTATGTACATGGATTTGCTGGCGTTGCTCTATCGCCTGATGGCCAAATCACGCCAGCAGGGGATGTTCTCCCTTGAACGCGATATTGAAAATCCGAAAGAGAGTGAAATCTTCGCCAGTTATCCGCGTATTCTGGCCGATGCGGTAATGCTTGATTTTATTGTCGATTATCTGCGCCTGATCATCAGCGGCAACATGAATACGTTCGAAATTGAAGCGTTGATGGATGAAGAGATTGAAACCCATGAAAGCGAGGCGGAAGTCCCGGCCAACAGCCTGGCGATGGTGGGGGATTCGCTGCCTGCCTTTGGTATTGTCGCGGCGGTAATGGGGGTGGTTCACGCTCTGGCTTCAGCCGATCGTCCGGCAGCGGAGTTGGGGGCGCTGATTGCCCATGCCATGGTAGGTACGTTCCTCGGTATTTTACTGGCTTATGGATTCATTTCACCGTTAGCGACCGTTTTGCGCCAGAAGAGCGCCGAAACCACCAAGATGATGCAGTGCGTAAAAATTACACTGCTGTCTAATCTGAACGGCTATGCGCCGCCGATTGCCGTGGAATTTGGTCGTAAAACGCTTTATTCCAGTGAGCGTCCATCGTTTATTGAGTTGGAAGAACACGTTCGTGCAGTAAGAAACCCAAACCAGCAGCAGACGACTGAGGAAGCATGAAAAATCAGGCTCATCCCATTGTCGTCGTAAAACGCCGCAGGCACAAACCGCACGGCGGCGGGGCGCACGGTTCCTGGAAAATTGCCTACGCCGATTTTATGACGGCGATGATGGCTTTTTTTCTGGTGATGTGGCTGATTTCCATCTCCAGCCCTAAAGAATTAATTCAGATTGCCGAATATTTTCGTACGCCGTTGGCCACCGCGGTAACGGGGGGGAACCGGATTGCCAATAGCGAGAGCCCGATACCAGGCGGCGGCGATGATTACACCCAACAGCAGGGTGAAGTGGAAAAGCAGCCGAATATCGACGAGCTGAAAAAACGGATGGAGCAGAGTCGCTTAAACAAACTGCGCGGCGATCTGGATCAACTGATCGAATCCGATCCCAAACTGCGCGCGTTACGTCCGCATCTGAAAATTGATTTAGTTCAGGAGGGGTTGCGCATCCAGATTATCGACAGCCAGAACCGCCCGATGTTTAAAACCGGCAGCGCCGAAGTTGAGCCGTATATGCGCGATATCCTGCGTGCGATTGCGCCAGTGTTAAACGGTATACCTAATCGCATTAGCCTGGCCGGCCATACCGATGACTTTCCCTACGCGAACGGCGAAAAAGGCTATAGCAACTGGGAGTTATCCGCCGATCGCGCCAATGCCTCGCGTCGCGAACTGGTCGCTGGCGGGCTGGATAACGGAAAAGTATTACGGGTGGTTGGCATGGCCGCCACGATGCGGCTGAGCGATCGCGGTCCTGATGATGCCATCAACCGCCGTATAAGCCTGCTGGTGTTAAACAAACAGGCGGAACAGGCCATTTTGCATGAAAACGCTGAAAGCCAGAATGAGCCGGTAAGTGTATTACAACAGCCTGCGGCAGCCCCGCCGGCAAGCGTACCCACATCGCCAAAAGCGGAACCGAGGTGATAGCGTGAGCATGGATATTAGCGATTTTTATCAGACATTTTTTGATGAAGCTGACGAGCTGTTGGCTGATATGGAGCAGCATCTGCTGGATTTGGTGCCGGAATCCCCGGACGCTGAACAACTGAACGCCATTTTTCGCGCGGCGCACTCCATTAAAGGCGGCGCGGGCACATTCGGCTTCACTATTCTGCAGGAAACCACACATTTAATGGAAAACCTGCTGGATGAAGCCCGACGCGGTGAAATGCAGCTCAATACCGACATTATCAACCTGTTTTTGGAAACGAAAGATATTATGCAGGAACAGCTCGACGCCTATAAAAACTCCGAAGAGCCGGATGCCGCAAGCTTCGAATATATCTGCAATGCGCTACGCCAGTTGGCGCTGGAGGCGAAAGGCGAAACCACGCCGGCGGTCGTAGAAACCGCGGCACTAAGCGCGGCGATCCAGGAAGAGAGCGTAGCCGAAACTGAATCGCCTCGTGACGAGAGTAAACTGCGCATTGTACTTTCACGGTTGAAAGCCAATGAGGTCGATCTGCTTGAAGAAGAGTTGGGCAATCTGGCTACTCTGACGGATGTCGTTAAGGGAGCGGATTCACTGTCGGCAACTCTGGATGGCAGCGTCGCGGAAGATGACATTGTCGCGGTGCTCTGTTTTGTCATCGAGGCCGATCAGATCGCTTTTGAAAAAGTGGTCGCCGCGCCCGTGGAAAAAGCGCAAGAGAAAACCGAGGTAGCGCCGGTAGCGCCTCCGGCAGTCGTTGCGCCAGCCGCCAAAAGCGCGGCCCATGAACATCATGCGGGGCGTGAAAAACCTGCGCGTGAACGCGAGTCCACCAGCATTCGCGTGGCGGTAGAGAAAGTGGATCAGCTCATAAACCTGGTCGGCGAGTTAGTGATTACCCAGTCAATGTTGGCCCAGCGTTCTAACGAGCTGGACCCGGTAAACCACGGCGATCTCATTACCAGTATGGGGCAGTTACAACGTAACGCCCGCGACTTACAAGAGTCGGTGATGTCGATTCGTATGATGCCTATGGAGTACGTCTTCAGCCGTTTCCCGCGTCTGGTACGCGATTTAGCGGGCAAACTGGGCAAGCAGGTAGAGCTGACGCTGGTGGGGAGCTCCACTGAACTTGATAAAAGCCTGATCGAACGCATTATCGACCCGCTGACGCACCTGGTGCGCAACAGTCTCGACCACGGGATTGAAATGCCGGAAAAACGCCTTGAGGCGGGGAAAAATGCTGTCGGCAACCTGATTCTTTCCGCAGAACATCAGGGCGGGAATATTTGTATTGAAGTGACCGATGACGGCGCGGGGCTTAACCGTGAGCGTATCCTGGCGAAGGCCATGTCGCAGGGGATGGCGGTGAATGAAAACATGACCGACGATGAAGTAGGCATGTTGATCTTCGCGCCGGGATTCTCAACTGCGGAACAGGTCACGGATGTCTCCGGTCGCGGCGTTGGCATGGATGTGGTGAAACGTAACATTCAGGAGATGGGCGGTCACGTTGAGATCCAGTCAAAACAAGGCTCCGGCACCACGATTCGTATTCTGCTGCCGCTGACGCTGGCCATCCTCGATGGGATGTCGGTTCGCGTGGCGGGGGAAGTTTTTATCCTGCCGTTGAATGCGGTGATGGAGTCGCTGCAACCGCGTGAAGAGGATCTTCATCCGCTGGCGGGCGGCGAACGGGTTCTGGAAGTGCGCGGCGAGTATTTGCCGCTGGTCGAATTGTGGAAAGTGTTTGACGTGGACGGGGCGAAAACCGAAGCCACGCAGGGCATTGTTGTGATCCTGCAAAGCGCGGGACGCCGTTACGCGCTGCTGGTCGATCAGCTCATCGGTCAGCACCAGGTGGTGGTCAAAAATCTGGAAAGCAATTATCGCAAGGTACCGGGGATTTCCGCCGCGACGATCCTGGGCGACGGCAGCGTCGCGCTGATTGTTGATGTTTCCGCATTGCAGGGTTTAAACCGCGAACAACGTATGGCGATCACAGCCGCCTGATTGAGTGAGAAGGGAATAATATGACCGGTATGAGTAATGTAAGCAAACTGGCCGGCGAGCCGTCAGGTCAGGAATTCCTGGTGTTTACACTGGGAAATGAAGAGTACGGCATCGATATCCTGAAAGTGCAGGAGATCCGTGGCTATGACCAGGTGACGCGCATCGCCAATACACCGGCCTTTATAAAAGGGGTGACTAACCTGCGCGGCGTGATTGTCCCCATTGTCGATCTGCGCGTGAAATTCTGCGAAGGCGACGTTGAGTATGATGACAATACGGTAGTGATCGTACTGAATCTGGGGCAACGTGTCGTCGGGATAGTGGTAGACGGCGTGTCTGACGTACTGTCGTTAACGGCGGAACAGATCCGTCCGGCGCCAGAATTTGCCGTGACCTTGTCAACAGAATATTTGACGGGATTGGGCGCGCTCGGCGAGCGTATGCTGATTCTGGTGAATATCGAAAAACTGCTTAACAGCGAAGAGATGGCGCTGCTGGATATCGCAGCATCACACGTCGCGTAATAACGTTGCCGGATGGCGTCGCGCCATTCGGCAATATTCACCGTTATGCTTCCACCAACGGTGAGAGTGCCTCTTCACCGCCCGCGCCCAGCCCCTGCATTTTGCGCCGACATCGCCGCTGCGACACTGTTATTGTCAATATCGTCTTCCGGAACAACGTATTTCCTTTTTGCAAAAGTAAAGTTATCACCGCAGGTGCCGATAACGTTGATAACTCGTTATCAGGAAGGTGCCTTATGTTTAACCGTATCCGCGTTGTCACAATGCTGATGATGGTGCTGGGGGTTTTCGCACTGCTACAGCTTGTTTCCGGTGGTTTGCTGTTTTCTTCATTACAGCATAACCAGCAAGGTTTTGTTATTTCTAACGAATTACGCCAGCAACAAAGCGAACTCACGTCGACATGGGACTTAATGCTGCAAACGCGCATTAACCTGAGCCGCTCCGCCGCACGCATGATGATGGACGCTTCTAACCAGCAGAGCAGCGCCAAAACGGATTTACTCCAGAATGCAAAAACGACTCTCGCACAGGCGGCGGCGCACTACGCCAATTTCAAAAACATGACGCCATTGCCAGCGATGGCGGAGGCCAGCGCGAACGTCGATGAAAAATATCAGCGCTATCAGGCCGCATTAGCCGAACTTATTCAGTTTCTGGACAATGGCAATATGGATGCCTACTTCGCCCAGCCAACCCAGGGAATGCAAAACGCGTTGGGCGAGGCGCTGGGCAATTACGCCCGGGTGAGCGAAAACCTGTACCGCCAGACATTTGATCAAAGCGCTCATGACTACCGTTTTGCGCAATGGCAACTGGGGGGGCTTGCGGTCGTGCTGGTGCTGATTTTGATGGTGGTTTGGTTCGGCATTCGTCATGCCCTGCTTAACCCATTAGCGCGAGTGATTACTCATATCCGTGAAATTGCCAGCGGCGATCTGACGAAAACGCTCACTGTCTCAGGACGTAATGAAATTGGCGAACTGGCGGGAACGGTTGAACATATGCAACGCTCGCTGATTGACACCGTGACGCAGGTTCGTGAAGGTTCGGATGCGATTTATTCCGGCACCAGTGAAATTGCCGCCGGTAATACCGACCTCTCTTCCCGTACTGAACAGCAGGCCTCCGCTCTGGAGGAGACGGCGGCCAGCATGGAACAACTGACGGCCACCGTGAAGCAAAACGCCGATAACGCCCGCCAGGCTTCGCAACTGGCGCAAAGCGCCTCCGAGACCGCGCGTCATGGCGGCAAAGTGGTCGACGGCGTGGTAAACACCATGCACGAAATTGCCGACAGTTCGAAAAAAATCGCTGACATTATCAGCGTTATCGACGGTATTGCCTTCCAGACTAACATTCTGGCGCTGAACGCGGCGGTAGAAGCGGCGCGCGCGGGAGAGCAGGGGCGCGGTTTTGCGGTCGTGGCAGGCGAGGTGCGTAATCTGGCCAGCCGCAGCGCCCAGGCGGCGAAAGAAATAAAAGCGTTGATTGAAGATTCCGTCTCGCGTGTCGATACCGGTTCTGTGCTGGTGGAAAGCGCCGGGGAAACCATGACTGACATCGTCAATGCCGTTACGCGCGTCACGGATATCATGGGCGAAATCGCCTCCGCCTCGGATGAGCAAAGCCGGGGTATCGATCAGGTCGCTTTGGCCGTTTCCGAAATGGATCGCGTAACGCAACAGAACGCCTCGCTGGTTCAGGAATCCGCAGCGGCCGCCGCCGCGCTGGAAGAGCAGGCCAGCCGTCTGACCCAGGCGGTATCGGCTTTCCGCCTGGCATCGCGACCGCTGGCGGTAAATAAACCTGAGATGCGTTTGTCAGTGGACGCTCAGTCCGGCAATACGCCGCGGCCATTAGCCGCCGGGGATGATGCGAACTGGGAAACCTTCTGATCGACGTGCGCTGTGTGCTGTCGGTTATCGATTAATTTGCGAACCCGCCGATCCCTTTCGTCTGGTTCGCATAGATAAAAGCAAAAAATGTGTAATACGGGAAGCATGGCGCTGCCGCAGGGCGCGCCCGTTGTACTTTGAATGTGATTAAGAAGGCGCTATGACATCATCTCTGCCCTCCGGGCAAACGTCAGTATTGTTACAGATGACACAGCGCCTCGCGCTGTCCGACGCGCATTTTCGTCGGATATGTCAATTAATCTACCAGCGCGCAGGGATCGTGCTGGCCGACCATAAGCGGGATATGGTTTATAACCGCCTGGTCCGTCGGCTGCGTACCCTGGGACTGGATGATTTTGGCCGTTATCTCAGTATGCTGGAGGCTAATCAAAACAGCGCTGAGTGGCAGGCTTTTATCAACGCTCTGACTACCAACCTGACCGCTTTTTTTCGTGAGGCGCACCATTTTCCCATCCTTGCGGAACATGCGCGTCGCCGCCACGGCGAGTATCGCGTCTGGAGTGCGGCGGCATCGACAGGAGAAGAACCTTACAGTATCGCCATTACGCTGGCGGATGCGTTGGGGATGGCCCCCGGTCGCTGGAAAGTATTCGCCAGCGATATTGATACTGAAGTGCTGGAAAAAGCGAGAAGCGGTATTTATCGCCTCAGCGAACTGAAAACGTTATCGCCGCAGCAGCTACAACGTTACTTCATGCGCGGTACGGGGCCGCATGAAGGACTGGTGCGCGTGCGTCAGGAACTGGCCAATTATGTTGAATTTTCCTCCGTTAATTTATTGGAAAAGCAGTACAACGTACCCGGTCCCTTTGACGCGATTTTTTGCCGTAACGTCATGATCTATTTTGATAAAACGACTCAGGAGGACATTCTGCGCCGTTTTGTTCCACTCCTTAAACCTGACGGACTGTTGTTTGCCGGTCACTCAGAAAACTTTAGCAACCTCGTGCGCGAGTTTAGCCTGCGCGGACAGACGGTGTATGCGCTAAGTAAGGATAAAGCATGAGTAAAATCAGGGTATTGTCAGTTGATGATTCCGCGCTAATGCGCCAAATCATGACTGAAATTATTAATAGCCATAGCGATATGGAGATGGTGGCGACTGCGCCGGACCCGTTGGTCGCCAGGGATCTCATCAAAAAATTTAATCCGGACGTATTGACCCTGGACGTTGAGATGCCGCGTATGGACGGCCTCGATTTTCTGGAAAAACTGATGCGCCTGCGACCGATGCCGGTGGTGATGGTCTCTTCGCTGACCGGGAAAGGTTCTGAAGTGACGCTACGGGCGCTGGAGTTGGGGGCCATCGATTTTGTCACCAAACCGCAGCTTGGCATTCGTGAAGGTATGCTGGCGTATAGCGAGATGATCGCCGAAAAAGTGCGTACCGCCGCGCGGGCCCGCATCGCCGCACATAAACCGATGGCGGCCCCGGCAACCTTAAAAGCCGGTCCGCTGCTCAGTTCGGAAAAACTGATTGCTATCGGCGCTTCAACGGGCGGTACTGAAGCTATCCGACATGTGCTGCAACCGCTGCCGCTTTCCAGTCCGGCAGTGATTATTACGCAGCATATGCCGCCTGGCTTTACCCGCTCGTTTGCCGAGCGTCTGAATAAACTCTGTCAAATCAGCGTGAAGGAGGCGGAGGACGGCGAACGCGTATTGCCAGGTCATGCCTACATTGCGCCCGGCGACAAGCATATGGAGCTGGCGCGTAGCGGGGCGAATTATCAAATCAAAATTCATGATGGCCCGCCGGTAAACCGGCATCGGCCTTCCGTGGATGTGCTGTTTCATTCGGTGGCGAAACACGCGGGGCGCAACGCCGTAGGCGTCATTCTTACGGGGATGGGCAACGATGGCGCCGCTGGAATGTTAGCGATGTACCAGGCTGGCGCCTGGACCATTGCGCAAAACGAAGCAAGTTGTGTGGTGTTCGGCATGCCGCGCGAGGCCATCAATATGGGTGGCGTAAGCGAAGTGGTCGATCTTAGCCAGGTAAGCCAGCAGATGCTGGCGAAAATCAGTGCCGGACAGGCGATACGTATTTGAACCAGGAGTAGTATTTTATGGCGGATAAAGAGCTTAAATTTTTGGTTGTGGATGACTTTTCGACCATGCGTCGTATCGTGCGCAACCTCTTAAAAGAGCTTGGATTTAACAATGTGGAAGAGGCCGAAGACGGCGTCGATGCGCTGAACAAGCTCCAGGCGGGCGGCTTTGGTTTTATTATCTCCGACTGGAACATGCCGAACATGGATGGCCTGGAGCTGCTGAAAACCATTCGCGCCGATAGCGCCATGTCGGCGTTACCCGTGTTGATGGTCACGGCGGAAGCCAAAAAAGAGAATATTATCGCCGCCGCACAGGCTGGCGCCAGCGGTTATGTCGTAAAACCGTTCACCGCAGCGACTCTGGAAGAGAAGCTCAACAAAATCTTTGAGAAACTGGGCATGTGAGGATGCGATGATGATGCAACCATCTATCAAGCCTGCTGATGAAGGTTCAGCAGGAGACATCATTGCGCGCATCGGTAGTCTGACCCGAATGCTGCGCGACAGCCTGCGTGAGCTGGGGCTGGACCAGGCGATTGCCGAAGCGGCGGAGGCGATCCCTGATGCGCGCGACCGTCTGGATTACGTCGTCCAGATGACGGCGCAGGCGGCGGAACGCGCGCTAAACAGTGTCGAAGCCTCGCAGCCGCATCAGGATGCGATGGAGAAAGAGGCGAAAGCGCTAACCCAACGTTGGGACGAGTGGTTTGACAATCCGATCGAGCTTGCCGACGCCCGTGAACTGGTGACGGATACGCGCCAGTTTCTCAGGGATGTCCCGGGCCATACCAGCTTTACTAACGCGCAACTGCTGGACATCATGATGGCGCAGGATTTCCAGGATCTGACGGGTCAGGTGATCAAACGCATGATGGACGTGATTCAGGAGATTGAGCGCCAGTTATTAATGGTACTGCTGGAAAACATCCCGGAACAGAGCGCACGACCAAAACGCGAGAACGAAAGCTTACTCAACGGCCCGCAGGTGGATACCTCGAAAGCTGGCGTCGTCGCCAGTCAGGATCAGGTGGACGACCTGCTGGACAGTCTTGGGTTTTAAGCTTTTTTGACCTGATGGCGCTGCGCTTATCGGGTTCGAATCCGTCAACCCGGCCGGATACGAGACTTTCTTATCGTATCCGGCTATCTCTATTAACGCCATAAACCCCGCCTTTTTTACCGCTTACTCTGCCCATTGGCGTAAAGCGGTTCTGGCATCATTCTCGCTTATCAATCTATCCAGGGTTTGCTGCGTGGCAGAAGAGAGCGACGACGACAAAACAGAAGCCCCCACACCCCACCGACTTGAAAAAGCGCGGGAAGAAGGGCAGATCCCCCGTTCCAGAGAACTGACCTCACTGCTGATATTGCTGGTGGGCGTTTGTATTATTTGGTTCGGCGGCGAGTCGTTAGCGCGGCAACTGGCGGGAATGCTCTCAGCAGGCCTGCACTTCGATCACCGTATGGTGAACGATCCTAACCTGATCCTGGGGCAGATAATTTTGCTGATTAAAGCGGCGATGATGGCGTTGCTACCGCTCATCGCGGGCGTGGTGCTGGTGGCGCTTATCTCGCCGGTTATGCTTGGCGGCCTGATTTTTAGCGGTAAGTCGCTACAGCCAAAATTTTCTAAATTAAACCCGCTGCCGGGAATTAAGCGCATGTTTTCGGCGCAGACCGGCGCGGAACTGCTAAAAGCGGTGTTGAAATCCACGCTGGTCGGCTGCGTTACCGGCTTTTATCTCTGGTATCACTGGCCACAAATGATGCGCCTGATGGCGGAGTCGCCGATCGTCGCAATGGGGAATGCGTTGGATCTGGTTGGACTCTGCGCGTTACTGGTGGTACTGGGCGTGATTCCGATGGTGGGATTTGACGTGTTTTTCCAGATCTTTAGCCACCTGAAAAAATTACGCATGTCGCGGCAGGACATTCGCGACGAATTTAAAGAGAGCGAAGGCGATCCGCATGTTAAGGGCAAAATTCGCCAGATGCAACGCGCCGCCGCGCAGCGCCGCATGATGGAAGATGTGCCGAAAGCGGACGTCATTGTCACTAACCCGACGCACTATTCCGTGGCGCTGCAGTATGACGAAAACAAAATGAGCGCGCCGAAAGTGGTCGCGAAGGGGGCTGGATTAATAGCGCTGCGCATTCGCGAGATCGGCGCTGAACATCGGGTTCCCACTTTAGAAGCGCCGCCGCTGGCGCGGGCATTATATCGCCACGCCGAAATCGGTCAGCAAATTCCCGGGCAGTTATATGCTGCCGTTGCGGAAGTGTTGGCCTGGGTCTGGCAGCTTAAACGCTGGCGGCTTGCGGGCGGGCAACGTCCTCCACAACCTGAGAACCTTCCGGTGCCAGAAGCGCTGGATTTTATGAACGAGAAGAATACTGATGGCTAATCTGGTCGCGATGCTGCGCCTGCCCAGCAACCTGAAATCGACGCAATGGCAAATTCTTGCCGGGCCGATCCTCATTCTGCTGATTTTGTCGATGATGGTGCTGCCGCTGCCTGCTTTTATCCTCGACTTATTGTTTACCTTTAATATTGCGCTATCGATCATGGTGCTGCTGGTGGCGATGTTTACCCAGCGCACTCTGGATTTTGCCGCGTTTCCGACCATTCTGCTGTTTACCACGCTACTGCGTCTGGCGCTTAACGTAGCCTCAACGCGCATTATTTTGATGGAAGGGCATACCGGCGCGGCGGCGGCGGGAAAGGTGGTAGAGGCGTTCGGTCATTTCCTGGTCGGCGGTAACTTCGCGATCGGGATTGTGGTTTTTATTATCCTCGTCATTATCAACTTCATGGTCATCACCAAAGGCGCCGGACGTATTGCCGAAGTCGGCGCGCGCTTTGTGCTGGACGGTATGCCCGGTAAGCAAATGGCGATTGACGCCGATCTTAATGCCGGTCTGATTGGTGAAGACGAGGCCAAAAAACGGCGTTCGGAAGTCACGCAGGAAGCCGACTTCTACGGCTCGATGGATGGGGCAAGTAAATTTGTGCGCGGCGACGCCATCGCCGGTATTCTCATCATGGTCATTAACGTGGTAGGCGGGCTGCTGGTCGGCGTATTACAGCACGGAATGAGCATGGGCAGCGCGGCGGAAAGCTACACCCTGCTGACCATTGGCGACGGCCTGGTCGCCCAGATCCCGGCGCTGGTTATCTCCACGGCGGCGGGCGTCATTGTGACCCGCGTTAGTACCGATCAGGATGTAGGCGAGCAGATGGTTGGCCAACTGTTCAGTAATCCAAGGGTAATGCTGCTGGCGGCGGCGGTGCTGGGGCTGCTTGGCATGGTGCCAGGAATGCCTAACCTGGTATTTTTACTCTTTACCGCCGCTTTGCTCGGCCTGGCATGGTGGCTGCGTGGGCGCGAAGAAAAAACGCCGGAGGAGCCGCAGCCGGTAAAAATGCCGGAAAATAACTCGGTGGTCGAAGCTACCTGGAATGACGTACAGCTTGAGGATTCACTGGGAATGGAAGTGGGTTACCGCCTGATCCCGATGGTGGATTTTCAACAGGATGGCGAATTGCTCGGACGTATTCGCAGCATTCGTAAAAAATTCGCGCAGGATATGGGGTTCCTGCCGCCGGTGGTCCATATTCGCGACAATATGGATTTACAGCCTGCGCGTTACCGTATTTTGATGAAAGGGGTAGAGATCGGCAGCGGGGACGCCTATCCGGGACGCTGGCTGGCTATTAACCCCGGCACGGCGGCGGGAACGCTACCGGGCGAGAAAACCGTCGATCCAGCTTTTGGCCTTGATGCCATCTGGATTGAAAGCGCCCTGAAAGAGCAGGCGCAAATTCAGGGCTTTACCGTCGTGGAAGCCAGTACCGTTGTGGCGACGCACCTTAACCACTTGATTGGCCAATTCTCCGCCGAACTGTTTGGCCGCCAGGAAGCGCAGCAACTGTTGGATCGTGTCTCTCAGGAGATGCCTAAACTCACGGAAGATCTGGTCCCCGGCGTCGTGACCCTCACGACTTTACACAAAGTCCTGCAAAACTTACTGGCGGAAAAAGTCCCGATTCGCGATATGCGCACCATTCTGGAAACGCTGGCGGAACATGCGCCGTTACAAAGCGATCCGCATGAATTAACCGCCGTGGTACGCGTGGCATTAGGACGAGCGATTACGCAACAGTGGTTCCCCGGTAATGAAGAAGTGCAGGTGATTGGCCTGGATACTGCGCTGGAGCGTTTGCTGCTTCAGGCATTGCAGGGCGGCGGTGGACTTGAGCCGGGGTTGGCGGATCGCCTGCTGGCGCAGACGCAAGAAGCGCTTTCTCGCCAGGAAATGCTTGGTGCGCCGCCGGTATTACTGGTTAACCATGCGCTACGTCCATTATTGTCCCGCTTTTTGCGGCGCAGTTTACCGCAGCTGGTGGTGTTGTCGAACCTTGAGCTTTCCGATAACCGTCATATCCGCATGACGGCGACCATTGGAGGAAAATAATGCGTAAATGGCTGGCGTTGTTGCTCTTTCCCCTGACGGTTCAGGCCGCAGGCGAAGGCGCGTGGCAGGATAGCGGTATGGGTGTAACCTTAAATTACCGTGGTGTTTCCGCATCGTCTTCGCCATTGTCGGCGCGCCAGCCGGTTTCCGGTGTGATGACGCTGGTCGCCTGGCGTTATGAACTGAATGGCCCGACTCCCGCGGGCTTACGGGTACGTTTATGTTCCCAGTCCCGTTGCGTAGAACTTGATGGTCAGAGTGGCACGACCCACGGTTTTGCTCATGTTCCCGCAGTCGAGCCGCTCCGCTTTGTCTGGGAAGTCCCCGGCGGCGGCCGACTTATCCCGGCGTTAAAAGTGCGGAGCAATCAGGTGATTGTGAACTACCGCTAACCGCCCCTTTCTTTGCCAGGTAGCAGACCTGACTCTCTTTTTGAATAAATAGAAACGCTGTTTTATAAAATGGTGAGGTAGGTTGCCGGACTCTTTGCGTTTTTGCCATTTACGCTCTGGCAATGGCAGAAACAAAAAGGTTTCCGCCCAGCTTAGCTTTTACTGTAGCGAATCGACTGCGTCGGCGGTAAAACTGCACGCAGCACTGAATTCGACATTACACAGAGGTTAAGCAAATGATGGTTTATCCAGTCAAACACAGTCCGCTATTGCGTCAGCCTGAGCATTTTATCGCCAGAGATGAACTAAAAGCCCTGGTGCAAAAGGTGACGCATAACCTGGTCAATATTAAAGATGAGACAGGCGAATTTTTATTGCGACTGGACGACGGACGCGTGATCGATACTAAAGGCTGGGCCGGATGGGAGTGGACGCACGGCGTGGGCCTGTACGGAATGTATCACTATTACCAACAGACCGGCGACCAGACGATGCGTAAGATCATTGATGACTGGTTTGCCGATCGTTTTGCGGAAGGCGCGACGACGAAAAACGTTAATACGATGGCGCCATTTTTAACGCTGGCGTATCGCTATGAAGAGACGCGTAATCCAGCGTATTTACCGTGGCTGGAAACGTGGGCCGAATGGGCGATGAATGAAATGCCCCGTACCGATCACGGCGGAATGCAGCACATCACGCTGGCGGAGGAAAATCATCAGCAGATGTGGGACGACACGCTAATGATGACGGTGCTGCCGCTGGCGAAAATCGGTAAACTGTTGAACCGGCCGGAATATGTGGAAGAGGCAACCTATCAGTTCCTGCTGCACGTGCAGAATTTGATGGATAAAGAGACGGGGCTGTGGTTCCACGGCTGGAGCTATGACGGTCATCATAACTTCGCTAACGCTCGCTGGGCGCGCGGCAACAGTTGGCTGACCATTGTGATCCCGGATTTTCTTGAACTGCTGGACTTGCCGGAAAATAATGCCGTGCGCCGTTACCTGGTCCAGGTACTGAATGCGCAGATCGCCGCGCTGGCGAAATGTCAGGATGAAAGTGGTTTGTGGCATACGCTGCTTGACGATCCGCACTCTTATCTTGAGGCGTCGGCGACGGCGGGTTTTGCCTACGGTATTCTTAAAGCGGTGCGCAAACGCTATGTCGGGCGGCACTATGCGCAGGTGGCGGAAAAAGCCATTCGGGGGATAGTGAAACATATCTCGCCGGAAGGCGAACTGCTGCAAACGTCATTTGGCACTGGCATGGGCCACGATCTCGATTTTTACCGTCATATTCCGTTGACCTCTATGCCTTACGGGCAGGCGATGGCAATGCTGTGTTTGACGGAATATCTGCGTAACTATTTCTGATGTATGCAGATATTCCGGCCGTATCCTTGTCTGATGGCGCTTTGCTTATTTGACTATGGCGCCTGACCCGACTGTGTGGTATCAGCCTGTGGATCAAACAGGTGGTCAAGGATTTTTCGCATGATGGGCGCGGCGGTAACGCCGTCGCTTCCGCCGTTTTCCAGAATCAAGGCAATAGCGACCTTAGGGTTTTTATACGGTGCAAAAGCGGTATAAAACACATGATCGCGCAGGCGAATGGGGATCATTTTCGCGTTGTAGGTCTGATTTTCTTTCAGGCTAAACACCTGCGACGTGCCGCTTTTGGCCGCAATGCCGTAGGGCGCTGTGTGAAAGAACTTATAGCCCGTTCCGTTGGGTGCATTCGCCATGCCATACATCGCCTGACGCACCAGTCCCCAGTATGGCGACGCCGGATCGGCTATCTGTGCCGGTGTTCCTGAAGGGCGATACGGAACCACCGTTTTGCCGCTCTCTTCATTGAGTAACAGGTGAGGGGCAATCACCTTACCGTTGTTGATGAGCGCCACCATCGCTTTTACCATCTGGATGGGGGTGGCAATCCAGTAACCCTGGCCGATGCCGACAGAAATGGTATCGCCCTGATACCAGGCTTTTTTATGGACCCGCTGTTTCCATGCGCGGCTGGGAAGCAGCCCGTCATACTCTTCATTAAGGTCGATGCCCGTCGGTTTGCCATAGCCGAACTGAGACAACATCGTGTCGATACGGTCAATACCCATCATATAAGCGACCTGATAGAAAAAGGTATCCGCAGATTCCTCAATCGCTTTAGTGACATCCAGCATACCGTGTCCGGTTTTTTTCCAGTCCCGGTAATGCCGCTGCGTGCCGGGAAGCGTCCAGGTTGGCGCGCCAAAGAAGGTGGTTTGCGGCGTAATAATCCCGCATAACAGCGCGGACATTGCCATATAGGGTTTAACCGTTGACGCCGGAGGATAAAGCCCTTGCGTCACGCGGTTGATCAGCGGCAGATTTTTATCGTGCAGCAGTTTGCCGTAATCCTGATAGCTAATGCCTTTTACAAAGGGGTTCGGGTCGTAGCTGGGCATAGATACCATCGCCAGCACTGAACCATCGTGCGGATCTTCAACCAGTACGGCAGCACGCTGCCCGGCCAGCAAACTTTCAATGTACTCTTGTAAATGGAGATCCAGCGTCAGGTGAATGTTCTTACCCGCGATGGGAGGAACGTCTTTCAGCAGGCGGACAATACGCCCGTGATTATCCACCTCGACCTCCTGATAACCGGTTTTACCATGAAGATCGTTTTCGTAGTAACGCTCAATCCCCTGTTTACCGATGTTATGGTCCGCCGCGTAATTCTCTGCCAGCCCTTTTTTATCCAGCGCTTTAAGGTCGTTATCGTTTATCTTTGACACGTAACCGAGCACATGCGCCAGCTCCGAGCCGTAAGGATACTGCCGATCCTGATAGCTATTGATCGTGACGCCGTTGAAATGAAACTGATTGACCGCAAAGCGTGCGATTTCAACATCCGTTAGCGCGTTTTTGAGCACCACCGGACGATAGCGGCTACTGGATTTTAGCGCATGGCGAAAGTCGGCGATATCATCGGGGGAGAGATCAACAATAGGGGTGAGCTGTTTTAGCAGCGCATCCATATCGGCAATTTTATAGGGCGTAACCGCGATATCATACCAGGTTACGTTACGCACCAGCGGAATGCCGTTGCGATCGTAAATGATGCCGCGCGTGGGCGCGACGGGTAGCATCTTGATATCGTTCTCATTCGAACGGGTGGTGTAGTAGTGGTGCTGGCGGATTTGCAAGTTATAGAGGTTGAAGATCAGGATACCAAAGCAGACAACCACTACACCAAACGCCACAATCACACGTCTCAGGAAGAGTTTCTCTTCCGCATCAAAGTCTTTAAAAGTCATTACCTGTACCTGAACAATCCGCCGCCTAATGATACGGGGCGGTCAGCGCCAGCACAGGTAAAAGATGTTCCATCTCTCTATAGAAATGTGTCATTCCTTGTGATTTGTTACAGATATACCGCTGTGGCAATAAAAAGGCCTGAGTCCGTTACCCGGAGTCAGGCCTGATGATGTTAACGACGGCGCGTTTACATGCGTTCTACGGTTTCGATACCCAACGTATCCAGACCCAGTTTCAGCGTCTTCGCCGTCAGTTGCGCCAGTTTTAGGCGGCTATTGCGAACCGCGTCATTCTCGGCGCTGAGAATAGGGCAGTGCTCGTAGAAGCCGGAGAACAGCCCGGCGACGTCATACAGATACGCGCACATGACGTGCGGCGTACCTTCACGCGCGACCACCGTCAGGGTTTCTTCAAACTGCAGCAAACGGGCAGCGAGCTGCGCTTCGCGATCTTCGCTAATGATAACCGGCGCGCTCGCCAGCGCCTGCTCGTCGATGTCCGCTTTACGGAAAACAGACAGCACACGCGTATAGGCATACTGCATATAAGGAGCGGTATTGCCTTCGAAAGCCAACATATTATCCCAGTCGAAGATATAGTCAGTGGTGCGGTTTTTTGACAGATCGGCGTATTTCACCGCGCCAATACCGACGGCGTTAGCCAGTTTTTCCAGCTCGTCAGCCGGCATATCCGGGTTCTTCTCCGCCACCAGACGACGCGCGCGCTCCAGCGCCTCATCCAGCAGGTCCGCCAGTTTCACCGTACCGCCCGCGCGAGTTTTAAACGGTTTACCGTCTTTACCCAACATCATGCCGAACATGTGGTGTTCCAGCGGAACGGAATCCGGTACATAACCGGCTTTACGCACAATGGTCCAGGCCTGCATCAGGTGCTGGTGCTGACGGGAGTCAATGTAGTAGAGCACGCGGTCGGCGTGCAGCGTTTCGTAACGGTATTTGGCGCAGGCGATATCGGTAGTGGTATACAGATAACCGCCATCTTTCTTCTGAATAATGACGCCCATCGGATCGCCTTCCTTGTTTTTAAACTCATCAAGGAAAACCACCGTTGCGCCTTCGCTTTCAACCGCCAGGCCTTTGGCTTTCAGATCGGCGACGATGCCCGGCAGCATCGGATTATACAGACTTTCGCCCATCACATCGTCACGCGTCAAAGTGACGTTCAGGCGATCATAGGTGATCTGGTTTTGCGTCATCGTGATATCAACCAGCTTACGCCACATCTCACGGAAATAGGTATCACCGCTCTGCAATTTGACGACGTAGTTACGCGCGCGCTCGGCAAACGCTTCATCTTCGTCATAATGTTTTTTCGCATCGCGGTAGAATCCTTCGAGATCCGCCAGCGCCATGTCGCCCGCGTTTTCCTGCTGCTGTTTTTCCAGCCAGGCGATAAGCATACCGAACTGGGTACCCCAGTCGCCGACGTGGTTAGCGCGAATAACATGATGGCCCAGAAACTCCAGCGTGCGCACTGCCGCATCGCCGATAATCGTGGAGCGTAGATGACCGACGTGCATCTCTTTCGCGACGTTGGGCGCGGAGTAGTCGACGACAATCGTCTGACGAGTCGGCTGAGAAACGCCCAGACGATCGGAGGTCAGCGCCTGTTGCACCTGTTCAGCGAGAAAAGCCGGTTCGAGGAAAATATTGATAAAGCCAGGGCCGGCGATTTCAACCTTGCTGGCGATGCCGCTGAGATCCAGATGAGTCAGCACCTGCTCTGCAAGTTGTCGGGGGGCCATACCCAGTTTTTTCGCAACTGCCATCATGCCGTTGGCCTGATAGTCGCCGAACTGAACTTTGGCTGACTGACGAACCTGGGGCTCGCAATCTGCAGGCGCGCCTGCAGCAATCATGGCCTGACTAACTTTTTCTGAGAGAAGAGCCTGAATATTCACCGGAATACCTTACGTTTATGAAGCGGGCTGTATTGCCCGCGCCAGTTTAAGAATTAGGGCGGGAGTATACTGCAAATGCCCGTTGGCGTCAGCATTGCGCGCGCGGCGCGTCGCCTGAAATATACGCAACAATAATCTGCATAAGCATTCAATAAACGCCCAATCAAATCAAAGGTTGGTTGCCGGGGCGCAACAGCGTAAATTAGCGGTTTTCACAGCAAGAAGAGCGTCCTGATATGGCGAACTGGCAACACATTGATGAACTGCATGATATTTCCGCAGATTTACCGCGATTCACTCTGGCGTTCAGAGAACTTTCCACTCGCCTTGGTCTGCAGATTAGCGCCCTTGAGGCCGATCACATTTCATTGCGCTGTCACCAGAATACGACGGCGGAGCGTTGGCGTCGCGGTTTTGAACAATGCGGTGAGCTACTGTCGGAAAATATCATCAACGACAGGCCGATTTGTCTGTTTAAACTGCATGAACCGGTATGTGTGGAACACTGGCGGTTTTCTGTTATTGAATTACCGTGGCCGGGAGAAAAACGCTATCCACACGAAGGGTGGGAGCATATTGAAATCGTGCTGCCCGGCGAGCCGGAGACCTTGAACGCGAGGGCTCTCGCATTGTTGTCGGATGAGGGGCTTAGTCAGCCGGGGATCCTGGTTAAAACCAGTTCGCCACAGGGCGAGCATGAACGTTTGCCAAACCCTACGCTGGCTGTGACCGATGGCCGCGTCACGGTAAAATTTCATCCATGGTCGATTGAAGCGATTGTCGCCAGCGAACAGGCGGCCCATTAACCTGCCGAGCGGAGTGAATATGGCGTTACTTGAGATCTGTTGTTACAGCATGGAATGCGCGCTCACCGCGCAGCGAAACGGCGCGGATCGTATCGAACTGTGCGCCGCGCCGAAAGAAGGGGGGCTTACGCCTTCTTTCGGCGTCTTACGCAGCGTACGCGAGCATATTACGATTCCCGTACATCCGATTATTCGTCCTCGCGGCGGGGATTTTTACTACACTGACGGCGAATTTGCCGCCATGCTGGAAGATATCCGCCTCGTCAGAGAGTTGGGGTTTCCCGGGCTGGTTACTGGCGTGTTGACCGTTGATGGGGATGTCGATATGTCGCGAATGGAAAAAATAATGGCGGCGGCCGGACCGCTGGCGGTGACATTCCACCGCGCCTTCGATATGTGCGCTAATCCCTTCAATGCGCTAAAGAATCTGGCTGACGCAGGCGTAGCAAGAGTACTGACTTCCGGACAAAAAGCCGATGCGGCGCAAGGTTTATCAATAATTATGGAACTTATTGCCCAGGGGGATGCTCCAACCATTATGGCTGGTGCGGGGGTTCGTGCAAATAACCTGCAGAATTTCCTCGATGCCGGAGTACGGGAAGTACACAGTTCCGCCGGAGTTTTACTGCCTTCGCCGATGCGCTATCGCAATCAGGGGTTATCGATGTCTGCCGATATACAGGCGGACGAGTATTCTCGCTATAGGGTAGAGGGTGCGGCGGTCGCTGAAATGAAAGGAATCATTGTTCGCCATCAGGCCAAATGATTTTTACCGTTGCATCATGTCGCCCAATATGATGCTTGCTCGTACCAGGCCCCTGCCAATTCAACAGGGGCCTTTTTTTCTCCTTCATATTTCAAGCCGCAGCAGCGTTGGCCGCCTCGCGCACCCCGGTCACGTAGCTACCTACGTTCCCGGGGATTTGCTGCGTTGCCGCCTTGCTGCAACTTGAACTATTTTGGAGAAACGGTGCTATACGTAACGGTCATTCGGCAATCCATCACGGTTTACGCGCAATCAGCACCGCGCGCTGCGGGGCGGGGTAGCCTTCCACCGTCTTGCTGCGATCGTTCGGGTCAAGAAAATCGGCCAGCGACTCGGTAACCATCCACTCGGTGCGACGCTGCTCTTCGGTGGTGGTGACGCAAACGTCAGCGATACGCACATCAATAAAGCCGCATTTTTCCAGCCATTTTTTTAATGCCGGCGCGGAAGGAATAAAATAGACATTACGCATCTGGGCATAGCGATCCCCGGGCACCAAAACGGTATTTTCATCGCCGTCGACGACCAGCGTTTCCAGTACCAGTTCACCCTCGTTGACCAACTGATCTTTTAACTGCCACAGATGCTCCAGCGGCGAGCGACGGTGATAAAGCACCCCCATCGAGAAGACGGTATCAAATGCTTTCAGCGCCGGGAGTTGTTCAATGCCCAACGGCAGCAGATGCGCGCGCTGATCGTTACCCAACAGTTTACGCACCGCCTCAAACTGGCAGAGGAAAAGCTGTGTAGGATCGATGCCGACCGCCAGATGTGCGCCCGCGCCAATCATCCGCCACAGGTGATAGCCGCTGCCGCAGCCGACATCAAGAATCGTCCGGCCGGTTAAATCTGACAGATGCGGCAATACGCGATCCCACTTCCAGTCGGAACGCCATTCGGTATCAATATTTACGCCATAAAGCGAGAACGGGCCTTTACGCCATGGCATCAGATTACGCAGCAACGTATCGATACGCTTTAGCTGACCTTCGCTGAGCGGCGTTTCGCTTTCAGCCGTGACGCTGTGCAGTAAATCCAGCCGCCAGGGCGTAATTTCCGGTAAAAATTCTACCGCGTTCGACCACTGTTTAAACAAGCCATGCTGCTCGCGTTGCCAGGCGGCAATCTGCGCGGGCAATGTTTCCAGCCAGTGGGAGAGATGATTTTTAGCAATGAGCTGATAAAAGTTACCAAACTCGATCATGCGGCAACTCCGGCTTTTAACGCGACAAGCGACCCGAAATTAAAGCACTGGAACCACAGTTCACTGTGTTCGAAACCCGCCTGACGCAGGCGCGCTTTATGTGTTTCCACCGAGTCGGTGAGCATCACGTTTTCCAGCATACTGCGCTTCTGGCTGATCTCCAGTTCACTGTACCCATTCGCGCGTTTAAAATCGTGGTGCATGTTGAATAACAGCTCGCCCACTTTCGCGTCTTCAAAGCTAAATTTTTCCGACAGTACCAGCGCGCCGCCGGGATTCAACCCCTGGTAAATCTTATCCAGCAATGCCTGGCGTTCGGCAGGTTCAAGGAATTGCAGGGTAAAATTCAGCACCACCATCGAGGCGTTTTCAATAGTGATATCGCGGATATCGCCTTCAACGACTTCAACCGGCGTAGGCGCTTTATACGCATCAATATGACGGCGGCAGCGTTCAATCATGGCCGGGGAGTTATCGACGGCGATAATGCGACAATGCTCATGGCGGATATTACGCCGAACAGACAGCGTCGCGGCGCCCAGCGAGCAGCCCAGATCGTAGACCTGCGTGTTCGGCTGCACAAAGCGTTCAGCTAACATGCCGATCATGGAGATGATGTTGGAGTAGCCTGGTACCGAACGCTGAATCATGTCGGGGAAAACTTCGGCTACTCGTTCATCAAAAGTCCAGTCGCCGAGACGGGCGATAGGCGCAGAAAAAAGCGTGTCGCGGTGAGACATAACGTATACATCCGGGAAAAATAAAGGCGCATATTGTGCGCTAATACAGGGAGAAAACCAACTCCCAGGGCATATACCACAGGTTTGCCAGCACCATCAGCAACAATGCGCACCAGGTAGCGCTCATCCCCGCCCGCCGCCAGCGGAACAGGCGGTGGTGAAAACCGTAATAATGCTGATCAGACGTGAGATATTTGAGAGAGAGACGTGAGATAAATATCGAGTTTGAGTGGGTTAAGACGGGTTCTGATGAACAGATTACTGTAATTAATTTTCAGTATGTGAAAGAACATCCTACCCCAAAACACACATTTTACTGGACAAACGAACCGCCTTCACCGTAGATAAATTAATCGTCTTTTTATACACAACGAGAGGGAGGTTTTATCGATGCAGTATACCAGTTCTGAAGCAATGCTGTTAATGTTGCTTAAAGCCTACAAAGACTTGGTTAAAGTCTTGCTTGTAGAAGAACACCTTGAGGCTAGTGATCTTGTTAAGCAGCTCCGGCGTTCAGCCAGACAGCAGAATGACGAGCAAGTTGGTCGACTCCTTGCTGAACTGGCTGAAGATATCAGCCTGATGAGGTTAATGATGACATCCAGCCTTCCGGGTGAACCAAAGAAATAAACGATTACTCTCCAACTGAAAGATCATTGTCCTTGCAGACACGGAGGAATTTTTCAGAACGACTGTCTACATACATGGTTTCCTCAAGGAGTCTGTCAGCTTCCCTTAACACTTGACGAGCTTGGGATACTGGGAGTAGATCGAGCTCGTTTTTTATAATAGCAAGAGCCCATTGAGTAATCTGTTTTTCATTAAGACTTCGTAAAAAAAGTGAGTTGCTCATTGTGCGATCCTTTTTGATTATCAAGCGCGCTGGAAAATCCACTGTGCTTTCATACTGCCAGCCCGTCAGCGCCGACGCCTTTAAACCGCTTTAATTTATCCATCACCGAACATATCAGCCTGCGCCTCATCAGAAACATTCCTCTCTTTCTTGATGTTCGCTGATTGCCCCTTGCGAAGTTCTGATGTCAGGTAGGCTATCTCCCTTCCAATGGCCAGCGCCTCGTTTTCACCGATATCTGGTATCTGCTGTCGCAGGCAGTACGCCGAATGGTCCATGATGTCGCCGAGGGTTTTAAATTGCTCCCGAATAAAATCACTGATATCGCTGTTGTCGGGTTCATCGTTGCTGAACATATCCGGCTGGTGACGCTTTATATAATCATCTCTCATATCCTTAACAATGCTGTACACCCACTGGATGGACACGCCAAATTTTTCAGCTAACGCGTCGTGGTTATTCCCCTTAAACTCATCGAAGATGCGCTGATTGCGTCGCATAACCTCATGGTCTGGCGTTTTGGTTATGTAGATGGTATTTCCTTCCCAGGCGAAAGTGAGTTGCCTGACGATGGCTACACTGATTGTATTTGCAACTGCGGCCGGAAAGCCGTTCCGGGAAAGGACGGAGAAGGCGGCTTCCCGGATGCCGCCCATTAATTTTTCCTGTGTAGTGATGCTCACGTTGCACCCCGTAATTTTTTCAGTTCCCGTTCCTGCCAGTTCTTGAGTCTTTCGATCGCCATGCTGGCCTTGTCAGATTCCAGCCACTGCAGACCGTCGACTTTGGTTTCCCGCTTAACCCATCGACGCAGCGCCTCTTCCGAACTGTCGCGCACGATGCCCTGTGCGTACATTTCCAGCCACAGCGCACGCAGCTTCTTAGCTTGCGGATAATCCGCCAGTGAGCGCGTTGTGCGCGCCTTGCTGGCGGGTTTTACTTTGAACCCTTTCTTCTTCATGGCGGCCAGAACTTTATTGAGCTGGCCCGGATTCATAACGCTGGTTGACGTCTCGCCAGTAATGGACAGAAGCATCTGGCGGTAAGTGTCGGTATCAATACCCAGCTGACTTTTGGCGATATGAATAAGCTGGATGAGTCTGGTTCTGTTTGTTTTCATGCGGCACCATCCTTAATATCCAGAAGTACGCGCCGGGCCTGTACCGGAGCCTCGTTCATTTCCCTTATACAGTCGGCGTCATAAAAACTGGCTTTAATGTTGGTTTTGTTCATGACCATCTCGTGCATAGCCAGCATGCGGGCCAGCGCAATCTGCAGGCGATTAATCAACATGAAGGCCGGGAACGGCATGGCGTAAAGTGGTTGCCAGCGAGAGTCGCGCTGCGTGCTGCACCATTCAGGATTAAACATTGATGCATACGAACCGGCGTTCATTTCTGCCAGTTCGTCACTGTCAGTAAAGGCTGCGGGCTTCTGTTGCGCCAGCGCCAGACATGGTGCAGCCAGGTCAGTCATTGCCCGGATGATTTCGGCAATCAGTGAATGGTGCATAACGGTTTCGCCAGTAAAAGTAACAGCTGCGCATTTCTGGATATGTTCAAGCCGGGTATTCAGGTCCGCTATTTCCTGAATACGGGCTGGTGATAGTCCGATATTATTCATGATGAGACTCCCAATTTTGCCTGTTCCTGCCCGTTGACTGGATGATGAAGGCTGGCCTGTCTGCCTTCGCGGTAACCGTTATTCAGGGCGCTATCGTTATCGCGGGTCTTGCCCGACTCGCGGGCATGACACGTAACGGTGCGGGTGTATTTCTTCTCCAGCCAGCGTTCAGCCAGCTCAACCTCATGGGCGGTTCTGGCCAGCTTCTCAATTTTATTCAGCACAGCAATAATCCAGCCCTCGGCGAATTTATCGCCGCGAGCGGTTTTAGTGCTGTTTTTAATGCGTTTATTCTGGGTCTTAATAAAATCCTTGCGGGCTTTAATTAACTGGCGACCTAATACTTCAAAGGTATATGCTGCGAGTTCAGGGCGGTTATATAAGCCGTAAAAGCTGACGCCGCAACCGCCCAGCAGAATACAATCCACCCCAAATGCATCCCTTATTACCTGCAGTAGGCATGCCATATAACGCGGGGGATTACTGGCCCCAACGGGCCAGTAATCGCAGATGGATTCATTAATATCACTGAGGTCAATATCATCCTGAGTAATGCCGTGTGCGTCAGCCAGCTTCTGCGCGCGTGCCAGTGCGGCGGAGGCTTCATTGGCATTAGACGAACCGGTCAGCGCCATCAGCTTTTTCAGGCGTCGAATGACTTTTTCTTTATTCTCATCCATAAAGTGTTTCCTGTTTATCAGTGTCTGGTGTTACGGACTGGCAGGATTCTGATGCCCGCCCCGGTTTGTACCTGTTTGTATTCTGGCTTCGTTATCTGCAGATAGCGGCTGGTATCACTGAGAACCTTTAACGTGGTGTCAAGGCCGTTGGTGGCGACCATTGCCTGAGACGCTGTACTAATCAGGTTGATTAACACGCGTCGGATATCATTCATGTCTTTGCAATCACAGGTATTAATGAAATCTTTGACGGTTTTCTGGGATAAGTGCCCACATTCTTTTGGGGTGATCATTTCGTTAATTTCCCTTAATTATTAATAGCGGGGTGGTGTATCAGAACCATCTGTAGACAGGCAAATATCTTTACTCTCAATACAGTCGAAATCTTCGTTGAACTCATTTTCATAGCTATTCCGGCTGTGAATAGTCAGTGTGATAACCTGATTTTGAGTTTTCCCGATAACGGTCATTATGCTGCTGGTGTGGTAATTAAACCCCTTCAGCATGTCCTGAATAGTTTTTTCCAGTCCTTCTTTATCGGTGAGTTTGACGCTGTTTGATGTATCGGTTACACAACCTTTAAGTGTTGGCATAATTACCTCTGCATTAAAGATACGGTGAAGAAAAAGCCCAGCGTTAATCCGGTCCCGATAAAAAAGGCGTACCAGAAAAACAGTAAGCAATTGCCCAGTACCTTGACCATCTCAGGCAGTACGTCACGAATGGCTTTTTTGAATGCCTGCAGCTCGAAACAAAAACGGGCTTTAATCCGCGAAAAATTAATCATCGTTTTCATCTGGTGGTTCCAGTAGTTTAAAGTCCATTACTGCCTGGAAGGCATTTAATTTCTGCCCGCAGTGCGGGCAGGCAAGTATCAAATCAATAACCCAGGCGTCATCAACAGGAGACTGCATAATGTTGGCCTGAACAGGATCGAGGTATTCAGTCTCCTTCCCGCAGTGCTTGCACGTCAGCATTAGCAGCCTCCCGTTCTTTGCATTTCTCAAGGTGTTGCTGCATCCATGCCAGCGCCCGTTCTTTGTCCTCAGTGGTGTTAATCATTTCGAACATAGTGACTGTCGCTGCCGGAATAGAGTCTTCTGTATCCATGCGCAGGTTTTTATTCCAGATGGTCGCTCTCACGCGATTAGTGTGTTTCTGTTTTGTCGCCATTGATTTCTGTCTCCAGTCCGCGTCCCAGTGTTATCAGTGTTCCGCCTGCACGCACAAACAGCTTTGCTGCCTCAATGTCGTTGCCGGACTCGGCAGCGCGCATGGCGCGGTTAATGTCTTTCTCCGCCTTTTTGCGCAGGTGTTGAATAACGTCGAATTTCATTTTTCTATTTCCTGTTCGAAGGGCGTAATTGAGAACGTCTCTTTACCGGAGGCAATAGAGATGCCGGTAATCCCCTTCACGGCTTCTCTGTCGGCCAGAATAGCGTCCTTATTAACTTCCTCCTTACGACGAATAAAGCGGTCTAGTTTTAATTTCTTCAGTGTCTCAATAACAATTTCAACACCTTTGAGGTTGACGGAGTCCGGTTTTTTTCGCCATGCCACTTCACCAGTAATCAGGTTAGCGGTTTTGGAGTCTCCCTTGGTGATGCTGCTGCGATTGGCCTCGCACCACGTCTGGACGCCTTTCTGCAGAACATCCAGCTCGGCCCGCAGTGCCTCAATCTTCGGGGTGTTCTGGTTCATGATGACCGCTATCTGGTCATTAGCGTCCGTCTCAATACGGGTTAATTCCCGTTGAATGTCGCCTATTTTTTTAATATCAACGCTGACCTGTTCTCTGGATTGCGGCGTGTAGGATGCCGCCGCAGCTTTAAGCCGCGAAACTTTCTTTGCCATTTTTAATTACCTTTCAAGTGGGGTTATTTAATTATTTCAAACTCTATATCTTCGAGGTCATCAATATCTTCAATATCGTCGTCATAGCCTTCAAAGTCATATTTAAAAGCGATTTCTTTTATCTGCTCTTCAACTTCACGGGCAGATGACCATTCTGCGCAAATCTGCAGGTATTTATCGTAATCCGCCTTTTCCATCTGTACCGTTTTACTGAATTTGGCAGTGGCCCTTGCTGTAATAACCACCCTGACTGTATTACTCATTACCGTACCTCCCACGTTACGCGGCAGTTATTCACCTGAATCTGCCACCATTCATAATTGCCCCGGTCATCATTACCGGTGCCATAGCGAACTGCCTGTCCACGTTCCTGAGCCTGACGGCAGCGGCTGTCGTAATGCACACGAATATCAGGTCGTTGATAGCCATCCATTTCAACACGGTCAGCGGTAAAGCCCATTGCAGTAAGTTGTGCAATGGCAGTGCCTACCTGTGAAATCTGCTCCTGAATGCGTTTATTATCGCAGTTAATGATTAAGCGGCTGCGCATCACGATACCTCTTCAACGTCCATGTCATCGTAATTCACCCCCGGAACATCGCAGGCCAGAATCTTAATGCCTTCGCTGCCGTCCATCGGTGGCCAGCCTTCCACATTGCCATCCTTAAACAGATCAATAAGCCCTTCAGCGTTCCAGCCCTGGTATGTCTGTTCGGTAAAACAAAATACAGCCAGCATTTTTAATACGGTGGAGGTAATATCACCATCGCTGTCACGCAGCCGGTCAGCAGCATTAATAAAAAAAGTATTGATATTGCACAGCACTCCGTCAGTGCAAATATCATGATCAATCTCCACGGTTAATACCGGTGCATCCTCATGCGCATTCCAGGTAATTTCATAACGTTTTACATCTGACATGTTTTTTCCTTAACGGATGTGTGTGTTGAGGTTTTTTATAATTTCCCCGTTAACCACCGGCACACCCAGTTCCGCCGCCTCATTCATGGCCGCAATCATCAGGTTGCCGATAGCCAGCGGATACAGGTTGCTGGCGGTAACATCACTGCCGGTTTTCGGGTTTCTGCCGACTTTGACGGTCATCTTCTGACGAATCATCTGCATGCCGCTTTCGTCGATAACCCCGTTAACATCGCAGCCCGCCCGTTCGAACTTAAACGCCAGAAAGGCTTCAAGGTCATTATCCAGCGCTGTCAGGTGGATCATCTCGCAGCGCTGGACGACTTCACGTACCGAGGCATTGCGCTCGCTGAGTTTGTCGCGCAGCTCCTGCTGACCAATCAGGATGATGGAAAGCAGGCGCTTAAAGCCATGCTCCAGTTCCAGAAAGCGCTTGAGGTGTTTCAGGGTTGGCACCGGCAGTGAATGAGCCTCTTCAATAATCAGTACATGCCCGCACTGGGAGCTGTCATAGCTGGCTTTGAGGGCCGCGTGTACCTGTGCGAACCGGGCTTCAGGCGATTGTTTCGGGCGTTCTCCCGGTGCGACCGCACGCAGAATGGCCTCGGCAATGCTGGCAGATTTCAGGGTTTTGCCGGTGCGATCGTTATCCTCCATCGCCAGTACGTAGGGTTCGATAACCAGCGTACCGCTGCTTTCACGGTGCAGGCGTTCAATCAGGTCGCGGCGCAGGGTGGACTTGCCGGAGCCGGATTCACCCCACAGTGCCAGCATGCCGCCGTGTGTGGCAGTCTGGAACATCACCTCGCGTACATAGCGTATATCCGGCGTCACAAACATATCGGCGGCACTCTGGACGGCGGTATCGTCAAACGGGTTGGTGAATAACTTAAATGCTTTTTTAGCCTTCTGGCTTAACGTCTGCTTTTTGAGTAACATGCTGTCCTCTTCAGTTGTCTGTTGTACCTGAGTAACGGCTGTTGTCTGCGGCCTGACCTCATCAAAACTGTGGGTGGTGTCCACGTCGTGACGTGTAAGCAGTTCAGTGATCCGCTTCCTGAGTTGTTCGGGGTTGCGACGTGGCCACTGCCCGTGATTTACCAGTTGCGCAATCGCCGCTCTTGATACCCCTGTTTCGCTGGTAACATCCGCCAGACTCATCTGCAGGTACTGCAGTTGTTGTTTCAGCAGCAACATCGTTTATTCCTCTCAGGCGGCTGCGGTTGCCATGTCGGTGCAGCCGACCAGCCAGTCCCCGGATACCCCGGCGTTATTGACGAAATTCACAATCAGACTGTCGTGCGGATACCAGCCATAATGCGTGATGGTGACCGTCATGCCGCTGACAAGGTTCGGGATGCCGCGCAGGTTGTAATTCTTTTCACGAAAGCGCACCGTCAGGTCATGGCGTACCGCGCGTTTAACGGCGATCGCGAGAGGTTGGGTCTGCTGTGTCATAGGGTTCTCCTCTTCATCTATATAAGGAAAGAAACTGCGTGATTACTCTTCGCCACCGATAGCTTTATAGAGACGTTCGGCTTCGGTGATGCCGTCATCAGAACGGTCTTCATTAAATGCGACAAAGTCAGTCCAGCACTGGCCGATAAAGTCGCGGATGGTTGCAAGGTCAAATTCATCCACTTCGATCATTGTGTTGTCCTCTTACGTATATAAAGGAAGGCTATTTGCCTGCCGCCAGGCTGACCACGACGCTGTCGCTCATGGCCAGCAGTTCCTGCATGATGGCGTCCAGTTGTTCTTCCTGAACACCATCGGGGTAGTGATCCACCAGGTACTGGTAGTGAGAGGGGGTCCACTCGCGCCGCAGCGCCTCAAATCTGGTACGTAATGCCATTGCAGCTTTGACGTGGCTCATAGGGATAATCTCAACCTGATGGACGCGTACGGATAGCTGGGCTTCTTTGCCCTTAAATGGCAGATGGGCAACCTTGCTGTAGTCAGCGTCCTCAATTTCTTTGTAAGGATTGAAACGACCATCGAATGGTATTGCGCCGGACTTGCGGGCTTTGTCGGTTTCATCGCTGTTGTCTGTGCCATACAGCACATGCTCAACCTCGGCGCGGTTGAGTTGCGCATCGGTTATCGGCATATGGCCATATTTCTCACCAATGACGGGCGCATCCACCGCATATCCCCATTCATCTTTCTCAACGGCGTAAACCGGGATGTAATTTTCAAAACCTTCTTCGTCGGTGACGATGATGCGAGCCTCGTTTTCGTGCCATGGATTGCGGGTAACGAGCAGCTTGTCGCCGACGCAGGCGTGCGGAATGTTCTCCACACTGAATTCCTGACCACGGAACGATACGCGCAGCTTGCTGGTGACGGTACGTTCTTCCGGTGCGGCAATAGCCAGTTCCCGGCAGATGTCCACTGGAGGGGCTTTCACCAGATATTCAGTGTTTAAAATTCTCTTCCAGGCATCGGTGCGATTTGTTTCGTGCCGACCCAGAATACGATTAAGGTTGTAATCAATGCGCCACAGGCGGGCGTAGTGGTTGAGTTGTTCAATGGTCTCAACCCGGACGAAGCGCAAGCCAGCTTCGAAGTCGCACTCAATAATGTCACGTGCCTTTTCAACTGCACCTGTGGCGCGGGCGTTACGGGTCTTGTGCTGCAAGCAGCGGATACCCAGCGCTCGGCACATATTGAGCATCGGTGCTGATACCAGCGCGGAGCCGGGGTCGGTATAAAGTGTTTTTGGTACACCGTGTAGCACATCCATTTCATCGCGTTCCTGCATGGCGTTAATCATGACATTCAGAAAGTTATCAGCACTTTCCCCGCCAAAGCGGTACTCGACGTAGATCCAGTTGGAGGTGTGATCTATCAGCTCGAAAGACCACACGCGATCGTTAACGATGCAATCAAGGTTTTTGGGCTTGTTCTTGTAGAACGTGTCCCTGTCCATAACGCGCAGACCGGTATCACCCTTCGCTTTTTTGTTCGGGTTTTTCAGGTAGTACAGCACGCAAATAGACGCGTCTATCTGCCAGATATGGTTAGGATGCAGGCTTTTCAGCTCCAGCGACGGCGTCGGGTGTTGTAGCTGATCGTAGTGCAGGCGGTAGCTGCGCAGCGCCCGGCTGATGGCATCGGTGGACAACGGGAAAAATTCACCAGTCTCTTCATCAGTGCGACCCGCCATAATCATGCCGTTTGCGCGCAGGGCTTTAACCACGCTTTCCAGGCTGTACAGGCGCTTGTCGTTGTTGCGCCGGGACTCCAGCCACGCGCCCGAAATCGTCAACGCTTCTTCGCGTGTCAGGGCGCTACAGCCCGCATCAGCGCGTCGCTTGCGTTGTGCGGCAGGCTGAAATGCTTTCAGCTTTTTAAGTAATGTAGCGCGTGACATGCGGAGTTCCTCGCAGGCTGCTTTGTATATTGCTTCTTTGCGCCCATGACCGGCATGCCGGGCGGCATCTGCATAGTGCATCAGGCGCTGATTCAGGGCGGCGTTCATGGTCAGTTACCTTGAGGTTTAGCTCGATCCGTGGGCAGCAGGCTTCTCATTTTTTCGTAGTCATACACGCCTGTGCCGAGATAAAACTCCACCTCAGACCAGTTGTCCTTTTCGGCAAAGTGGATTATGTGATTAATCCACTTTCTGGCCATCGTGGCAGCTTTCAGAAACTCGTCACGCTGCGCCTGCTGTGCAGGAGTGCGGCGGAGTTTGATTGCAAAAACGCTGTTAAGGACATCGGCGGCTTCTTTATGGCTTAAAATTACCTTGCCGTTGGAGCGAATAGCTTCATTACTCATCGTATTATTCCCCTTCATTGCCGTTGATATTGCTTTCGTTAAGCCATGCTGGCGGCGTGTGTTCGGTGACCATGTCCGGGATATCAAAACGGGTGACAATATCATCCAGTTCGCTGCGGATTTCGCAGACGAGACCCGTCATAAAGCTGCTATGGTCAACACCACGGTCAGCGGTATCCTTCTCCAGTTCCGCAAACGCAGCCTGTAATGCGCCCATTAGTTCGCGCGCTATCTTGCTGCTGATAGACGTCGCTTCCAGACGGGTACGTTCAGCCAGTTCGTTGTCGGTGATGGGCTTGAAGCGTTCTTCATGCAGCCTGTCTTCCAGCTCATCACGGGCGGTCTTGAGGTCGGCGGCACGCTGGCGACTGGCTTCGAGGTCGGCTTCTTTGTCGGCGAGTTGCTGTGCCAGCTTCTCTTTTTCTTCGTTCTGGCGGGCGATCAATTCTTCAGCCAGATCCAGCAGGCTTTCTTTATCACCCTGTCGGGCCACTTCAATTAGGGCGTTGCGGGAATCGTCTGGCAGCTTACGGAACTGGCGCAGTTCGCGGTAGCCAATACCCATGCGGGACATGGATTCGAGAGCTTCTTCGCCAAAGGTGCGGAGGTTAGCGATGTCTTGATTGGCCTTTTCATCAGAAACGCCTAGAAGGTTACAAAACTCTACCCATGTGCCACTTAACTCCAAACCGTTTGGAGCTGTTTTTCCTTTAAGGCATTGATAGAGTTTATTTTCTTTGACGTATGCTAATTTCGAACTCCAAACTGTTTGGGAAAATTTACCAAATGCCTCAGCCATCTGAGCTTGACCTAAAAGCTGATTCAGGAGATCACGTTCTTCCTGAGCTTGTATTTCATCGGCAGATGCCTGGGGGATGACCGGAAGTTCAAAGTCGACGCCCGGCATGGCGTTAGGTAGCTGGCTGATACCGGATTTTTCAACGGGTTTACGTGCCATGATTATTTACCTGCTCCTGCAATTAAGGTTTTTTGCTTCTGCTCAAGGCGCTGTTGGATGAGCTTGTCTTCCCGAATGCACTTATAGGCGATCTGCAGCATTTCCATGGAGTGGGCGTAGCGCTGGGTGTTGCTCCCTTCCGGGGTGTAAACCTCAATAATCAGCTCCTCTTCCTGAAGTGCATCCAGCAACTCAGATATGCGGGTGGCAGGAATGCCTGCTGCATCAGCGATTTCACCTGCTGTCATCCCGGTATTAGTTCTCCCGGAAAGCACCTTCAGTATCCGGGCAGTTCGTGCTGCTGACGGGGACTTGCCTGCGGGTTTTGCCATTTGGTCCTCCTTTCTAATTACTGAAAGACTGTTACAATAAATTAAGCGGCAATATTGCTGGTTTTGAGGCCGAGTTTAACGGCGATCTCGTAAGCTTTGCCGTAATTGGCTTTGCACTGACCGTTGAGAACCTGGTAGACCTGATTACGGTTGAAGCCATGTTCTTGGGCCCAACTGGTAACGGTCTTGCCCTGCTGACGGAAGCGACGTTTGACCTGTTCTGGGGTCATGGTTAGCTCCTTTGGTGTGTGATTATCATTTGTTATGTGTGATTATATGCTCATTATTATGAGCAACGCAACTGGAATTTCATTTTTATGAGCATTGAGATAGGCAACCGTGTACGGCAGATACGAGCTAATTCAGGGCTGAACCAACGGGAGTTTGCGTCCCGCCTTGGAATTTCTAGCGGCGGGATAAGCCAAATTGAATCTGGCAAGGCGATGCCGGGCGGGGATTTTTTGCTCCGAATTCATCAAGAGTTTAATGTAGATATTACATGGTTGCTCACTGGAATGAGCATGATTGAGTCGAAAGTAAATCTAACTGAGTTACCAAAGGAAAAACAGGCGCTGCTGGATGCCTTTGATGGCATGAGTGCGGATGACAGAAAAACACTTCTCCGTGTTGGCGAATCGCTATCACAGCCAAAACCTAGTAAGTTCGTCAGTTGAACATGTGTACCATTTCCCCAGAGGACCACCAGAACGCCAGCCGGATGGGGGGTATGAACGCAAACAAGAAGAATCTGCATCCGTAACCAGTAATGTAATTGACTTTACACAGCTTAGAAAATTTTTGAATTAATCAGGCCAGTGATGGAGTCCTCTGGGGAAATAACGTTATTTACTGTAATTATTTTTCAATAATTGTTGAACTTTTATACCTACCAACATTAGTATCCCTCTGATTTTAGTCAGGGTAAGGAGGCTCGTTATAATCCAGTCCTCCTTGGATAAACACTGAATAATCGGGATAAAAAATGAAAAAATATCTCATGGTGGCAATGGCTACGTTACTCCTGAGTGGATGCAAAGTAGACATCAAAACTTCTGTAAATTCAGATGATCTACTGGTTACCGATCATAAAACAATTATGGCAGATCTTAACTTTGAGGTTGCATCCTGTAGCAGTAGCGAAGACTCTCGCCAGGAGTCTGATGAGCTGATAAAAATCAAGGCGAAAGTTCCCTCGATTTTTCATGACGCTCAGTATGTTGAATGTTACAGAAAATCTTTTGACTCATTTGCTCACTTCAAGGTCCCGGTATCTGTTGGTGTAAGGCAAAAGAATGCGCCATTCAAAGATGATCTTTACCTATTCTCTGATGGAAATATCGTGGCAGGTATTGGGGCTAAACGTGAGTTGATTTCACGTATTAAAACAGCGGAAGCCGATATGCCGGATAAGCTTAACTTCAACATTACGGTTGATGTAAAAAAAGGAAGTCAGCCTCTCCCGCCTGCCGTGACATTGCTTGGCGTATATGTGCAGAAGGATACCCCCGCCCTGGTGGCTAACGTGGACTTTAGCAAATATGATGATCTGGCATTCAGGTTATCAGATGTGTCCGTAGATGCCTTAATGAAATACGGTACCGTACCTTTCCTGGTAAAACCTGAATTTTTTGACGGACTGAAAGAGCAAAATAAAAAATGACCGCTTGCCTCTCTGACGAGAGCGGAAGAACACAGGTTGGCTCACAGGTGAGAGTTGTGGGTTGATGACCTGCCGGTGGTTTAGGCACCTCCCGGCAGGTCGCTCTTTTACGTTAAGAGATGGAGTGTTAAAGGACGTTAAAATGAATCTGAATATGTACTCAGAAATTAAAGCCATGCTGGCTGATGCAATCAGTCTCCGGGATGAACAAAAGCTGACCAAGGTGAAGATTGCCTTATTGGACAAAATAACCCGTGCTCAGGAACAGTACGTTGATTTGTATGAAAAGTACATGCAACTACTACAGGAAAAAAGTGTACTGGAGTCTGAAGTTAATGAGATTAGCCAGTACGAGTTGCATCTGCTAAGTAAAAAGGCAGGGTTCTGGGCCTACCGGTTTATTACTGACGATGAGGAAAAATTACATTACCTGTGTCAGACCTGCTGGGATTCCACGCATAAAAAACAGGTACTCAGAATTAATGATGTGGGTTTTTGTGAGTGCCCGGCGTGCGGGCATGACAAGGGGGTGTATTTAAACGGGCGACCAGATATCCCTGTTCGTAGTGGTCACCCAAGAGTTATGACTGACATTCTCAAAAAGTATTGAGTTATTGCGCCATATCCTGCTGATTGTTTATTTCGGCAATCGCCTGGATCAGTATTTCAACCAGCAGTGATTTATCGTCTTTCATCGCTTCCAGTGTTTTTTGCCAGAATTTATATGCCCGGACCATATCGGTTTTGCCATAGAGCTGTGATATGACGCTGATATAAATATGCGATATGTTTTCAGCCTGCCGCTCCTGTTCCGGGAGGGCTTCAGGTATACCGTGTGTGTTGATGCCTCTTGCCATAATTTTATGATGGCAGCGGTCAACCGCGTAGTTAAGCGCAAAGGCCAGGTGGTTTGCCAGACGGGTAACGTCTCCGTCTTTTGTTACGTTGTACCAGATTGCGCGGGCAGTGACCGGGTCAATGCTTCCCTTTATTTGCTGATCGACCAGTTCGGCAACCCTGCGAACCGTCCCTTCCGGGGTGAATGGTATTGTCCGTTGATCATGTTGCTCGTCTGGTTGTTGTTTTTGCTCTGGGACTGGTGGGGTTGTCAGCGCCCAGTTCACCAGGTCAACAACCGGCTGGAGATCGGTTTCCTGATACGCTTCAAACGAGATGCCGAGTTTGCTCATCAGTGCCTGAATGTGTGGCGGTACAGGACGGTCATGCAGGTCCGCTGCGGTGATGGCCCTGGTGGACTGAGTGTCGGCGTTCAGTGCCAGCGCCAGCAGTTCCCGGAAGTCCTCGCACCTCAGCAGGGCGTGACCGGTGGTATCCGTAAATCCGTACTGCGCAAACCATTCCAGCGCTTCCTCCGGGCTCATGTCCCGCATGTGGCGACGTCTGCCTGTCGGTGCAGTGGCTCCCTGTGTCACGGTACGGCTGCGCAGGTCTTCGACTGTCATCGGGGTGGCAATGCAGCGCCCTGTGTTGATGGGGTGATTTATCTCTTCCAGCTTAAAGAGGGTGCCGCTGCGTGGCTTGTGCCAGGCAGTATGATCATCTCCGCACATCTCCTTTTCCGCTTTCACGTCAGGCGCGTCAATAATACAGTCGCTGTGGATGAGCTTCAGTACATCCGCAATCACTGCCAGTACGCGACTTTTGCCTGAACCTGTCGGGCCTGATACGGTAACAGTGATGGTGGGGTTTAATGTCTTCGTCATTGCGTTATCCTCTTCTGGTAAGTTCCCCTCCATCCTGCACGCCGGTATTTACCGCCACTATTAAAGCCCTTTAAAAGCGATTTAAACCCCGTTTTGCAATGCTGTCTCCATCATTCAAGGAGACGCATTCAATGAAAAAACTCAAACGCCTTTCCCGTTTTGTGGCTACTGCACCACGCCCGCGCCTGTGGGGCTGGCTGGTTGCTGCTGCCGTGATGTTTCTGGTGATTGCGGTGGTATCACCGCAGCAGCTGCCGGTGGTGATTTACAAGCTCTCACTCATTTCGCTCGCTGCCGTGCTGGGGTACTGGCTTGACCGTTCGCTGTTCCCTAAAGCCCGTCCGGGGCAGTTTCAGCGCCACGTTCCGCAGCTAATGGATATCGGGCGTTATCCGGTTGAGGTGGGCTGTCACATGGTCTTTGCGGCCACCCTGATCCGTCGCGCCATCATTGTTGCGGCGGTGTGTCTGGCTGTGGCGATGGGGTTATGACCATGACACTTCACTGGCCGCAAATTGTCTGGGTGATGCTGACGCTGCTGGGAACCGGTTTCGAGATGTGCAGGCTGATTATCCGGACGAAAAAAATGACAGACAGGGTTTCTGAATTTATTGCCCATGTGCTGTGGGTGGTGTTTATGGCCTGGCTGCTCTGGTGCGGCGGGTTCTTCTCGCAGGCGAACGCCGCTGAACCACCGACCGCTGCCCTCAAATACCGCAGTGATGTGATCCGTTCTGCCCGCGTGGACTGGGGGCTGAATGCCCCGGTCGCCGACTTTGCCGCACAGCTGCATCAGGAGTCCGGCTGGAATCCCGCCGCCCGTTCGCCGGTCGGCGCGCAGGGACTGGCGCAGTTTATGCCGTCCACCGCCGACTGGATTGCCGGTATTTTCCCGGCGCTCTCTTCCCGTGAACCGTATAACCCCGGCTGGGCCATCCGGGCACTGGTCAGCTATGACCGCTGGTTATGGCAGCGCGTGGCCGTTCCTGACGGCTGCGAACGTATGGCGATGACGCTGTCGGCCTATAACGGCGGTCCGGGCTGGGTGGGCCGTGACCGCAGGCTGGCACGTTCGCGCGGGCTGGATGATGCGCGATGGTTTGGCGCGGTGGAAACGGTGAATGCCGGGCGCAGTGCGGCTAACTGGCGGGAGAACCGCCGCTACCCGCAGCGCATTCTGCATACGCTTGCCCCGCGTTACCTGTCATGGGGAGGAGCAAGCTGTGTGGACTAAATGGCTGAAACGCATTCCGTGGGGTGACCTGCTGTTACTGCTGGTTGTGGCGGTGCTCCTCGGATGGGTGTGGGTTAAGGGATACGGCAGCGGACATCTTGATGCGCAGCGTGACGGTGATAAAGCGCTGGCACAGCTGCAGTCGCAGTTTGATACGTACAGGCTCAGGAGTGCCGAACAGCAGAATAAAACGCTGATGACCATCATTAGTCGTTATAACGATCAGGTCGCAGCCGCACACAAAGCAGATGCAGATTTTCAGGCAAAAAAACAACAGCTGGAGCATGAGAATGCTGACCTTAAAAAACAGATTGCGGACGTCACCCGTCGCTGGGTGGATGAGTCTGGCAAGAGCCATCCCGTTAAGTGCGTGTTTACTCGCGGCTTCGTGCAGCAGTACAACGCCGCCCTCGGTGTCAGCGCCGGTGACGGTGGAATGTCCGCTGCCGCCGGTTCCGCCAGCGCTGGCCAGGCGACCGGAACCACTGATACCGCTCTCGCCCGGTTACGCGACTCAGGCGTCAGCCAGGCCGACGTCCTCGCCAACGTCACCGACAATGCCCGACAGTGCCGCGTCTGGCGTGAGCAGGTAAACGGCCTGCTGGATTACATCGAAGGATTACATCAATGACCATACAGGTGGAGTTCTGGACGCTGGTCGGGTTCCTGATTTCCTTTATCGGCGCTATCTGCGGGCTGGCCCGCTGGCTGTTCGGCAACGCCGAAGCCCGTCAGGCGGCGCGTTTCGCGTCGCTGGAGCAGACAGTAAAAGAAACGGCCTCCCGCTGGAATGACCTGGAACGTGAATTTCTGGAGTTTAAAGCAAAACTCCCGGTCGACTACGTTCGCCGTGAAGATTACATACGCGGGCAGACGGTGATTGAAGCCAAGCTCGACGCCGTCTACGAGAAGCTCGGCAACGTTCAGAATCAACAAAATCTGAGAGGTTAACATGACTGATATTATCCGCGTTCGACGCGAGTCCCTGCGCTGGAGTCTGCTGGTTGCGCTCAACAAATCGCGCCCGTACACCGCCAGTGAGCAGTTGCTGTTTGATGTTGCCCGTTCCATTTACCCGGACGCCACAAAACTGGAAGTGCGTCAGGAGCTGGATTACCTGAGCGACCGGCGTCTTATTGAAATCACAAAACAACCCAGCGGCATGTGGTTTGCCGACCTGACCCGCGTTGGCATTGACCTCGTGGAGTACACCATTCCCTGCGATCCGGGTATCGCCCGCCCGGACAAATACTGGAGTGAATGATTATGGGACGCAAAAGTTCACTGGATGTGCTGCCGCAGGAGGTCAGGCGCTGGCTGGAGCGCGCACTGACCGAGCGTAACTTCACCGGCTACGCCGAGCTGGAGGCGTTGCTGAAGGACAAAGGATTTGTGATCACCCGCTCCAGCCTGCAGCGCTTTGGCTACAAAATGGAACAGCAGCTGGCGCGCGTACGTGCGGCCACCGAGGCGGCGCGACTGATGGCCCGCGAGGCGGAGGATGCCGCTGACGACCGCTCCGGTGGTCTGATGACGCTGATCCAGACTGAGATGATTGATATGTTCATGCGTCTGAGCGCGGTGAAGTCTGACGACCCGAAGGAAAACGAGAAGCGCGCAAAACTGCTGGCGATCGCTTCAAAAAACATCGCCACCCTGACACGCGCCTCCGTGAACCTGAAAAAGTTCCAACTGGATGTGCGTGACAGGCTGGACGCCAAAATGGATGAACTGGAGCGTCAGGCCAAAAGCGGCGATGGTCGTCTGAGCCTTGAAACACTGAAGCTGGTTCGCGAGCAGATTTACGGGATTGTGTCATGAGCGCCGCCGTTCATCTGCACCCTTACCAGCAGGCATGGTTCCTCGACCGCGCCCGCTTCAAGATTGGCATGTTTGCCCGCCAGACGGGAAAGACCTTCACCACCACGCTGGAGCTGGTTGACGACTGCTTTGAGGTGGAAGCCAGCGGCGGTCGTACCCGCTGGGTGATCCTGTCGCGCGGGGAGCGTCAGGCCAAAGAGGCGATGGAGGAAGGCGTTAAAAAACACTGTCAGGCGTACAGCATGGTGGCACAGGAAGTCGAGAGCTATTACCACGCCGCCAGCGGCGAGCGCTATACCATGCTGGAAGCGGTTCTGCCGGGCGGTTCCCGTATCACCGCGCTGCCTGCCAACCCTGATACCGCGCGCGGCTTTGCTGCCAACGTTTTTCTGGATGAGTTCGCTTTCCACGCTGACAGCCGCAAAATCTGGACGGCGCTGTTCCCGGTGATTTCCAACGGCTACAAACTGCGTGTCACCTCCACCCCCAACGGCAAGGGTAACAAGTTCTACGAGCTGATGACCGATAAGGCGCTGGACGCCATCTGGTCGCGCCACACGGTAGATATTTACCGCGCGGTGGCTGATGGTCTGCCGCGCAATATTGATGAGATGAGACTGGCGCTCAATGACGATGATGCGTGGGCGCAGGAGTTTGAGCTGAAGTGGCTGGATGAGGCCAGTGCGTGGCTGTCCTACGACCTGATTGACGGCGTCGAGCATGATATGGCGGGTCTGCCGCAGCACTATACAGGTGGCCCCTGCTATGTGGGCGTGGATATCGGTATTCGTCACGACCTGTTTGTTATCTGGGTGCTGGAACAGGTGGGTGACGTGTTCTGGGTGCGGGAAATCATCATCCGCAAACGCGCCACCTTTGCCGAACAGGACGCGCTGCTGGACGACGTGTTCTTCCGCTACCGCGTGCTGCGCTGCTGCATGGACCAGACCGGGATGGGTGAGAAGCCAGTGGAGGATGCGAAGCGGCGTCACGGGGAGTTCCGCGTGGAAGGGGTGATATTCACCCCCTCGAGTAAGCTGACGCTGGCAACAAGGGGCAAGGAGGCGTTTGAGGACCGGAAACTGCGTATCCCGATGGGCGATACAGCGCTCAGAAGCGACCTGCACAGGCTGCAGAAGGTCTCCGGCCCCACGGGCCAGCCCCGCTTCGTGGCGGAAAGCGACGCTGCAGGTCACGCCGACCGGACGTGGGCGTGCTTTCTGGCGCTGAACGCCGCCGGAACCGACACCGGTCCGACGAGAGTGTATTCACGCGGCGCACGTCGCGTACCGGGTATTCTGAGGGGGTACTGATGGCTAAGGGTATCTATGTTTCACCGACGAAGTATGTCAGCTTTGCCGAACGCGACAAACGCCGCCTGACCGATGAGATTGCCTCACGCGGTAACACCGCCTGGGGATTTGGATCTTTCCTCGGCATGCTGCCCAATCCCGATCCGATACTGAAGGCCACAGGCCAGGATATTCGTGCCTACCGCGACATGCGCTCCGATCCTGTGGTCGGTGGGGCCATTCGTCGTCGCAAGTCGGCGGTAAAATCGCTTGAGCGCGGGTTCAATGAAGGCGATACCGACACGCCGGTCTGCGGGTTTTTAAAAGACATGATGGCCTCGTGGAATATGGACGCCATCATCGGTGGTCTGCTGGATGCGCCGCTCTTTGGTTACCAGCCTGCTGAACTGATGTGGGCGAAAGACAATGGCCGGTTCACGGTCAGTAACATTGTCACCAAGCCGCCGGAGTGGTTCACCTTTGATACCGACAACCAGCTGCGCTTCCGGGGAAACAGCGGCCCGGCCGGGGGTATCCTGCTGCCGGACTATAAGTTTATCTGCCCGGCACAGGATGCGACTTACGACAATCCCTACGGTTTCCCTGACCTGTCGATGTGCTTCTGGCCTGCACTCTTTAAAAAGCACGCCTGGAAGTTCTGGATGACCTTTGTCGAGAAGTACGCCACGCCATGGGTGGTGGGTAAACACAAGGCCGGTCAGAACGAAGGCAGTGTTGATGAACTGATGGGTGCGCTGGAGAAGATGGTCCAGGACGCAGTGGCCGTCATCCCGGATGACAGCTCGGTGGAAATTAAGGAGGCCATGGGTAAGGCGGGCTCCAGCGGTATTTTTCAGCAGATGATCGCCATGGCCCGCGCGGAAATCTCCATTGCGCTGCTGGGCCAGAACCAGACCACGGAGGCTGATGCCAACAAAGCCTCCGCTCAGGCGGGGCTTGAGGTGGCGAATGATATCCGCGACGGTGACGCAACCATCGTCGCCGGTGCCATCAATCAGGTGTTGCGGTATGCCGTGGAGCTGAACTTCGGTGATGTACCTGTGCCGGTCTGGAACCTGTGGGAGCAGGAAACCATTGACGATACTCAGGCGAAGCGCGACCTGACACTGTCGCAGACGGCAGGCTTTTTCAGTGAGCAGTATTACCAGCGGGAGTACGGCCTGCAGCCGGGCGACCTGCTGCCACGTCAGGGAATGCCGCTGCCACCGGACACGGCAGGCGCACACCTTCCTGTGTCGCTGGCCTTTGCTGAAAGTGCCGCACAACGCGATTTTGCCGCGCAGGATGAACTGGATAAGGCGCTGGATCAGCTGCTGCAGACCGGCGTCATGACACGGGAACTGATGGTGATGCTGAAACCCCTGCTTGATGCAGTCAGCGACGGCCTCTCACCGTCGGAGCTGATGGGACAGCTTGCTGAACTGTACCCACAGATGGACGCCGACGGGCTGACGGAGCGGCTTGCCCGCGTGATGTTTGTGGCAAAAATTATGGGGCGTCTCCATGCAACCACTGAATAACCAGGACATGGCCGCGCTGTTCGGGCTGCCCCCGGCGCGCGCCATCGCGTACCTGAAAAACAAGGGATACAACATCACCTGGGACTGGGAGGATATGTGGCAGGATGCTCACACGAAAGCCTTTACCGTGGCAAAGCTTACCCGTATGGATATTCTGGAGGATATCCGCCGGGCGCTGGAGCAGGCGCTGGCGGAGGGAAAAACGGGGAAATGGTTTGCGAAAGAGCTGACGCCGGTACTGAAAGCGAAGGGATGGTGGGGAAAAACCACGGCCGTTAACCCGGTTACCGGCGAAGAGGAAGAGGTACATCAGGGCAGCCCGTGGCGGCTGGAGACCATCTTTCGCACCAATATGGACACGCTTTACAGTGCCGGTCGGTGGGCGGAACAGAAGGAGAACGCCGCAGAGCGGCCTTACTGGATGTATGTCGCCATCCGGGACAGCCATACCCGCAAAACCCATCTGGCGATGCATGGCCTGGTGTTTCGCTGCGACGATCCGTTCTGGGATGCGTTTTACCCGCCGAACGGCTGGCGCTGCCGCTGCAGCGTGATTGCCCTGACGCAGGCGGAGACCACCCTGCGCGGGCTGCAAATCCGGGACAGCACCGGCGCGCTCGGACAGACACTGCGCCTCGTCAGTGAGAAGACCGGCGAGATGCAGCCGGTGACCACATACCGGATGCGTGACATCATCAGTAATGGCAGTATTGTTGTCAGCCCGGATGTGGGCTGGTCGTATAATCCCGGTCAGGGGTACCGCCCTGATCTCGCGAAATACGGTGGCACACTGGCCGCTCTCGCGCAGCGTGAGCTGGGGAACACAGGAGGCCTGCAGTGAAACAGAACATGATGCAGCTTACCGTAAAGGACGGCCCGCTGCGGCTGGCGCTGAAAGGCCTCGCCGCTGCCGGAACCGACATGACGCCGCTGATGCGGGCCATTGCCGGGACGCTGGCGACCGAAACCGCCGTTAATTTTGAGGAAGAAGGCCGCCCGCCGTGGGTGCCGTCACTGGCAGCGCAGAAGCGGGACGGGATGACACTCTCCGATACCGGGCGTCTGCGCCGCAGTATCACCACGGACTACGACGCCCACAGCGCCGTTATCGGAACGAATGTGGAATATGCCCGGATTCATCAGCTGGGCGGCAGGGTTGAGCGTAAGAACCGGGAGGTGTACTTTAAACAGGGCAAGGACGGCACGGTCGGCAGACGCTTCGTGAAAAAAGCGCACAGCAACTTCTCACAGACGGCCCGCGACCACACGGCAGACTATCCGGCGCGTCCGTACCTGCCGGTGAACACGGACGGTACCCTGCAGGACGGCGTGGAGCAGAAACTGCTCGACAGTGCGCTGAAATATCTGCAGAACGCCGCGCGTCCGTGAGACGCCCTGTGTGGCGTTCTGATTGCCGGGTGGGAAAATCCCCGTCCACTGACGCCGGGGGCGGTCATAAACGTTTATAAACACCTTTATGACCGCTTTCCGGCGTAAGAGGTCACCCCGTTTTGTCCTTTTCTTTTTTTTCACCTTCGCGCTGAACGTTATTCTTTAAAGTCCTTTAAAAGTCATCGCCACACCCTCCCGTTATCGTGACCAAAACAACGGGAGTCACTCATGAACCTGATCCATATTTTTCGTGCCGGTACGCATACCGATATGCACGGGCGGCGCATTAATTTCAGCGATGCCGACTTAAACGAGATAGCACAGAGCTACAACCCGGCCCTGCATGAAGCGCCGGTCGTTGTCGGGCATCCGAAAACCGATGCGCCGTCTTATGCCTGGGTCGGTGCGGTTAAAAAAGACCGTGACGGCCTCAAGGCGGAACCACGCGATATCGATCCGCAGTTTGCTGAACTGGTTAAAAACCGGCGCTACAGCAAAGTGTCAGCCTCCTTTTACTGCCCGGACTCACCCGGCAACCCGACGCCGGGCAAATACTACCTGCGCCACGTGGGATTTCTCGGTGCGCAGCCGCCCGCCATCAAGGGATTAAAGCCCGTGTCCTTTGCAGAAGATGAGGAAGGGGTTGTCGAGTTTGCCGACTGGAGTCTGCAGACCACCGCGTCGCTGTTCTCGCGCATCCGGGATTTTATTATCAGCCAGTTCGGGCTGGAGAAAGCCGACAGCGTGGTGCCGGACTACATGATTGACAGTCTGCGTGATGATGCCGCCCGTACCACCACAACCGAAGTGGACCCCGCATTTTCTGACCCTGCCGGGATACCGGCAGACGAGGTTATTCAACCCCCGCCTGAGCATCAGGCCCCCACACCACCGGAGGATACCGCCGTGGAAAAAGAGTTACAGGCGAAACTTCAGAAAGAGAATGACGACCTGAAGCGCCAGCTTGATGAACACAATAAAGCCGAGGCACAGCGTGTGGCCACCGAACGTCACAACGCCAGTGTGGCGTTTGCCGACAGTCTGATCAGTGACGCGCGTCTGGCCCCTGCCGGAAAAAACCTTGTGGTTGCCGTACTGGATGCACTTGGCAGCGGTGAGTCGCCGGTGAGCTTCAGTGAGAACGGCAGCGAGCAGCCGCTGGTTGAGGCGTTTAAGGCGCAACTGGCAAAAGCCCGGCCACTGCTTGACTTTGGCGAGGTGGCCACCGGCGACAGGACCGACCGCAGCGCCATTCCGGCTGAGTTCGCTGAAGCTGACCCGGACCGTCTTGAGCTGCACACGAAAGCGGTGGCGCTGGCGAAGGCTGAAAACATTACCTACGAGGCGGCAGTTGCCCGCCTGATGTAAGGAGAGACCATGTCTGACTACTTAAAAGGCAAGCGCGTTGCCGACCCGGTATTAACCAGTGTTGCGCGTGGCTATAAAAATGCAGCGTTCATCAGCCAGTTCATCTTCCCGCGCGTCGGGATGGAAAAGGAAGGCGCGAAGGTGCCGACCTTTGGTAAGGGGGTGTTCGCCACTTACGAGACCCTGCGCGCCATGGGGGGCGCAAGTAACATCGCCACCCGTGAAAAGACCGGTACGGTGGATATCGTTCTCGATGAACACGATCTGGCCGTTCCGGTGGACTACCGCGAACAGCACGAGTCGATGTTCAGCGAGCAGGCGAAGGCCATCAAACGCGCCCGTAACGGCATCCTGTTAAGTCAGGAAGTGGCGGCGGCTGCGATGGCGCAGAACACCTCGCTGTACCTGAAAGACTCTGTGCGTAAATTCACCGCCGCCGACAGCTGGAAAGATGGCAAGGGTGATCCGGTACGTGATGTATCCGATGGCATGGATGTGGTACGTGACGCCATTGGCCTGCGCCCGAACCTGATGGTGATGGGGGCAAGCGTTCTTCCGCTGCTGCGCTTCCATCCGGCCCTGCAGAAAGTGATGGGTGCCAACGAGCGCAAGCGCATCACCATCGAGCTGATGAAAGATATTTTCGAGATTGAAAATATCGTTATCGGCTATCCGGTACGGCTTGAGGATAACGATAAAAAGGATGCGAAGGCGAAGACTGTCGATATCTGGAAGGACAATATGATGCTGTATTACGTCTCCGGTCCGCAGAACGCGGGTGACAACGGCGACGAGAACGAGCCGTCGTTTGGTTATACCTTCCAGTTAAACGGTATGCCGATTGCCGACACTTATCCCGGCGAGGGCGGCAAAATCACCTACTCCCGCTACACCGATATCTACAAAATGGCGGTGGTGGGCAGTGACGCGGGCTACATCATGACCAACCTGAAGGGGGCGTAATTATGACAACGCAACAGGTCATCCTGGCCACCACTGTGGTGGCCACCGGTGCACTGGTACAACAGCGACTGGTGGGCTATGACGGTAAAACCTGCACCAAAGGCGCGCTCGCGTTCGGTATTGCCGAGGTTGATGCGTCCGTGGGGGATGCGGTGTCCGTCAATGTACTGGGTATTATCGCCGCCGAAGCCGGTGCGGCAGTCACTGCCGGTGAGCCGCTGCAGTCGGATGAAAACGGCTGCGTCATTCCGCTGGAGACCACCGGCACACCGGCCCGCGTCGGTGTGGCTGTGACGGCCGCAGCGGCTGCCGGAGCCTCCCTGAAGGTGATGTGGGGGGCGTAAATGTACTGCACCCCGGAGGATGTGATGAAGGTGCTGCCGCGCCAGCAGCTCACTGAACTGACCTGCGACATGTCAGGTCGTTCCGTCACACAGGCGCTGCCGGAACAGCCTGATGAGGCGGTGGTGAATGAGGCCATCCGCTACGCCAGCGAATACGCC